>JAMCRS010000419.1 GCA_023380675.1 Chloroflexota bacterium
AGCTTGGGCCAGTTCAGCGGTCATGCGGTTAAACGCAGCGGAGAGTTGACCAATTTCGTCGTCGCCCCAGGGTGGTGCTTTGCGCGTGAGGTCGCCCTGCCCCACGGCTTGGGTGACCTCCACGAGGGAAAGAATGGGCCGGGTCAAGATCAAAGTCAGCAAATAGGCGGCGCCGACGCCTAACAGCGAGACGGCAAGCGTCGTCAGGAGCATCGTCCGGGTCAATTCATTGACTGCCGCCTGAACGCTCGTCTCCGTCAGTCCAACGCGGGCGGTGCCCGAACGTCCCTCAAAGATCGGGACGGCGATGTCATGAATCGGTCCTTCGTCGCTCGTCAAGGTGACGCTGTGGGCACGTTCGGAGGAGGCCACCGAGTTTTTCCCCGCCAACCCGCGCGGGAAACCGCCGTCAAACGAGTGGACGAGCACACGACCGTTTTCGTCGAGAAGGAAGGCATACCGCAGGTCGCTGTTGTTGTGAATCGTGTCCTTCAGGAGTTCGTGAAGCGCGTAGGTGTTGTTGATCAGGATATAGTCGGTGGAACGAGCGGCGAGATCACGGGCAATGGAAACTCCACGCTCCTCGAGACGCGTCGTCAGCGCCGCCGTCATGCTCGCGCGCACCTCCCAGGTGATGCCGAAACCCAGGAGCAGCACGAGTCCCAGGACGATGCCCATGATTTTGGTGCGAACGCCCGGCCGCAGAACCCAATCACGCAACCGCCGCGTCGAATTGTCAGGGAGTCGCATATCAGATCATTTCTTGCCTTATCGGCGCCACACCGTCCTGTCGGACGAGGGCGGGCTTGCTGACGACACGCTCATCTGACGGCATCCCTAAGGAGCCGTGTTCACTTGGAGTTCTAGAGCCCGCGCGGAATCGTAGATCCGATCGGACGCCACCACGAACCGATCAATCATGAGACTGCGCAGGATCACCTGACCTTCTGGATCCGCGTTCATTTGGAGGAACAGCTCGCGCAAGGTTTCCTTCAGCTGCGGACTGAAGTTTGGGTTAACGACGACCGGAGGAATGCCAAAGGCGGGTGAGCGGTGAATCACGCGGGTACGTGCGGCTATCGTCGGATCCCGCGCCATCAGGTAATCGTAGACGAGGCTGTCCACATTCGCGCCATCCGCGACTTTGTCCGCGACCGCCTTGATCGCGTTATCATGGCTGTAGGTGAAAAAGACGCGCGCAAAGTAGGCGTCCGGAGAACCGTCCAGGGATCTGACCAGCGAGGTGGGATAGACCCGTCCTGTCAGGGAGATGGGATCGGTGAAAGCGAACACTTTGCCGCGTAAATCCGCCATCGAACGAGCCGGGCTGTCCGAGGGAACGATCAAGAGCGAGTAGTAGACCGTTTCGCCGTTCACTTGGGGCGCGACCAGTAACTCCATGCCAAAATCGCGTTGTCCGACGACGTAGGCGCTCGTGCAGACAAAAGCGACATCCACTTCGCCGTTCTTAACCAAGTCATTTACTTCGGCGTAGGTTTGACGCTGCACGAGTTCGACCCGGCGGTTGAGTTTGCGCCCGAGATAAGCGAGCAGGTCGCTGTAGCTTTCGACGGTGCCCTTCGGCGAGATGACGGCGGCAACGGCGACGCGGAGCGGTTTGGTGTCATTCGGCGAATAGGAAACCGCCGACCCGGGGTCCACATCCTTGAAGCGAATGTCGGGTTGGGATGGCGCAGTCCCGCAAGCGACGGAGACCAATAAGAAAAAGAGGGCGCAACAGGTCTGCGCCCACAATTGTCGTGACGTAGACAATGTTCCTCCCACTTGGCAAGACTGGATATATTCTCGCGCCGATCAGTCCTAGTGGGGTCAAAGGCAGGTCAAAAGGGAGTAGCGGCGCGGGTCATTTATGCCGGTCGTGGAGGGCGGCGAGGAGGTCCGCGGCGTACTCCTGCGTCTTCCACGGCGAGAGATGGCTGGAGGCGACGAGGGCGTCGAGCGTGTGGGGGTTCGTCCGGGCGATGGCAAAGAGGACGTCGTTCGACACGATGACGTCCGGCTCGACCTGCCGCTCGGCGGCGCGCTTTTTTCGCCATTCCTTGAGGTGGGCCAAGCGCGTGCGCGCGGCCGGGTCGAGCGGAACTCCACCGCGCGCATGCGGGCGCGGCGGGTGCTCTTGGGGCGAAGCCCGGCCACGCGCAACCGCGCGGAGAACCGCTTCGCCATAGCGCTGGAGAATAAACGGGGAGAGGCCGTGAATGCGCTGGAGCTCGCGCAAGGAATCGGGCCGCGCTTCAGAGAGATGCATCAGAGTCGAGTCGGGGAGGACCTTGAACGGAGGACGGTCCTCTTTGCGCGCCTGCGCGTCCCGGAGACGGTAGAGCTCGCGCAAAATGCCGAGGCGCGTCGGATCGAGGTCACGCGCGCCGGGAATGTTCCAATAGGCGTCGGGGTCAAAGCGGCGCGGAGTCGGTTCGACGCGTGTAAGACGCTCGAATTCCTCCCGCGCCTCTTCCAAACGGCCGAGCCGTTCCAGCTCGGCGAGCTGCAGGTCGCGCAGCGCGATCAAATAGTGCGTGTCTTCCCGCGCGTATGCCAGATGCTCCGGACTGAGCGGGCGGTGGCCCCAGTCGGCGCGCTGCATTTTCTTGTTCAGCGTGATGCCAAAGCGCTCTTGAAGGATGTTGCCCAGGCCCACATTTTTCCAGCCGAGCACGCGCGCCGCAATCATCGTATCGAAGATATGACGAAAGCGAAAGTGGTAGTCCCGCTTCAAGCAAAGAATGTCGTACTCGGCGGCGTGGAACAGCTTCTCGGGGCCCGGGTCGGCGAAAAGGGGACCGAGAGGAGAAATGTCGACGGCGAGGGGGTCTACCAAATAGTCCTGGCTTGGGGTCGAGAACTGCAAGAGGCAGACTTTTTCAAAGTAGGAAAACAGACTGTCCGATTCCGTATCGACGGCAATCACCGGCTCCTGGGCAAGCACTGTCTGCAAGCGCTCGAGGGCGACCGGATCGGCCACCCATACAGGCGGCTCGGCAATTAGCTCGCTCGAATATTCTCTAGAATTCTCCATGCACTGTCCGAGATATCAAGGGTGAAGCGGCGGGCATATGCGCCGGCAGCTTGCTTCGTACGAGCCAGGCGACGAGGGCGCTCACGCCGAGGGCCAGATCCACAACCTGGTCCACGCGGAGGGCGCCGATGTACGCGGACTGATCCCCGCGTCCGAAACCCAGAGCGAAGTTCGCCGCAGAGGTAATCAGAAGATAGGTCAGGAAGAGTGTGCCGCGGCGCGGGTTTCTCAGGGCCACAACGAAGAGACAAAACAGTACAACGACGAAAAGCGCAATTTCCAAATGCTGGAGAGGGAAACGCGGCTGCACGAGTCCGTAGAGGTCAGGCAACTCTATGGCGAAGCGGCTTTGGTTCACGGCTCCATAGTTGGCGCCGTACGTGAGAGCGCCAAGCCACCCAATCGCCTGCCCGAGCGCGAGCCCACAAGCGGCGGCGTCGGCGAGTCGCCAAAAGCCAAGCCGGCGCAGTCGGGCATACAGTGCGAGCGCTACAACCCCGGCGATCAAGGCGCCCCGCATGGCCAGCCCGCCGTCAAAGGGGACACCCGGCAGATTTTCCCATTGGACGATCTGCTCAGGTCGCGTGGCGTAATAGGGCCAATGGGTGAGAACGTGATATGTACGTGCGCCGACGAGACCGGCGAGCAGGACGACCCATGCGGCGTCCAAAAATGCAAAAAAGCTGCGCGCGTTCTTTGCTTTCTTGTGCTGGCCACCGCGCCACAACAGGTAGGTCGCGGCGAGGCCGGCGAGGATGCCGAGGCCGACCAGAGCGCTGTAAGTAGAGAGCTCAAACCAGTTCAAGTCGATGGTCGGGTGCAAATCAGCTCCGCATGCCTTCGATCACTCGAACATAGCGGTCGGCCAGAGCCGAGGCGGCTTGATCCGTGGGCGCCTCGGCAAAGAGGGTAAAGACCGCTTCATCCGGCTCGGGCACTACCAGGATCCAACTGCCATCGTCGACCTGCAGCTTGACCCCATCCACTTGCTCGATGATCTTGTCTTTGTATTGCTCGTTCAAGAGACGCATCACGGTGCCTTTTTGGTCCCAGGGACAGGCGACCCGTTTTTGAGCGACATGGTAGGGTGGAAGTGTGGCCACGACATCGCTCAGCTTGGTTCTTTGGGTCGCGAGGAACTCGAGCAGCTTGGCTGCCGCAAACATGGCGTCGATGAGCCGATGGAAAGAAGGCATGATAAACTCGCCGGCTCCGCTCATGGCCAAAAGGACGTTTGGGTCCCCGGTGGCATTCATGAGCGCTTGAGGATCAATCGGAGTGCGGCGAATTTGTGCGCCATGACGCGCGGCAATCTCATCAAAGAGGCGCGGCTGGTTGACCATTACCGCCACCACGCGCGGTTGACTCCCATCGCCAGACGCGCGCAAGGCCAATTCCATAAAAGCCGCGGCTACCTGCGCGCCGGTCAATTTCTCTGCGAGGTTGTCCACGATCCAGACCCGTTCGCCTCCCACGTCAAAGCGCAAGCCGAGGTCCGCCTTGACGGCTCCCGTGATGGAGGTGAGTTGGTCCATGCCGTGCAGGAGTTCCGCGCCGGTCATGGACATTTTGTTCTCGTCGATGCGTTCGTTCAGCGCGACGACTGTGCACCCCAGCTCGTTCAGAATGAGCGGCAGGATGAGGGAGGTCGGCGCGCTCGCATAGTCCACGGCCAGATTAAAGTGAGCCTCGCGGATCGCCTGGACATTGAGGGCCTTTAAAAAGCCCTGGATATAGTAGCGCTCGGGCACGCCGCCGACTTCCTCGATGCGGCCAAGCTCGTCGAAGGAAACGCGCCGAAAATCCTCACGGAAGAACACGTTCTCGACGCTCCGCTCTTTGGCCTTGCCCAAGTTCATGCCGTCTTTGTCAAAAAAGCGAATGTCGACTACCCGCTGGTCGAAGGGAGAGAGTCGAACGTGGACGCCGCCGGAGGCGCCGCTCACCCCCGTGAAATAGCGGGCCACCGGAATCGGCACCGAGTTCACGTCCTGGACCGTGACCCCGGCCGAAGGCAAACCGCTCACCATAGCGCGCTTGATCATTCGGGCGGCGCGGTGGGGGTCGCGGTTGATGATGACACTCGACCCCTTGGGCAGCGTCGCGCCAAAGGCGGCGGAAAGCCGGGCGGCGAACTCGGGGGTGAGATCGACGTTGACGAGGCCGGTGACCCCAAAGCGCCCGAACAAGGCCCGCCGGGCCTGGGAACCCCAGACGAGACTCGACTTGACGGTGGCTCCGGCTTCGATTTCTTTATTCGGCCAGATCTTGACGTTGGGATGAATGACGGCGCCCGCATCGACCATGCATTCGTCGCCGAGGACGGCGCCTTCAAAGACGACGACGCGTGACTTTAAGGTGCAGCGGCGCCCGACGATGGCGCCGCGCAATTCGGCGCCTTCGCCGATGTACGAATTGCGCCAGACGATGCTCCGGTCGATGTGGGCGAGGTTGTCCACGATGTTGTACGGGCGAATGGCGGTCGGGCCGTGCATCACGACGCCGCCCTTGACGCGGCTGCCGAGGCCGAGATAAATTGGGCCATACAACTGGGCGTCGGGGGCAATCTCGACATCATCCTCAACATAGATGCCGCCCCCGATGTGCCGTCCAACTTCGCCGAGGTTCACTTTGCCGGAGAGGAGATCGCTGGTCGCCCGCATGTATTCGCTAATATTGCCGACGTCCGTCCAATAACCGTTTGCGACAAAGCCGTACAGCGGCGCGCCGCGCTTCATCAATTCCGGGAAAAGGTCCTTGCTGAAATCGACCGGGGTACCGGGCTCGACGAGATCGAGGACTTCAGGAGAGATCACGTAAATGCCGGTATTGACCGTATCGGAAATGACTTCGCCCCAGGAGGGTTTTTCCAAAAAGCGCTCGACGCGCCCCTGCGCGTCGATAATGATGACACCATATTCGAGCGGTGTCGGCACGCGATAGAGAGTGATAGTGACAGCGGCGCCGACGCGTTTGTGGAATTCGACGATTTCGGTGAGGTTAAAGTCGGTCAGCGCGTCGCCGCTGATCACCAGAAAGGGGTCGTCGTTCAGAAAGTTGGCCGCAAACTTGACAGAACCGGCGGTGCCGAGCGGCCGCGGCTCCACCGAATAGTGCATCTCGACGCCGACGTTCGACCCATCGCCAAAATAGTTCTGGATATCGCCGGCACGATATTGCAGCGTCGCCACCACGTCGTCGATGTGGTGCTGTTTCAAAAGCTCGATGATGTGGCCCATGACCGGCCGATTACAGATCGGCACCATGGGCTTGGGGCGATTGATGGTCAGGGGACGAAGCCGCGAACCCTCACCGCCGGCCATGACGACTGCTTTCATAAAGTCAAACCCCTTACCTAGTTGACATCATCTTTTCCCGCCTCGACGGCCGCGGTGGCAATGGCCCAGGCAATCAGCCCCCAACTTCCGCCGGCGAGGACAATCACTAGCAACAGCGAGCGCACGTTGAGAGGAGTCGCGTCCGGATTGCGAACCATGCCAAAGACCGAGAGAGCGATGGCGATCAACGCGGCGACCAGGCCAATGAGAACCGGTCCGTGTAGGATACCGCGCACGCGCGCCGGCCAGGTCGGCGGGGGCGCGGTCTCGGGTAGAGCCGTGTTCTTTTCTTCCATCATCTGGTTTTTCTTCTCCTCACCTTGGAATAGCAAGTCCGAGCCGAAAGCAGCGGCGCCAAGTTAGGCGGCGCTGAGTTTGGCAACCCGAGTCTGCGCGGGGATTATACACCCCGCATGTATGGGCGTCAAGGCAATTGAGGGAGAAAATTACCCCCTTTGTGTAAAAACTGATATAATCACGCCATTCTCAAAGGAGAGCCCTGCCGTTGGAACTCACCTCACTGCGCACACTCGTTTGCCCGTCCTGCGGCGCGCCCATCCATCACGGCGATTTGAATTGCGAGTACTGTGGCGCCGCCGTCTATGCCGGGCAGGCCGCCGAGGTCATCACCCCGGCGCTGGCGCAAGCCCAGAACCTCATCCCCGAGATGCGTCGACGGATTGAAGAGAACCCCTTGGATGGGGATGCGTACTATCAACTCGGGCTGGCCCTCTTTACCATCAAGCTGTACGATCAGGCGGAAGAGGCGTTCGCCCAGGCGCAGCGCTTGTCACTGGGGAGCGCCCTCGTTCACTATTTCGCCGGTCTCGCGATGCTTTACCGGTCGGAGGACGAGATTCTCTCTATTGAAGAGTTTCGCCTGAACGAGATGCGCAAGCAGTTCCAACTCGCGGCCAAGTTGGATCCTTCTATTGCCGTCGCCGGGGTATACGGTCAATTCATGGATGCGCTCCTCGAGCGCAATCATGGCGACTATGCCGGCGCCGTGGACCCGCTGAAGGCCGTCATCGAGCAACTGCCCAAATTTGGACTCGCCTGGCAAGTCCTTGCCGCTTGCCAGTTCCAGACCGCCGATTACCCCGCGGCGATCGCGGCGGCACGGCAGGCACTGGAGCTCTCACCCTGGAACGCGGATTTGGCCTACCTCATTGGGGCGGCCTACGGCCGATTGGATAATCAAGACGAGATGGAAGCATGGGCACATCGGGTCGCGCAGATCCGCGGGCACCCGGATGCGTGGGAGCAAGTGCTCACAGAATTCAAGGGGAAGATCGAATGAACATCGCGATTGTGGGCGGTCGAGGCCAACTCGGTCGGGAGTTGGCGCAAACGCTCGGGCCTCGGCATTCCATTTCGATTCTCGATCTCCCCGAGTTTGATATGACGGGGCGGCAAGGCATCGAGGACTTGGTTCACCTCAAGCCGGACCTCGTCATCCACACCGCAGCTCTGACGGATGTGGATCGCTGCGCGCGCGAACCGCTGGAAGCTTTTCGGATCAATGCCCTCGGTACGCAGAACGTGGCGCTCGCCTGCCAGCGCGCCCACGCGGCCATGCTCTACATCAGTACGAATGAAGTCTTTGACGGAACCAAGAATTCGCCGTACCTGGAACTGGATGAGCCGCATCCGATCAATCCCTACGCGGCGTCCAAGCTGGCCGGCGAGCGTTATGTCCGGATGTTCCTCAACCGTTTCTACATCGTTCGTATCGCGTGGCTGTACTCGCTCGGAGGCAATCATTTCCCCGGCAAGATCATCGCCGGAGCGAAGCGCAACGGAACCGTCGCAGTCGTCACGGACGAAATCGGCAACCCGACCTACGTGCCCGATCTGGCGCGAGCGATCACAGAGCTGATCGAGACAGAACATTTTGGCATCTATCATCTGATTGGCGAGGGGTACACTTCACGGTACGAGTGGGCGCGGCGAGTGCTCCAATCCGCCGGAATGGAAGACGTGCCTGTGACGCCGACGGTCCTCGCGGATTATAAGCGGGACTCGATCCCTCCCAGCTTTGGCGCCCTGGCCAATTTCGCCGCGGGGACCACCCTCGGCATTCGCCTTCGACCCTGGCAAGATGCCCTCGCCGAATTCTTTGAGCATTGGAATAGGACGTAGATCCAACCCCACAGATTGGGCCCAATCCGAAATCTGAAATCTCGGAGCGTAGCGGAGACCCCACGTCCTGAGCGAAGGCCGCCGATCTAGCGGCCGCAGTCGAAGGATCAGCGGGGTGAAATCCTAAATCTCAAATCTTAAATTCCCTGTGATTTCCGTTATCATCCCCAACTGGAACGGTATTCGGTTGCTCCCCACTTGCCTGGATGCACTCCGCCGGCAAACTCTGCACGGGTTTGAGACGATTGTCGTAGACGACGGCTCAACGGACGGCTCGCGGGAGCTGCTCGCGCGCGATTACCCCGAAATCCGTGTGATTGCGCTCCCCACCCATCGCGGCTTTGCACCCGCCACCAACGAAGGCATCCGGGCCGCGCGGGGCGAGATTGTCGTCCTCCTCAACAATGATACGGAAGCAGACCCGCGCTGGCTCGAGGAACTGAGCGCCGCGCTCGCGGCCGACCCGAAGGCAGGCATGGCCGCCACCAAGCTGAGGCTCTTTGACCGGCGGAATCATTTGCACAGCGCAGGCGATTATTGTCGTATCAATGGTCTTCCGGGCAACCGCGGCGTCTGGGAGGAAGATTGCGGCCAGTATGACGATTCCTCCGGTGTATTCGCGCCATGTGCGGCCGCGGCTGCATACCGCAGGACCATGCTCGACGAGATTGGCCTCCTCGACGAGGCGCTCGGAAGTTACTGCGAAGATGTGGACCTCGGATGGCGCGCGCGTCTGGCAGGCTACGCGTGCGCCTATGCGCCCCGGGCGATTGTCTACCACCAGGTGAGCGCGACTGGAGGGGGGCGGATTGCGAGCTATTATGGCAGGCGCAATCTCATCTTTGTACTCGCCAGGGACTATCCGGCGGCACTCTGGAAGAAATACTGGCGCCAGGTCATCCGCGCGCAACTCGAGATCACGGGTAAGGCCTTGAAAAGCTGGCGCGGGGAGGCCGCGCGGGCAACTCTGCGCGGCCAGATCGCCGGCCTGCTCGGGCTGCCGCGCTGGCTCCAACGGCGCGGTGAGGTGCTGCGCCGGGTGACTGACGCGGAGATCGAAGCGGCCTTGGTGCGGGAGTGAGAATGGCGGACAAAATGGATACACAGCACTATTCCCCTTCAGGGCAGGTCCCTGTCAGAATCGCTGCGGCCTGTCATTGCGAGGGTTCGTCCGACAGCACTTTCGGTCGGCGAACCCGAAGCCATCTCCAATTTCCAAGATGGGGATTGCTTCGCTTCGCTCGCAATGACAATGACGGAGCCATCCTCTCTGGAAGTGCGCTCTTCTAGAGAGCTCTCATGACGCTCAAGCGATCTGGCGGCTCCCGCGCCACAGCCACTCTCTTGCTCCTCCTGCTCCTCGCGTTCGGCTTGCGGATGGTGCGCATCGGCGAACTGCGGATGTGGGGCGACGAGGGTTACAGCGTCTATTCGGCGCAGAGATCGCTGGTCGCGATCACCACAGAGGGCGCCGAGAACGATCCGCATCCTCCTCTGTATTACTATCTCCTCCACTTTTATCTGCCCCTGGCCGGCACCTCCGAATTGGCGCTCCGCTTCTTTTCGGTCTTTCCGGGTCTCGCCACGGTCGCGCTGCTCTATGCCATCGGCAAGCGCGCTTTTAGTCGCCGCGTGGGTATGGCCGCCGCGGCGGTAGGAGCCATCGCGCCCTTTCACATTTATTACTCGCAGGAAATTCGGATGTACGCGCTGGCCGTGTTTCTGACGGCGCTCGCGCTCTACTGGTTCGTGGGCTTATGGCAAGCCGGCGTGAATGTGCCGCTGCGGAACAGGCTTTGGCTCGCCTACGCCGTGACGATGCTCTTGGCCATGTACACGCTCTACCATACCGCGTTTGTCTTCCTCGCCGAGGGCCTGGTCCTCTTACCGTTCCTGAAAACGCGGCGCGCCTTTGTGCTCCGCTGGTTCGCCGTTTCGGCGACGATCGTGGTACTTTTCTTGCCCTGGCTGCTCCTGCGCTGGTCGGCCACGCTCGGACACCTCGAAGACCGCGCGGGTCACAATGTGCAATCGCTGCCCGTATTTGTCGCGCGCGGTTTTGCCGCCCTCACCGTTGGAACGACCCTCCCGCTCGCGAATGCGCAACTGGGTGCCGCCCTCGTCTTGGCTCTCCTCTTGCTCGGACTGGGCCTGTTGATTCTGCAGCGCTCGACGAGCAGCGTGGACCTGCTTCTGCTTGCGCTCGCCGCCGTACCGATCGTCGCCGTTTATCCGCTCTATCTCCTCCTGCCCATTCTCGTCGGACGACTTTTTGCGCTTGCGTTTGTGCCTCTCGCGCTTGTGCTCGCCCGCGCGGTGCTGGTTTTCGGCACGCGGGCGCGGCTCGCCATGGTTCCGGCGGCTCTGCTTCTGGTCGGCGTTTCCGCCTACTCACTCGACGATTACTATTTCCGTTTTGACCGCTACGACGCCGCGGCGGAGAACTATATACCGCTCATCCAGGCGATTGAGCGCAAGGCGCAAGCGGGCGACACGGTCCTCTTCCACGCCAACTGGCAGATCGGATACTTGCTCGGACATTATCAGGGACCTCCCATCCACTACGGGGATCTCGGCAATGAGCACGACCTGCAAGAGGCCGTCGCGCATTCTGGAAACGTGTGGGCGGTGGTGCAGAATCTATCCTCTCACCCCGCGGAGGGTTGGCTCGACCAGCACGCTTTTTATCTGGGCGAGCAGACTTTTGGCGAGATGCGCCTCGTCTCCTATTGGTCCGGCACCCCTGGGCGCGGCACGCGTTTTGCCGTTCCGCTCCAGTTTGAAAACGGCGTGAACCTCGTCGGCTACCACATCTCGGACGCTCCGCTGGAAGCAGGGCACGACAGCTTGATGCTAGAATTGGATTGGCAGGCGGTCCGGCCGGTTGGACAAGACTATACGATCAGCGTTCGCATCGCCGCCTTGGCCTCGGCTTCACTCGCGCGGCGCGGGATCATCTGGGCCCAGCAGGACAGCCGGCCGGCGTACGGCACTCTGGCGACGTCCACCTGGCAGCCCGGCCAGACCGTCGCAGATCACCACACTCTCTTGATTCCCGCGGGCACGCCGCCTGCAGAATATGCGGTACAGGTGGTCATGTACGACGTTGCGAACGGTCGCGCGGCGAGTGTCATCGCTCCCGAAAACGCGCGCGGGCAAACTGTCACCCTGGGGGACCATATCCAGGTGGTGCGTCCGCGCACTCGGCCCGAGTCGCCTGCGCCGGGCCGCGACCTGGCCGAGTGGAACGAAGTTGCGTTGAGCGGGGTAGAGATAGGCGGAGAGCAAGTGAGCGCGGGGGAGAATGTGCCGCTCACGTTGCATTGGCTCGCGCGGCAAAAGCCCATGCATGACTATATGCTCTATCTTCAACTTGTCGATTCCACAGGCGTAGCGAGTCCGCCGGTGGTGCTCCGACCCGCAGCGGATTCGTTCTCAACCCTGGAATGGGCCGCGGGGGAAAGCTGGACGGACAAATTGCGCCTCAAGGTGGATGCACAGACAGCGCCGGGACGCGCGGTGATCCTCCTCGGGATGGCGGATGCGAAATCAGGAGAGCCGGCGGCTCCTACCGCCACAATCCCTGTGCGGGATGAGTCCATGGCCAACCTTGTAGCTCACGGGCCTGCGTTGCTGCGCATGGTGGAGATTGGCACTCTACAGATTACAGGGCGCCCGCATCGGTTTGAACTGCCATCGCCGGGTCATCCATTGTCGGCTCAACTCGGCGAGAACATCAGGCTGCTTGGCTACGACCTGAACGGGCAGACGTTTGCGCCTGGAGCGAAGATCCCTCTTACTCTCTACTGGCAGGCGATTGGCGCCGTGGACGGCCGCTACACGGTTTTTGTTCACGTGTTGGATTCCGCGGGCAAGCTCGTCGCCCAACAAGACCAAGAACCGGACGGGAGACAGGCGCCGACGACAAGCTGGGTACAGAATGAAGTGATTGCGGACCCCTATACCCTCTCCTTGCCAAGCACGCTCGCGCCCGGCGATTACTCGATTGAGGCGGGCATGTATGATTCGGCGACCGGGGTTCGTCTGAATGTGGCCGCGCCCTCTGCAGCTGCAAGCTCTGACCACATCCTCCTCGGCTCCATCAGAGTATCTGGGCCCTGATTTTGGCGTTTTGCCGTGATTGAGTTAGAATAGTCTCTATTGCAGATTTCAGATTGCAGATTGCAGATTCGACGAACTGAAGCGAGCCTGGTGTATTTTCAATCTGCAGTCTGAAATCTGAAATCCTAAATGACGCAGGGGTTTCCATCAGCAGTCAGGCATCGCGCCCATTCCTCAGCATTGTCATACCGGCCTACAACGAGGAGCGGCGCCTTCCCCAAACCCTCCACCGAATCCTGGGCTACCTCGCCCAGCAGTCCTATACGAGCCAAGTGCTTGTCGTCGACGACGGCAGTCGCGATCGGACGGCGGAGGTCGTCGAGTCCGTGCGCGCGACAGACCCTCGCATTCAGCTCATCCGCAACGACCACCGCGGCAAAGGATACGCGGTCCGCACCGGCATGCTGCGCGCGCGGGGCCATATCCTTCTTTTTTCGGATGCCGATCTCTCGACGCCGATCGAGGAGACGGCGAAGCTGCTGCCGTGGTTCGAACAGGGCTGTGACATTGTCATCGGCTCCCGCGAGGGGGCGGAGGCGCGGCGGATCCGTGAGCCGTTTTACCGGCATTTGATGGGGCGTGTCTTCAACCTGGTCGTGCGCCTGCTTACTGTGCGCGGGATCGAAGACACCCAGTGCGGATTCAAGGCGTTTCGGGACGATGTCGCGCGGGACGTCTTTACGCGCATGCGGCTGTATGGAGAAGACGCGCGGCGCATTAGGGACAGCATGGTGACCGGTTTTGACGTCGAGGTCTTGTTCATCGGGCAAAAGCGGGGTTATCGAATCAAGGAAGTGCCCGTTCAGTGGCTCTATTCGAGCGAAACCAAGGTGAATCCACTCAAGGACTCGTGGCGCAATTTCAGAGACGTAGTGCTGGTGCGGTGGAACGACCTGCGCGGCCAATATAGCTAACGATCAGTCACCCACTCGATCGCGGTACGATTTCGGCAAGGAGACAATGAGCGTCCTCCGTCTGGTACGTGAGTTGGTTTTGAGTGTCGTTCTTGCCCTGGTGCTGTTCGTCGTCATGGACAGCATTACCGCGCGGAGCCACGTCGACGGGCCGAGCATGCAGCCGAACCTCCAGTCCGGGCAGGTGCTCCTCATCAGCCGGCTGGGCATTTCGGGGATTACGGGCGAGGCCTATGCGGCGGCGCACGGAGAGCCGATCACGAGTGGAGATGGATGGTTGCCCCCGCGAGGCGCGATCGTCACCTTTGTGCACCCCAACGACCCGAGC
Organism: Chloroflexota bacterium; assembly: GCA_023380675.1. The sequence goes on from JAMCRS010000419.1 coordinate 13,882, forward strand.
GAGGTGCTCGTGAAACGAGTGATCGGGTTGCCCGGTGAGGAAATCTCGATTGACTATGGCGTCGTCTACATCGATAACCGGCGCTTGAACGAGCCCTATGTCGTGAACAATGACAAGTATACGATGATGCCCTTCCGCATTCCGGAGGATACGATCTTTGTTATGGGGGACAATCGCCCGTCGAGCGGGGATTCGCGTCTCTTTGGCCCGGTGCCGCGGGCGAATTTGCTCGGCGTCGTCCTCCTCCGCTACTGGCCGCTCCCCGATTTCCGTTGGATGCTGACCAACCCTTATTGAAGATTATGAAATGCTACTTGCAATTCATCGCGTTTATGGTAGAATAGTTCGAGCGGAGTTCACCATGTTCTTAGCTCAGTCCGTTTCTCGCGAAATGTTGATGTCGAGCGGCGCGCCGTAGCGAACAGCGCGCGGCGATCAGGCCGCGCGCAGACGGTGCGCCACGCCGCCGGGGCAAGAGCTGCCCGTTTCGAGCGGCGTTTTTATTTAGAGGAGGAGAAGACGAAATGGCTGACAAAATCGGGGTGTTTGTGGCATGGCCGTATGCCAACGGGCCGCTGCATCTGGGACATATCGCCGGCGCTTACCTGACGGCGGATATCTTTGCGCGTTATCATCGCTTGATCGGCAACGACGTGCTCATGGTCTCGGGTTCGGATTCGCACGGGACGCCCGTCACCATCACGGCGGACGAAGAAGGAATCACGCCGCGCGAGGTCTTTGAGCGGTCCCACTCGCTCTTTCTCGAAGGTTGGCAAAAGCTCGGCATCTCGTTCGACCTTTTTACGCACACCGATACGGAGAATCACTGGGCCATCTCTCAAGACTTTTTCTCCCGCCTTCTGCAGAACGGCTATCTTTACAAGGAGACGGCGAAGCAAATCTATTGCGAGACGGACGCGCGTTTCCTCCCCGACCGCTATATCACGGGGACGTGCCCGATTTGCGGCTTTTCCCGCGCGCGCGGCGACCAGTGCGACAATTGCGGCAACGTCCTCGACGCGACGCAGTTGATCGAGCCCCGCTGCAAGCTGGCCAAACCCGGGGACCCGCCGCACCGGTTGATCGTACGCGAGAGCGAGCACTTTTATCTGGACCTGCCCGCGTTCGAGAAAAGACTGCTCGCGTGGCTCGAAGACAAGACCTATTGGAAGCCGAACGTGCTCGCCTTTGTACGGAACTATTTGCAGTCAGGCCTGCACGGACGCGCCATCACGCGCGACCTCGACTGGGGCATTCCGATCCCGCTCCCCGGCTATGCGAGCAAGTGCATCTATGTATGGTTCGAAGCGGTCATCGGCTACTATTCGGCGTCGGTCGAATGGGCCAAGGACCGCGGGACGCCGGACAGGTGGAAAGAGTGGTGGACGAAAGCGCCAAACGTTCGGGGGTATTACTTTGTCGGCAAGGACAATATTCCCTTTCACACCATCATCTGGCCTGCAATGCTGATGGGGTATGACCCGGATCTGCCGCTGCCCTATGACGTGCCCGCCAACGAATTTCTGAACCTCGAAGGGCACAAGTTCAGCAAGTCCGAGCACTGGGCGGTCTGGATCAACGATTATCTCAAGAAATACGATCCGGATCCGCTCCGTTATCTGCTGTCGGTCAACATGCCTGAAGCCGCGGACACGGATTTCACGTGGCGCGAGTTCGTGCGACGTAACAACGACGAGTTGATTGCGAACTGGGGCAACCTGGCGAACCGGGTGCTCACGTTCACCTACCGCAATTTCGACCAGCGGGTGCCGGCGCCGGGGGAGCTGACCGACGCGGACCGCGCGCTGATCGAGAAATCCGAAGCGGCCTTTGCGACGGTGGGCGCTGCGCTCGCGCGGACGCGCTTTAAAGAGGCGATCGGGATCGCGGTCGAACTGGCGCGCGAGGCGAACAAGTACATTGCGGACAATGCGCCGTGGTTCACGATCAAGACGGACCGCGCTCGTGCGGGCACGACGCTGTATGTCGCGCTGCGCGTGATCGATAACTTGAAAACGCTCTTTTACCCCTTTTTGCCGTTCTCGTCGAACGAGCTGCACCGCCAGTTGGGCTATGAGGGCGACCTGCTCGGCAAGTTTGAGATCAAGACGTTTCAAGAGACCACCCGATCGCACACCGCACTGATGTATGAACCGGGCCAGCATTCGCAAAAATGGGCCCCTTCACAGCTGCCGTCCGGACAAAAACTGGGCGAGCCCAGGCCGCTCTTTAAAAAGCTGGATGAAAAGACGGCGGAAGAAGAAAAGTCCAAGCTGGGGAGGGTTTGAAGGATGAAGTCAGAAGGATGAAGGATGAAGGATAAACCGCAGAGGACACGGAGGGGTGGGGGAGAGAGCAGACCACAGACGACAGACAACAGAAGGCAGAGGACAAAGCAGACGACAGACGGTTGAGTTCAACTGTCTGTCGTCTTTTGTCTGTCGTCTGTGGTCTGGTATCTGTTGTCTGTCCTACCCCAGCGCGGCGCGACGGGCGGCTTTCTCCATTTCGTTCTTGCACTTGACGCAAACGGTCGTCTCCGGGAGCGCCTTGAGCCGCTCCCGATCGATCGGTTGTCCGCAGCGCTCACAGATCCCATAGCGTCCCTTTTTCGCCGAGCGCAGGGCGTCCTCGATGGAGCGCAGTTTGGTTTCGAGCCGGCGCACGAGCGCGAGGTTCTTTTCGCGCTCGTACACATCCAGAGTGACTTCATCGTCCACCGGCTCGGGCTGCGCCCGCATGTATTCGCGCAGGCGTTCGAGTTCGACCTTGGTCTGTTCGCGTTCTTTCTCCAGCCTCTTTCGCTCGGCTTCAGTTAATGTTCTTGATTTCGGCATTCTTTCCCTCGCTACCATGAGAGCTCGACGGCGAGTTTGGCGGATTATATAGCATAAATCGATTTTCGAGTCAATCCGGCGCTTGCCCGAGGAGAGAAAGAATGGATCACTCACTCCATCCGGCTCAGCACTTTGAGCGCGATCGTTTTCTCTATGTCCATCTGCTGGTTCACTCCCTCTGTGGTTTCCGTATCAATCCTCGTGCTGAGCACTTCGATCGTCACGTAGGTGCTTGCCTTTTTGAAAGTCAGCCGACCTTGGTTGTAAAAGGCGTCCTCTCCAATGCCGGAAATCGGCCGAGCTGCCTTCGACTTGGCCTCTGTCCAAACTTTTGCCCACTCGTCGGGAGTCGCTTGGGCAGGCGTATCTACCCAATATGTGAACTGGTAGGTGGTCCCACTGGCAGATCCGGGATTGTGGAAGGCGTTGTAGATGCAGTAGGACTCGTCGGCCGACACCCGTTCCGGCGAAAAGATCACCTGAGCGACGGTATTGGCCTGGTACAGAGGCTGGTCCACCTCCGCGGCGAAAAACGACGCAACGTCGTGCGTCGTAATCAGTTTGCAAGCGGTCGTGAGCGGTATCTTTGACTGCGACGGATCTTGGCGCGTCATCACGACCGGCGTTGCCGTCGGCGCCGGCGGGTTGGTCGCGGATGGTTGTGGCGCCGGAGTGGGAATGGAACCGGCGCAGGCTGACAATGCAAGCATGAGGCCTGCCAGAAACGGGATGATGAGACGCATCTTCACCCTTACCTTCCTTCAGCGGAGTCGGGGCGCTTGGGCGGCGCTCCCGGACAAGAAATGATAACTCTTATAACACAAGAGATGCACTCGTGCAACCTGTTAATTAGCACCTACCGGTTAGTTTGCGCCGCAGCAATAGTGCGTCGGGTAGCTCCCATCCGAGATGCGAATCAGGATTCTCATCCCGCGGGGATTAGACGAGTTTCCCTCTCTGAAGCCAGCAGCGGCATCCCGTGGATTGAGACCTTCAACGAGAGCGTCGACCGCTATGTTTACGCCTTCCACGGCAGGAACGGTTTACCTGACGATGTCGTCTGTAGTGTAGAGCCGGATGTACGGGGGTTTCTCCGGGTCAGCGGCGCCAGGCGCGCCGGCACCCTGGCCACTCGTCACTCGACCGAGCAGAAATTTGGAGAATGTCGGGTACGTTTTGAGGAATTCTGTCTTACCACGTGGCACCGAGCAATCAGGCGAAATACCCGGACCGGTGAATCTCGCTCGGGACCTATGACTTGACGCTCAGAGTGGTGAGAACCTTTCGCTCAGCGGGGTGATCGGGGAATGCTGTCTGTGCCGCACGCTCGTGTTCGATGCGGCAAGTTCAGCGCGCGCTAATTGCACGGAAGATGACGGAACAGGGACGTATCTACGAACAAGGAGGCCGTCGTGCTCAAATGGCAAATTGCCGCACTCATCGCTCTGGTTGTCCTCAAGACGGGCCGCGCCGCCCCGCAGACGCCGATGTGGGCGGCAGCCAGATGGGAGCGCCCTGGCGCGTTCCGTTCGCCGCCGCTGTCGCCCCCGGCAGCACGGTGGATGTTTCGGTCACCATGACCGCTCCGACGACGCCGGGATCGTACACGGGAGAGTGGAGCCTGCGCAAAACCAAGTGCTCGGCCTTTGGGGGGAGCGCGGGCAAAGGGCCCTTGTGGGTCCAGATCGAGGTGGGATCGTAGCGTCAGAAGGATGAAGGATGAAGTGAGGGGCAGGTGGCAGGAGGCAGAAGGCGGAAGGCATCCCGCTGATCCTTCGACTACGCCCCGCGGAACTACGCGGGGCTCCGCTCACACTTGCCCTGGCGGGCAGTGCCAGGGGGACGCGGGGTCTCCGCCCCGCTCCGAGATGGCAGAAAGCAGGGAGCGGTTTTGTAGCCTAGCCCCTCGTGGGCGCTGCCTTGGGAACGAGGCAGAGAGCAGCGAGGGGCAGAGCAGCGGGGAGAGAGGGCAGAAGGTGGAAGGCAGGGGGTGGTTTTGTAGCATAGCCCACATGCCCCGCGCATCACCCGGCCCGGAATTTCGAGCGGAGTGGGCGGAGGCCCCCGTCGTGTTTGGATTACTTCTTTTTCAGTCTGCGGAACCGATGCCGTCCTGGTTCAACGACCACAAATGCTCGCTTTAATTCGCTCTCAGAATGCTCCTGCAATACCCGCTCCAGCTCTTGATGGACAAGATTCTGCGTGGACGGCAACATGCGAAGGTAAATCACGCCTGCTCCCAAATCTTGCACGAAGACCAGTCCCCAAAGTCTCTGTCCCTGGAAACGAAAATTCAGTCTTGTTCGCGGGCGGCTTTGAGCAAGTCGGAATCCTCTGGCTGCGAGAGGCCGATTTTGGCAACGGGCATAACGTCGTGCCCCAGCGCATTGAGCAAGCGCGCGGTCGCGGCGTACACGTCCTGGTCGAGAAGGAATTTCATGCGGCCGTTGCCGCCACGTGAATATCCTCCGCTACCACGAGTTCAATGGCATACCGGACACAGGCGCGGATATCGTCAACCTGCAAGTCAGGGTAATAGTCTTGAACGATTTGAGCAAACCCGATGCCCTCCCCGACTGATTCGAGCACGTCCTGCACGGGAATCCGTGTTCCTGGGACACAAGGTTTCCCGAAATGGATATTGGGATTCACTTCGATTCTTTCCATTTGTCCTTTGCACCTGTTACCGGGTATCCGTGACTATTGTGCACGATTCCCGTTCGGTTGTCACTCTGTTTGGAGCAGGGTGTCCTGCGATTTGAAAAGGCGTACCAGCCAGCGCGTGGCGCGCCGAAATGTCGACGCGAACCTCCATTGGCTTTCAGGTGGAGGACACCGCGTTACCCACTCTCCCGCGTCTCAGCGCCCCCTGACGGCGAACGGGAGAAAGGACGTAAATACCTGGTCCACGAGCCGGAGATTCACGGGGATTGTGCGCGAGATGACGTCGAATGGTGACCAGCTATCCGGGAAACCCCATAGCGTGAGCGAAGCAGAGTAGGCACCCTTAGGCATCCCTGTCCCATTCACGGTGAAGAGAGCAGGCCCCGGGACCGTCGCCGAAACCACACCCGGCGTTACCCATGGGTTTTTGCTTTCAATGGACCAACCGCCGCTTCCATAACAATCGTTGTTTTGTACCTGAAAAGAGATCGTACGAATCGGGCTGCTCATGGCCAGCAACGCGAAATATGCGGACGGCGTTACTCTCAGGGGAAACCGATCCCAGCCCAGAACCTGTGCCGCCGACCAGCCGTTCCAGATGGTGTTACCGTACGGCGTCTTGAGGCTGTAGAGTGGGACGACGCTCTCGTTACGGGCTGTCTGGTTGATCACTGTTCCAGACGTTTGGCACTGGTTGAACCCCATGACGATGTGAGAAGTATCGATATAGTTCTCGGACGTCTGGGGGTCTGAGGCAACCCAGCCCACGTCCGGATAGTAGGTTTCGATCCAGGCATGCCATCCTCCCTTGTACTGGTTCCTGGCTCACGTGAACAGCCAAAGAGCACCTGCCGTTTGACTCGCGCTCGCGCCTGCGGCAGGTGCCGTAATCTTCACCCACGCGTGTAGAGGATGCAAAGAAAGGGGGGCGGTAGGATCATCATTCCTGTCACGTCTCGTTCGTGATCGCCGGTTACCGCCTGACGAGCGGTAGGTACAGCGAGTTCAGCGCCTCCCAAACCTGCCCTCCAGGAGCGCGGGTAAATCCTGCAATGAAGAGATTGTTGTTATATACGGCAACCGAATTGTTCCAATTCGGTACATAGTTGTTGGAATTGCCAAAGCCGCCATATCCAACCTGCGACCAAGTTCCTGCATTCCCCGTGTTGCTGCGCCAGACCTCTAGCCCCGTCGCTTGATTGCCAACGACAAAGTACAGTTGAGCATTGAAAACCTGCAGAGCGTTGATGTCGTTGGCATTGGTATTGCCAAAGCCATTGTCCACTACTTTGACCCAGTCGCTGTTGTCGCAAGCTTTGCAGCGCCACACTTGGGCTCCGCCGGTACCACTCGGGCGGCCCGTGCTAGCGTACAAATAACCGCCGAAGGAAGCAAACCCTGAAATCGTAATATTGCTGGTATCCCCGAAGCCGCCTGAATTGACCTGGGTCCAATTTGACCCATCGCTCGTTCGCCAGACGCCGCCGCCGGCGGAAGTGCGCGTGGTCTGATTCCAGTTATCCGTCCCTGCATACAATGAGCCGTTGTACACCTCGAATGAGGGAACACCCTAGGTGTTGGGATCGCCAAAACCGTTGCTGACGACTCGGGTCCAATCGAGGCTGTTGCCGGTACCACTTCTCCAGATCTCGGCTCCATGGGTGGTGGTGTAGCTCCATGTGCTCGCGTAGATTTGGTTGTTAAACACCCCCATGCGGAAGATTTCGGAATTGGTCGAATCCCCAAACCCTGCGGAGACCACCTGGCTCCACGTATTGCCGTTGGGGCTTCGCCATATCTGGCCCCCAGTGGAAGTATAGTTCTTGAACTCCTGATTCCAGGTGCTCGCGTATAGATTTCCGTTGAACACGAGCAGGTGGTCAACACCCGCATTCATGGTGTCGCCAAAGCCATTGGTCTTCACTAGGGACCACGCCCCGCCCCCCCATCGCCAGACCTCGGCGTGGGTTCCCGTTGGAGGGGGATTGAATGTGCCTGCGTAAAGGAATCCGTTGAACGGGGTCAACGAGGTGACACCATAATTGGAGGAGTTTCCAAACCCGTTGATATTGATCTGCAGCCACCCTGGCACGCCGGGCGTGAACTTTTGGATGCGTTGGTTGAGGTAGTCGGCAATGTAGAGGTTGCCAGGCGAGTCGATCGCTAGGCCCTGGGCTTGGCGTAGCTGGCCAGTGGCGTTGCCCGTACTGCCACCGATGGTGGTCAGGTAGGCGCCAGTGCTGTCAAACACCTGCACACGCCAGCCCCAGCCGTCCGATACATAGATGCGGTTGTTCCCGTCGACAGCGATACCGGTGGGGTTGCTCAGGTGCCCGAAATCGCTGCCCGCCACCCCGCTTTCCCCAATCGTCCGCACGTAGGCCCGGCTACTGTTGAACACCTGCACCCGGTGGTTGTTGAGGTCCACCACATAGATATTGCCCGCCGAGTCCACCCCGACATCACGCGGGTAGCTAAAGTGCGCGTTGTCCGAGCCGGGCACCCCGGTTTGCCCCAGGGTTGCCAGGTAGGTCCGGCTGCTGTTATAAATCTGCACCCGGTGGTTGTTGGTATCGGCCACATAGATGTTGCCATTCTTGTCGATGGTCACGCCGAACGGGTGGTTGAATTGGTAGTTGCCCGTCCCATAGCCGGTGCCCAGCGTAGCATAGTACGTTCCGTCACCGTTGAAGATCTGGACCTTGGGATTGCTCCAACTCACGGTCACGTAAACGCGGCCCGAGGAATCGACTGCCACCCCTTCGGGACCGAAGAGATGAGCGTTGTCGCTACCTGCCACGCCCGGCTGCCCCACGGTCCACTGTGGTTGTCCGGCCGCGTTCAGCTTGATGAGGCGATGGCCCCGCTCTTCGACGATATAGATGCTCCCATCGCCCGCCACAGCCACATCTGCTGGATAATTGTAATGATAACCATCGGTCAGATAGGGCACTCCGGTCGTGCCGTAAGTCCGTACATAGGCCCGCCCGCTGTTGAACTGCTGGACGCGCTCGTTCGATGTGTCCGCCACGAAAATGGTGCCGGCGGCATCTACCGCGATGTCGCAGGGATGGTTGAAGGAGGAGTTGGCGGTACCGTACCCGGTGCCGAGGGTGGCCACATAGGTGAGGCCGGCGCGATTGAAAATCTGGACGCGGTCGTTGCTGCTGTCGGCCACGTAGATGTAGTTGGCATCGACGGCCACGCCTTCCGGATAGTTCAGGTGGCCATTGTCGGAACCGGAGACCCCCGAGACACCCAGTGTGCCCACATAGGTCGCTGCTGCTGGGTTTGAGATGTCCAAGATTTGAACGCGGTCGTTTGCCGCATCGGCCACGTAGAGGTAAGAGCCGTAGATAGCGATATGACGTGGGCTGTGGAAATGGCTGTTGTCTCCACCGGAGGCGCCAGTGACTCCGATCGTAGCCAGATAGTTGCCGGAGCTATTAAAGACCTGGACCCGTTGGTTGCCATAGTCATCCCACAGGTGAGAGTCGCTGACATAGACATTCCCGGCGCTATCGAAGGCGATGCCAAAGGCCTCATCGAAGCGATCATTGGTCGAGCCGGCATTATAGGCTGAGCCAAGCTCGCTCAATCGCTGACCGGTGGAGCTGAACTTGACGACGTGCTCAGCCCCTCCATCAACTACCCAGACGTTGCCGCTGGCATCCGCGGCGACATCGCTGATATAGTCCAGGGAGGTGCCGGTAGCTTCGCGAAAGCTCGCCTTGCCGATCTTTTGCAGAAAGTTGCCGCTGGCGTCGAACTTGAGGACCCGGTTGCCCCAGGAGTCGGCGATCCAGATGTTGTTCCCATCCATGCCGATGCCGCGCACATCGTAAAAATGATTGTTGTCCTCAAGGTAGCCGGTCTCGGTTTGTCCGAAGGTCTGCACGTAGCGAAAACTCAATCCGGGCTGGCCCAGGTTGATTTGGGGGCTGGTCGCGGCCCTTGGAGCGCTTGGACTACTATCCGTATAGCCAAGGGGGCCGCCTACACGTCCATTCTCCAATCCCGACGCGTCGATGTGCCAGCTGGGGCCGAAGGGCGCTTGGCTAGGGCCAGGGGGTTGCGGTCCCTGGGCGGACGCTACCAGGGTTGAGAGGAGAAGGACAAATAGCACGAGAACAAGCATGGACAATGAACGCGTCTTCACACTGGCCTCCGATGACATTTGATTAGGCGACCACATCCCGCATACCACGTGGCATGTGGTCAGATGGAAAAGGGATCACGGAAAACCAAAAAGCACCCGCCGACGCTTTGCGCGTTAAACGACAGGTGCTCGATACCACTGCAGTACTGGATGCACGAACGAAGGCAGTCACCATCGACCGTTTGTCCACTCCTCTTTGATATGGACCAGTCGTGCAGGGGCCTAAAAAACGAGGCAAAAAAGAAAACCCACGGCCGACCGCAGGTTCCCTTGGACATGCCTCTGTCCGGGGCAGATTTCCAGAACTGAATATAACACTGCGTCCTTGCCAAGTCAATAGGTGGCAGGTTAAGATTAGGTATAATTTTCTTAACCTTTCGCCCTCAATTCCCTCCCTCATGCGTTTGACTTTTCCCGAAAAGCGGGGTATGCTGACTGTGAAAAATTTCATAATCTTTCTTTCTTTTTCAGAAAGAGCCACTTGTGAGCACACGCCAGCCTCGTCCGACTCTGCTCGATGTGGCACGCCATGCAGGCGTCTCCCCCGCGACCGTTTCGCGTGTACTGAATGATTCCGCGCGCGTGAGCCCTGGCGCCAAGGAGCGCGTTGTCACGGCTCTAAAATCCCTCCGTTACGAGACATCCTCGCCACGCCCCGTTTCCTCGCCGACGACCGCTCTTGTCCTTCCCGATATCCTCAACCCGTATTTCACCGATCTCATCCGCGGTGCCCAAGATGAAGTTGGGACCGAGGGTGCAATTCCCTTGCTGCTCGATACGCTCGAAGACCCGGAACGTGAACGACAGGCGTTCCGGCTGTTGGCGAGTCGTCCCGTGAGCGGCATCATCGTCTGTGCCTCTCGTCTGCCGGTCGGCGATCTGATCGGGGTGTACGAACGCACCCAGATTCCGATGGTGGTCATCAACCGGCACGTCGACCATCCGGACATCCCCTGCGTCCTCGTCGATTTTGAGAATTCAACCTTGCGCGCCGCGCGCCATCTGCTCGCGCTGAATCATCGCCGCATTGCCTATTTCCCCGGTCCAAGCGCCTCCGAGCCCTCCCTCGCCCGGCGGCAAGGTATTGAACGCGCCCTCTCTGAAGCCGGTCTCTCCCTTCGCTCGGAATGGTGCCCCCATAGTCTGCCGAATATCGACGGCGGCTTTCAAGGCATGAGCGCGCTCCTCGCGCTCCCTCCTTCCAACCGTCCCACCGCCGTTATCGCTTACAACGACATCATGGCCTTGGGCGCCTTGCAAGCCGTGCGGGCCCACAAGCTGTGCGTCCCGGACGACATTTCCGTCGTGGGCTTTGACGATATCACAATGGCCTCCCATGCGAATCCGCCATTGACGACCATCTCTCAACCAAAATACAAAATGGGACGCGTCGCGATGCGAATCCTGCGGCAGCTGATCCAGGGACAGAAAACACTGGGAGACGGCTATACGCTACTGGAAAGCCCGCTCGTCGTACGCGAGTCCACCGGTCCTGCTCCGGTAGATGATAGGGAGGCCGCATGACCCCCTGGGAACGTTTTGCCCTGGGCGCGCGGGGCGAAGAGACCGACGCGGTGCCCGTCGCGCTGATTGTCGATTCCCCATGGCTGCCCGCTTACGCGGGGATTGGGACGCTCGAGTATTTCTTGCACGACGACGCGTGGCTCCGCGTCAACCTCGGTTTGCTGCAACGCTTTCCCGACGTCGCGTGGATTCCGGGCTTTTGGATGGAATATGGGATGGCCGCCGAGCCTTCTGCCTTTGGAGCCCGCATTCTCTGGCACCGCGATCAGCCGCCGTCGATCGAGCCGGTGCACGGGGGGCTGGCCGCGCTCGCCGAACTCGAACCCGCCGACCCGCAGCAGCACGGCCTGATGCCGCTCGTGCTCGAGCGCTACGCCGCGGCCGAAAGGCGTTCGCTGCCGGAAGGGGTGGGTATAAAAATGGTCGCCGCGCGGGGTCCCTTCGCCATCGCCGCGTGGCTCCTCGGCATGTCCGATTTCCTCGTGGCGCTCAAGTCCGAGCCGGAGGCGGCGAGGCGTCTGCTGGAGGTTGTGACGAGGACCGTCATCGCGTGGCTCCACGCGCAGCTTGACGTGCTGCGCGCGCCCGAAGGTATTCTCCTCCTCGACGATATCGTGGGCCTGCTTTCGCCGCGTCTTTTCGATCAATTTGCGCGTCCATCGCTCGCCCGCATCTTTGACGAGTTTCGCGGCTTGATCCGCATCTATCACAACGACACCCCCTGCCCGCACCTCCTCACCCGGCTGGCGGAGGTGGGCTACGAGGTGTTCAATTTCAGCCATCTCATGGACATCGCCGAGGTGCAGGCGAAAATGCCGGATACCGTACTCATGGGCAATGTGCCCCCGCTCGACGTAATGGCGCGCGGGACGCCGGACCAGGTGATCGCGTGTGCACAAGAATCATTCCACAAAACCGGCGGCCGGAGATGGATCCTCTCTGCGGGAGGCGGAGTCAGCCCGGGAACACCGGCAGAGAATATTGACGCGCTCGTGCGGGCGGTCCGCCACGGGTATGCTGGAAACAAAAGCTCAGGCGAGGAGAAATAGATGGAAAACCAGTTTGTCTTTAGCACTCGGCAGACGACCCGCTACCGATTTCCCACCCACATCAATGACCTGGTGATGGATCGCTCTCAAGCCCAGGCCTCCGAGGTCTTTATGGTCGTGCTCGAACCGGGCGAGGCCCCGCCCCTGCATGTCCATCATGACACGGAGCAGATCTTTTATGTGATCGAAGGGGCCGGGACTCTCCAAATCGGAGAGGCACTCAAGAGCTATCCGGTGCAGCCGGGCGACGTGGTGCGCATTCCACCACGCACTTTCCACCGCGTCCGGTGCACGAGCGAGGGGACCCTTCGTTATCTGAGCGTGGACTGCTTTGTCGGCGGGCGACCCGCCGCCGAGCCGACGTGGGAGAGCCATGTCCGGGAGGCCTGTAAGCAGAACGGGTGGGATTTTGATCAGGTCCGAGGGCAAAAGTAAAAAGGAAAATTGGAAGGGTTAGTAGAAAACGAGAACGGTGCACGGCAGTTGTCTGCAACGTGAAAGGAGGTGAAGGCACGGTCCGGCACGCGGAGCACGCCCCTATTTTGAACATCATCGGTACCACTCAACGAAGAGGAGGCAAGTGCGATGGACGACAGAATCAAACGGCTCTTGCGGCTGGCGAGCGTTGTCATAGTAATGTCGGTGTTCGCCGCCGCCTGTACCTCAGCTCCTGCACCGACCTCGGTGCCGCCAACCAGTGCGCCAGCGCAAGCCACGACGGCCCCCGCGCAACCCACCCAAGCTCCCGCCACGACGGCGGCCAAGTATAAGGAAGCGCCAATCCTGGCCGAGCAAGTCAAAGCGGGCAAGCTCTCGCCCGTTGACCAGCGCCTGCCGGCGAATCCGCTCGTCGAAAAGGTTGACACCGTCGGACAGTACGGCGGCATTTGGCGCCGCGGCTTTACCGGCCCCTCGGATTTCAACGGGATTGCCCGCATCATCGACGACGCGCTCGTCATCTTTTCGCCCGATGGCGGCTCGGTCGTCATGAAGTATGCCGAGAGCGTTACCCCCTCGAGCGACAACAAGACGTGGACGGTGAAACTGCGCGAGGGCAGCAAATGGTCCAATGGCGATCCGTTCACAGCCGACGACATCATGTTCTGGTATAACGACGTCCTCCAGAACAAAGACTTGTCGCCCACCATTCCCGCCTGGATGCAGAACAAAGACAAGTCGCTCGTCCAAGTCAAGAAGGTCGACAATGTGACCGTCCAGTGGACCTACGCGGATGCCCACACGACGTTCCCGTTCGAGCTCGCCAACGCGGACTATGGCGACAAGAACGTTCCGTGTTTCCTGCCCAGCAAGTTCCTAAAGCAATTCCATTCCGCCTATGCCGACAAGGCAACGCTCGACAAGATGGTGGCGGATGCCAAACTCAAGACCTGGGCGGAGTTGTTCCTGCTCAAGATCAGCCCTTACGACACTCCAGAGCGTCCCGGTATGGCGGCGTGGGTGGCCGCGCCCGGCAGCCGGATCAGCGATCAGATCTTTAAACTGGTGCGCAATCCCTACTATGTTGGCGTGGACCAGGCCGGCAACCAACTGCCGTACCTGGACGAAGTGGACGTCAAGTTCTTCTCCGACGTGAATTCGTTGAACCTCGCGGCGATCGCGGGTGAATTGGATGAACAAGAGCGCAACGTCCTGCTCACCAACTATCCGGTGCTCAAGGAGACCTCGCAGAAAACCGGCAAGTACAATGTCTACCTCTGGCAGAGTCCCGGCGGTGGGGATGCGGACATCACGCTCAATCAGACCTACGCCAAGGACCCCGATCTCGGCAAGCTGATGGCGAACAAGGACTTTCGCATCGCGCTCTCCTATGCCGTCAACCGCCAGCAGATTCAGGAATCCGCGTTCCTGGGTACCGGCGTCATCATGCAGCCCGTCGCCAAGAAAGGTCATCCGTACTATCCCGGGGATGACTATGCGACGAAATACACCGAATACAATCCGACGCTCGCGAATCAAATGCTCGACAAACTGGGCATTGACAAAAAGGGTGCGGACGGCTTTCGTCAGTACGCGAACGGCAAGCCCGTCACCCTGGAAATCTCGTCGGCCAATGTCCTTGCGTCGAGCCCCGACATTGCTCAGTTGATCGCGAAGGATTGGCAAAAGGTCGGGGTCAACGCGACCGTCCAGATTCGCGAACGCAATTTGCACTTTTCGATGCGCGAATCGAATGACCTGCAAGCGGAGATCTGGAACGAGGACACGTCGGGCTTTCCATTCACCGGCTCGACCAAGTATGATGTCCGCAGCGGCATCTACGGCAACCTGACCTATGGTCCGTTGTGGTACAAGTACGTTTCGAGCGGCGGCAAAGAAGGGGTCGAGCCGCCGGATTACATCAAGCAGATTATGCAGTTGATTGATCACGCCAAGACGGTGGGACCGGCTGACCAGGCCAAGGACGCTCAGCAGATCTTTAAACTCTGGGTGGACAACATGGTCGAAATCGGAACCGTGGGCTTGACGGCGGTGGATCAAGGCGTCGTCGTGGTCAATTCGAAATTGATGAACGTTCCACAGAACCTAACCAAGGACTGGCCGTTGCGCACGCCGGGCAATGGTCGTCCCGAGACGTGGTTCTACAAGCAGTAGGTCGTGACGGGCGCCGCGGGGCAAGCGACGAGGCTCCTGCCCGTCACTCGCCCCGCGGCCCTTGGAGACGCGTATGCTCCGATTCATTGTTCAGCGCTTGCTTCTCCTGCCCCTCCTGCTCGTGATCTTTTCGATCATCATCTTCTGGCTCGTGCAAGCGCCTCCCGGCGACTATTTGACCAGCTATCTCTCCAACCTGGCTTCCAGCGGCTCCTCCATTCGGGAGGAACAGGTGGAAGCGCTCAGGCACCAGTTCGGGCTCGACCAGCCAGGCTATGTTCGCTACTTGATGTGGATGGATGGCTTGCTGCACGGGGATTTGGGTTATTCGCTCGAATACCAGCGCCCGAACATTGACCTGATCGGCGAACGCCTGGTGCTGACCATTTTCCTCGCCCTCTTCGCTTTTGTCATTACGTGGATCGTGGCGATCCCGGCGGGCATTTATTCCGCCACTCACCAAAATTCGCTCGTCGATTACGTCTTTGCCGTCCTCAACTATGTCGGCGTCGCGACGCCGAATTTTATGTTGGCGCTCATCTTGATGTGGATTGCCTTTGCGTATATGGGCATCAACATCACCGGCTTGTTCTCTCCCGAATTTGAACAGGCGCCGTGGAGTTGGGAGCGTTTCGTCGATTTGCTCAGGCATATCTGGGTGCCGGGGGTTGTCCTGGGAGTGGCGGGCACCGCGCGTTTGATGCGTGTGATGCGGGCGAATTTGCTCGACGAATTGAACAAGCCGTATGTCGTTACCGGCCGAGCCAAGGGGATGTCGGAATGGTCTCTGGTGATCAAGTATCCGGTGCGCCTGGCGATCAACCCGCTGGTCAGCACGATTGGTTGGTACTTGCCGCAGCTATTTTCCGGGAGCCTGATCGTCGCCACCGTGATGAACTTGCCGAATATCGGGCCGCTCCTGTTGCGGGGGCTGATCCAGCGCGATGCTTACCTGGCCTGCAGTATCCTGATGATCTATTGCTTCCTGACGATTGTCGGCACACTGATCTCGGATGTTTTGCTTGCCGTGGTGGACCCACGCATCCGAATGGAAGGCACATAGCCTATGGCCGAAAATCTAGTTGCCGACACGCTCGCGCCGCCAGTGGCGTCGAAAGCCGAAGAGCGGGTTTCCGTCGCCTCCAACTGGCAGTTGGTCTGGTGGCGCTTCCGGAAGAACCGTCTCGCCGTGATCAGTGCGATGGTGCTCGTCCTGTTCTACGTGGTGGTTTTGGTCCCGGATTTTTTCGCGACTCTGGATCCCGAGGCGACCGAAGCGGCACTCGCCTTTATCCCGGTGCAAGGTATTTCTTTTTGGGATAGCTCCGGCTTCCATCTAACCGTCCCGGCTCTGGTCGGCAAGCGCAACCCGGTCACCCTGCGGATGGAATGGAAAATTGACGGGACGAAGCGGGTTCCCATTCGGTTCTTCGCCCAAGGATTCAAGTACAAGGTGTTGGGGCTTGTCGAGACCGACCTTCACCTGATCGGGACGGCGGACCCTCAGGCGACGGAAAAGCTTTTTCTACTGGGCACGGATCGTTTGGGGCGGGACCAGTGGTCGCGCATGATGTTTGGCACGCGTACGTCGATGACGGTCGGCCTCGTCGCCGTGGCGCTGACTGTGATCTTGGGCATTCTGCTCGGCGGCATTTCCGGTTATTTCGGGGGCTGGATCGATATGGTCATTCAGCGCGTGATCGAAATTCTCCAATCGCTTCCCACCATCCCGATCTGGCTCGCGATGACGGCGGCGCTGCCCCAGAACTGGCGTCCCGATCAAGTCTTTTTTGCCATCACCATCATTCTCTCGCTCATTAGCTGGACGACTTTGGCGCGCGAGGTGCGTGGTCGCTTTTTGTCCCTGCGGGAGGAGGATTTCGTCCTCGCGGCGGAACTCGCCGGCTGCAGCCGCTTGCGTATCATCACGCGGCACATGGTCCCCGCGTTCATGAGCCACATTATCGCGACGAGCACCCTGGCGATTCCGGCGATGATCATTAGTGAAACCTCGCTGAGTTATCTCGGGTTGGGGATTCGTCCTCCCGCCATTAGTTGGGGCGTGCTGCTGCAAGAGGCGCAAACCATTCAAACCGTCGCGCAAGCCCCGTGGCTGCTCATCCCGGGTCTGCTTGTCATCATCGCCGTGCTCGCGTTCAACCTCGTCGGCGACGGTCTGCGCGACGCGGCCGACCCCTACGGACACTGAGTAAAGGATGAAGGATGAGGGATGAAGGATGAAGACATCCTTCATCCTTTCAAGAAGGTCAACGGCGATGAGTGAACCTTTGCATACGCCCCTTCTCACGGTTCGAAACTTGCGCGCCTACTTTCCCCTCGACGAGGGGACCGTCAAGGCGGTGGACGGCGTCGACATGGACGTGTTCGCCGGGCAGGTGTTCGGCATCGTGGGCGAAAGCGGCTGTGGCAAAAGCGTGACGATGAAAGCCATCCTCCGCATTATCGAACCACCGGGCGAGATTGTCTCCGGCGAGATCCTGCTGCAAAAGCCGGATGGCGGTGGGACCACCGACCTCGCCAAACTGCCGGCGAACGGCAAAGAGATGCGGGACATCCGCGGCGGGCAGATTGCCCTCATCCCGCAAGAGCCCATGTCGTCTTTCAGCCCCGTCCACACGATCGGTGATCAGATCACGGAGGCCATTCTCCTCCACCAGCCGGTGCACAAGGCAGAGGCGCGCCGGATTGCCGCAGAGCTGCTCCGCAGCGTGGGCGTTCCGATGCCCGAGCAGCGGCTCTACGAATATTCGTGGCAGCTGAGCGGCGGGCTCCGGCAGCGCGCCATGATTGCCATGGCGCTTTCCTGCCACCCGCGCATTCTCATTGCCGACGAGCCCACGACCGCCATCGACGTGACGACCCAGGCGCAGATCCTGCGTTTGTTGCGGACCCTGCAGCGCGAGTATAACACCGCGATTATCTTTATTACTCACGATCTCGGCGTCATTGCCCAGATGGCCGATTACGTGATGGTGATGTATCTCGGCCTGGTGATGGAAGAAGGACCGGTCGACAACATTTTTCATGCACCCAAGCACCCGTACACGCAAGCGCTCCTGCGCTCGATCCCCAGCGTTCACTCGGCCCCGCGGGTCGACCTTCCAACCATCAGCGGCTCCATCCCCCATCCATTCAACAGGCCGAGCGGCTGCCCATTCCATCCGCGCTGCATCAATTTCATTCCGGGCACCTGCGACCGGCAAACGCCTGCGCTCCAGCCCGTCGGGGAAAAGCAATCGGTCAGTTGCTTTCTCTATCCTCGTGTGGAGGTGGCGGCATGAGCGACACAAACTCCACCCCGCTAAGGAACGCGGGATCGAAGATTCCGCTACGCCACGCTGAAGAACGCGGGGCAAGGAACGCGGGACCTTCGGCCCGGCTGCTCGAAATCAAGAACCTCCGCAAGTACTTTCCGATTCGGAAGGGATTTCTCCGCAAGACGGTCGGCTATGTGCGCGCGGTAGACGACGTGAGTTTTTTCATCGACGAGGGTGAGACGCTGGGTCTGGTGGGCGAAAGTGGTTGCGGCAAGACGACGGCTTCACGCTGCATCTTGCGCGCGCTCGTTCCCACAGGCGGCGAAATGCGCTTTCATTCCAAGGAGGGCAAGACCGTCGACCTGGCCAAGCTGACCCGGGCGCAATTGCGTCCGCTCCGCCCGCAAATGCAGATGATTTTCCAGGACCCTTACGGATCGCTCAACCCGCGGATGACGCTGTTCGATATTGTCGGCGAGCCGCTCCTCGTGAATGGAGTGAAAAGCCGCCAAGAGCGCACTGAGCGGGTTGCGGAGTTGCTGCGGCTGGTCGGCATGCGTCCCGAGTACATGCAGCGGTTCCCGCATGCGTTCAGCGGCGGACAGCGCCAGCGGATTGGGATTGCCCGCGCCCTGGCGCTCCATCCAAGGCTCGTCGTCGCCGATGAGCCGGTGTCGGCACTCGACGTTTCCGTGCAGGCCCAGATCCTCAATCTGATGCTCGACCTGCAAAAACGCCTGAATCTCACCTACCTCTTCGTCGCGCATAACCTGAGCGTCGTCAAACACATCTGTGACCGGGTCGCCGTCATGTACGTCGGCAAGCTGGTCGAAGTGGCGGCGACGGAAGAGTTATACCGGCTTCCCAAGCATCCGTATACCGCGGCACTGATGGCCGCTGTGCCGGTGGCCGATCCGCGCATCAAGACCGGCAGTGTTGAACTGAAAGGAGAAGTGCCCAGCCCGGCCAACCCGCCCGCGGGGTGCTATTTTCACCCGCGCTGTGAGTACGCCGAGGATATCTGCCGCGCTCAACCGCCCGTCTTGCGAGAAATCACGTCAGGCCATTTTGTGAGCTGCCACCGCGCCGATACGCTCCAACTGCCGGGGATTGCGTAAAGAATCATCTCCCAGGGAACCAGGCATGCCTCAAGCAACTGACCATTCCGGCTATCCAACTGTCGAACTGTCAAACCAAGCCATGAATTCACGTGAACGCGTCCTCGCGGCGCTCGACCATCGCGAGCCCGACCGCATTCCTTATGACCTGGGAAGCACTCAGGTGACCGGTATTCATGTGGTCGCCTACCGGAACTTGCGCGCCTATCTCGGCTTGCCGCCGGTCGACCCGCAATTAAGCGATGTGATTCAGCAGCTCGCGGTGCCGGATGAGGATGTGGTCGAACGCCTCGGGATCGACGTCCGCGGGCTCTTTCCGCTCAACAGTCATAACTGGTGCGTCGTGAACCGCGACGTAGGTGACTATTGGGCATACACCGACGAATGGGGCATCCGGCACCATCGACCCAAGGCGGACGGTCTGTACTATTCCGTGGTCTCCAGCCCCCTCTCGGGACCCATTACGCTCGAGAATCTACGCACCTACCGATGGCCGAACACGGGCGACCCTGGGCGCATTGCCGGATTGCGGGAGCAGGCGCTCGCGTACCGGGCCCGAGGCCAGGCGGTGGTGCTCAAAGGGGTGCTCGCGGGTATCTTTGAAATGGCGCAGCGGGTACGCGGCATGTCAGAACTCTTGATGGACATGGTCGCGGATGAGGACCTTGCGTCCGGGTTCCTCGACAAGATGCTGGAACTCAAGCTGGCGTTCTGGGAAATGGCGCTCCCCCGATTGGCCGACGTGGTGGATGTGGTGTCCGAAGCGGACGATTATGGGACGCAAACCTCCCAACTCATCTCGCCCCGCATGTTCCGCAAGCTCTGCAAGCCTCGCCTCCACACACTCTTTCGGCGCATCAAACAACTCGCCCCGCGGGCCAAGCTCTTTTTCCATTCGTGCGGGAACGTCCGCCCCCTCTTGCCCGATTTCATCGAGATCGGGGTGGATATCCTCAATCCGGTCCATATTCGCGCGACGGGAATGGATCCGGTCGCGCTCAAACGCGACTTTGGGCGAGACCTCGTCTTCTGGGGAGGAGGCGTCGATACACAGGGAGTGCTCCCGATGGGAACCCCTCAGCAGGTCAAAGACGACGTGCGCCGCAACGTCGACGCGCTGGCGCCCGGCGGCGGCTATGTGTTTAACACGGTCCACAATATCCAGGCGGACGTTCCACCCGAGAACGTGATCGCCATGTGGCAAGCGCTGCGAGGTATCTGAAAGAGAGACGCTACAAGCAGAATAGAGGAGAAGACCAATGCAAGAGCTATTGCTCGACCCCGATCGCTGCTTCGACCCCGACCCTGCTCAAAAGCAGGTCGCCCGGCATCTTTACGAGTGCGTTTCAGAGCTGCCCCTCATTTGCCCGCATGGGCATGTCGACCCGCGCCTGTTCGCCGATCCCGATTATGATTTCGGCAGCCCGGCCGATCTCCTCATCATCCCCGATCACTATGTCTTTCGCATGCTCTATTCGCAAGGCGTGCCCCTGGAACAATTGGGCGTCCCGACGCGCGATGGCGCTCCGGTCGAGCGCGATCATCGCAAGATCTGGCAGACGTTTGCAGACCATTTTTACCTCTTTCGAGGCACGCCGACGGGTATCTGGCTGCGGGATGAGCTTTGCTCGATTTTCGACGTGACAGAGAAACTCACTTCCGAATCTGCGCAGCGGATTTACGATCAAATCGCGGCCAAGCTCGCCTCGCCGGAATTCCGCCCCCGCGTCCTGTTCGACAAATTCAACATCGAGGCGCTGAGCACGACCGATGCTGCGACGGATACGCTCGAATATCATCGCGCCATCCGGGAATCGGGCTGGGCGGGACGTATTGTACCGACCTTCCGTCCGGACGCCGTCGTGAATATCGCTGCGCCCGATTGGCGCCCCAATATCTCTAAATTGAGCGAGGTGAGCGGAATCGACGTGGGCGGGTACGAGGCCTACATCCAGGCGCTCGAGAACCGCCGGGCGTTCTTCAAATCCATGGGCGCCACCGCCACCGACCAATCCGCCCAGTCCGCCTATACGGGCGAATTGACCCCCGTGCAGGCGAACGGGATTTTCCAGCGCGCGCTGCGGGGTCAGGCCACGCCCGAGGATGCGGCGCGCTTTAACGGGCACATGCTGATGGAGATGGCGCGGATGAGCATCGAGGACGGCCTCGTCATGCAGTTTCACGCGGGCTCGTGGCGCAACCACAACCAGGCGCTCTTTGACCGCTTTGGACCGGACAAGGGAGCGGACATTCCGGTCGCGACGGAGTTCACCCGTAATCTGCGTCCCCTTTTGAACAAATACGGCAGCGATCCGCGCCTCACCCTGATCCTCTTTACGCTGGACGAGGCCACCTATTCGCGTGAGCTCGCTCCGCTCGCCGGTCACTATCCAGCGCTCCGTCTCGGTCCCCCCTGGTGGTTCTTTGACAGCTATTATGGCATGCGGCGCTACCGCGAACTCGTCGCCGAGACGGCGGGTCTCTACAATACCGTGGGCTTTAATGACGACACGCGCGCCTTTCCGTCCATCCCTGCCCGCCACAACCTGTGGCGGCGTGCGGAGGCCAATTGGCTCGCAGGCCTGGTCGTGCGTGGTCTGGTGGACGTGGCCGATGCACAAGAGATGATTCACGATTCAGCCTATCGTCTCGCCAAAAGGGCCTACCGCTTATGAAGGCGGCTTCTTTCCCTTACCCGCCGGAGGCTAGTTGATGCAGCGATTCCGTTTTGGCATCATTGGAATCGGGAACATTGCGCCGGTGCATGCGGCCGCCATCCAGGGCACGCCGGGAGGCGAACTGGTCGCGATCGCGACGCGCAACCCGGAGCGAGGCAAGGCGTTTGCGGACCAGCACGGTGCTGCCTGGTACGCGGACTATCGGGAGCTGCTCGCGCGCTCGGATATCGACGCCGTGACCCTATGCACGCCGCATGACCTCCACTTGCCGATGACGCTCGCTGCGGCGGAGAGCGGCAAGCACGTTCTTTGCGAAAAGCCCATGGCACTGACGGTCGCCGAGTGCGACGAAATGATACAGGCCTGTCAGCGCGCCGGCACAACTCTCGGAGTCGTCTTTCAAGGGCGTTTTGAGCCGCTTGCGGTCCAACTCAAGGCGGCGTTCGATGCTCATCAGCTCGGCGAGCTGGTGTGGGTGAGCGCCAACACCGTTTGGTACCGGTCGGATGAGTATTACAAGAGCGGGCCCTGGCGGGGGACATGGGCTCACGAAGGGGGCGGAGTCGTCATCAACCAGGCGATTCACGCCATCGATTTGCTCCAGTGGCTGGCGGGGCGGCCTCGACGGGTGACGGCCAAGGCGCGGACTCTCCATCACTCCATCGAAGTTGAAGACGCCGCGCTCGCCCTGTTGGAATATCCAGGCGGGCGCCTCGGCCTCATTCAAGCGACCACGGCCGCTTTTCCCGGCTCGCCCGAGCGGCTCGAGTTTTACGGCACACGGGGGAGCGTGATTTATCACAAAGGTCAGGGGCGTCTCGAATGGCATACAGTCGAGCCGCGCGAGGACCGCGTGGTAGAGGCGGCGGCAAGCAGCGGTGCCGCCGCGCCGATGGACATTACCGCCTCGGCCCACACCGCCCAATTCCAGGATTTTGTAGAAGCGGTGAGGGACACGCGCTCACCCCGGGTGGACGGGCGCGAAGGCAGAAAAAGCATCGAACTGGTCGAGGCGATTTATCGCTCCGCGCGGCTCGACGCACCGGTGGAACTCCCACTCGACCGTAATGTAGTATAATCCCCGCATGACGGACAAGCCCTCGACCTCGGAAATCCTCACCGTCGATCGCCGCCTCAAACGACTCTATGGCGAACCGACGCGACCCCGCCGCGATCCGGTTTCCCAACT
Source organism: Chloroflexota bacterium (assembly GCA_023380675.1). The sequence goes on from JAMCRS010000419.1 coordinate 36,991, forward strand.
CATCGGCACCATGCTCAGCCAGGCGACGACCGACACTCAAACTGCCCGCTCCTTTGCCGAGTTGCGCCGGCGCTATCCCACGTGGGAACAAGTACGCGAGGCGCCCGTGTCGGAAATTGCCAGGGCTATCCGTTCCTCCGGCCTGTCCAGGCAAAAAGCTCCCCGCATCAAAAAGGCCCTGCAGCAAATTACGAAGGAACGCGGCCGGATCGAGCTCAACTTTCTCGACAAGATGCCTCCCGAGGAGGCCAAGCGTTGGCTCATGAACATGGCGGGGGTGGGGCCCAAAACTGCCTCGATCGTCCTGCTGTTCAGTTTGCGCAAGCCGTTCTTCCCCGTCGACACCCACGTTTACCGCGTGACCCAGCGGCTCGGCTGGGTGCCTCTAAACGCGAGCGCGGAAAAGGCGCACCAAATCCTCGGCGCTCTTGTTCCCCCGCGGCTCTACTTTCGTCTCCATATCAATCTCATCCGGCACGGGCGCGAAATTTGCATCGCCGGCATCCCGCGCTGCGAGCTGTGCCCACTGCAATCGCCGTGTGAGTATTATCGACGGGTAAGGAGGGGTATTTCCTGAAATACCCGTTGGCGTCGAATACCCTTATGTGATAGAATCCGAGTTGCAGAGGACTATCGGAGAGGAGCTGAGGACGATAGGGGTCTTGAAGGAGGTAACGAGAGATGAACATTCCCGGCTTTGACCGGATCACGGTTGACCCTGAGATCATGGCAGGTAAGCCATGCATCCGCGGAATGCGAGTTACTGTAGCGCTTGTGCTCAACCTGCTCGCCGGCGGCATGAAACCCGAGGACATCATTCGGGACTATCCATACCTTGAGCCGGAGGATATTCGGCAAGCACTGACCTACGCCGCGTGGCTAGCTGACGAAAGGATTGTGCCGCTGGAGCAAGCGGCTTGACGGCAGCTTCTTCAAATGAGATTCATTGCGAACATGGGCATCTCGCCCGCGACTGTTGCTTTCCTCCGAACGCTTGGCCACCAAGCCAAACATTTACATGAAGAGAGACAGGACCGCCTGTCAGACAAGGAAATTCTGGCGAAGGCACGCAGCGAAGGTGCTATCGTGCTTACGAGCGATCTCGATTTTGGAGATTTGCTTAACGTTAGCGACGCGCCGCTGCCAAGTGTCATCATCTTTCGACTGCGGCCGCCGATGAGTGCAGATAAGGTGAACCGGTATCTGGTGAGAGTGATCCAAACCTACGCCAAAGATCTGGAGGACGGAGCACTCTTGAGTGTGAGCGAAAAGTGGATACGCATCCGTCGTCTTCCGCTGAAAGCTGGCTAGCTTTCAAGAGCCGGTGCGACCCTCTCCAATTCCACTGCTTTGAATTCCTCCACACTTTTTCAAGAATCCACCCAACCCCGTACAGTTGCAATCCATAGCGCCTGCGTTCCCGGTCAACACATGTCTGGCGCGTGACCCCGCGGCTCTCCTTTCACCTCCATATCAATCTGATCGAGGATGGACGGACGATCTGCCACGTGCAGAAACCAGAGTGCGACGTATGCACGGCTGTTGCCAAGTCTGTTGACAAGCCTTATCGTCACTGCGAGGAGGTCGCAGACACCGCGGGTCGCTAGACCCCGCGACCCTGGCGGGGTGTCAGCGGTGCGGTTTTTGCCGACGAAGCAGTCTCATCCTCGGCAGGGTGAGATTGCGCCCGTTGAGTCCCACGGGCGCCCGCCCCGCGCCTTGGGCGGGGTCGGCCAAAAATCGGCCTCGCAGCGACAGACGAAGGCGACTTTGCAACAGCCCTGGCGACGTATGCCCGCTGAAGGATGTGTGTGGGTATTATATGGTATAGTTATTGCTAGACGAGCATGCGGGAGCCGTGAATGTCACCGACGATTCCAATCAAGGGCGCGGAAGCATATGCATTTCGCTTCTACTCAAGTGACATTTTGGAACCGCCACACGTCCACATCTTACGGGGCAGGAAAAAGCGAAAATCTGGCTGAAAACAATAGCAGTTGAATGGAATCGTGGCTATAGTGGACCGGAGCTCAATAAACTTTTGAGAATAGTGCGCGAGAATCGTGCAATCTTGCTGGAGTCTCGGAATGAATACTTTGGCAAAGAATAGAAAACGCTCAGCCGGCGTGCGTGCAACGAACGTCCGTTTTGCAGGAGATATGCTCTATGTAACTCTCAGCGACGGACGCGAAGTGGGGCTGTCGTTGCGAAGAACCAAGTGGCTCAAGTGGCTGGCTCATGCGACGCCACGAGAAAGGAACCAATGGGCGATTGAACCGCTAGGCGATGCTATCTACTGGAATGAACTGGACGATGGAATTGAGGTCTATCACTTGCTTAGCGCACAACCGGTCAGTGGATAACGAATCGGGGCATGGGTTTCGTATTCACATGAACTGCCCGCCCCTTTTAGCGGGCTGAGAGTGAGGCCGATTGACTCCAAGAAATACCCGCAAAGGCAGGCACGTTATACAGCCAACGAGGAACCCTCTGCTTCCGCTGTGACCCTCTCGGTAATTGCACGCAGCGGATGGTTAGCCGGGATGGATCCTCCATCGCGGCTTTGCCAGTCGAGAGTGGAGTTGCACGATGAACTTAAAGTCCTCATCGTTGGGGGTATTTCCTCTGACTGGATGCATGACTTTGTTCCGGATTGCATTCGCGTCGATCAGTTCTTTGACAAGGGCCCGTTTGTCGTTGGCGGCATCCTTCGGGAGATACTTTGAGAAAAGCGGCCAGCCGTCTTCGAGAATGAGTTTGAGATGGATGAAGTCGGTGTAGCAGTATGGGCCATCGGAAGGATCGACCGCTCGCTCCCTGCGCTCAACGCATTCAATTCGAACCTTCTCCGGGATTCCCCGCCGCCACCATCCTCCCTCCTCCTGTCCGTATTCTCGCCTGAGGATTCCTTCTATAAGTGAGTGGAGGCTCTTTTCAAGATCCGTCATAAAGAAGTAGAGATCTCCAATAACCTCGCGTCGCAGGCGAAGATAGAAGGTAAGATCATCCGGATCCACGTCAATCTCGCGAGCCTGAACCTCGCGGGCGACAAGGTTGGGATCGTCTGTCGCCGATTCGACGATAACCCTATCTATTGCAGAGCGCGCCTCAGGCGGGATAGAAAAGACGATGTCGGAGAATAGGATTAAACGCTGTCCAACTGCAGTATACAGATACTGAATCACGGACCCGGGGGAGATTCCGAGCCTTTGAGCAATTTCGGAAGGAGTATTGCCCTTACGAATCATGTCCGCGCACACTCGGGGCCTTCCCACATTTCCTCCTGTGGCGATGGTCGGAACTTGTCGGGCTGTTATTTCCAACATTGTATTCTGAATTCTGTTGGAAGCCAAGTTCCGGCGTCGCCCGCCTGCCGCAATTGAGCGACTCACCCCACGCGCCGACCCGCCTTTGCGATACGAGGACAAGAAGTAGAGCGGCAGAGCGGCTATAGCTCGGCCCTCCAAGCTGCAAAGTGGTGTCAACCGATTAAGTCGGTTGCTCCCAATCTCTAAACGTGTCCAGCAGATCGCGCACAGTCGTAATCCGTATCTCCTGCGTTCCTCGTCGACACCCACGTTTACCGCGTGACCCAGCGGCTCGGCTGGGTGCCTCTAAACGCGAGCGCGGAGAAGGCGCACGAAATCCTGGGGGCCCTCATTCCGCCGCGGCTCTACTTTCGCCTCCACATCAATCTCATCCGGCATGGGCGCGAAATTTGCAGCGCCGGCATCCCGCGCTGCGAGCTGTGCCCACTGCAATCGCCGTGTGAGTATTATCGACGGGTAAGGAGGGGTATTTCCTGAAATACTACCGGAAGGTGATGAGAAAGAGGAAATGGGCGAGCGCGCGTAAGCGCGGTCACCCGGCCAGCCGCCGGGCCAGCCGAGAGTTACGCGCGGCAATCTTGTTGTTGTGTACCGCAATGGCGATGGCTTTGTGGGTTCCGACCAGCACGACCAATTCCTTGGCGCGCGTGATCGCCGTGTACAGCAGGTTCCGCTGCAGCATCATATAGTGCTGGGTCAAGAGCGGAATCACGACGGCGGGATATTCGCTCCCTTGGGCTTTGTGCACGCTCATCGCAAACGCGTGGACCAGTTCGTCCAGCTCGCCAAACTCGTACGCGACTCGTTCGCCCTCGAAATCCACCCCGATCTGCTGCTCTTCTAAATCAATCTCCACGATGCGTCCCAGGTCGCCGTTGAACACCTGCTTGGTGTAATTGTTCCGTGTCTGGAGGACCTTGTCCCCGACCCGAAAGACGCGGCTCCCGTGCCGCCATTCCCGTTTTCCTGCCTCGGGCGGATTCAGCGTCTCTTGCAGCCGCCGGTTCAGCTCGCTCACTCCGATCGGGCCGCGATGCATCGGGCTCAGCACCTGGACGCCTTCGACGGGATCGAACCGAAACCGCCGCGGAATCCGCGTCGTGACGACGTCGAGGACGCGGGCGGCGGCCTGCTCCGGCTCGCTTTCCGGGAAGAGGAAAAAGTCGCGCGCCGTCTTTGCGAACAGCGGCATCTCGCCGCCATTGACCCGGTGCGCGTTGACGACGATGAGGCTCTCCTCCGCCTGGCGGAAAATCACGTCCAGCCTGACGACCGGCACGACTTTTGACTCGATCAGATCGCGGAGCACATTCCCTGCGCCGACCGATGGCAATTGGTCTGGGTCGCCGATGAGCAGGACATGGGTCGTGATATCCACTGCCTTGACGAACGCATTCATGAGGAGCAAATCGACCATCGACAGTTCGTCCACGATGAGGAGGTCGGCGTCGAGGGGATTGTCGCGGTCGCGTACGAACTTGATACCTTCGAACGGCTTGAATTCGAGCAGACGATGCAGCGTTTGTGCGGGCTCGCCCGTCGTCTCGCTCAGGCGTTTGGCCGCGCGACCGGTCGGCGCGGCGAGTTTAAAGGTGTGGCGTTTCGCCTTTAAGAGCTGGAGAAGCGCGCGGACTGTTGTCGTCTTGCCCGTGCCCGGCCCGCCGGTGAGAATCGACACCTTGGATGTGAGCGCCGTCCGGATCGCCTCCCGCTGCTTGTCCGCGAGCACCATGGCGCCCGCCGCCGTGTTCCTTGCGGTATGAACGTGCGTCAAGGGATGGCCCTGCAGCGGAGAGGTTGCGCTTTTTGCGGCGTCTCCACCCAGCCAATGGAAAGCCGTGTTCCAATCCAGGGCGCGGAAATCGGCGAGACGACTGTGCCGACTCGCGAGGATCTGCTTGAGGCGATTCGCGACGCCAACCTCGGCGCGGTAGAACGGTGTGAGATAGACCGCGTCGTCCTCGACGATGACCTCTTCTTGCTTGGCCAAGTGTTCAATCGCCGGCTCAATTTGCTCGGCCCGCGCTCCCAGGATTTCGGCCGACTTGTCGACCAGTTCGTCGCGAACGGCGAAGACGTGCCCGTCATCGCTAAACGCTCCCAACACATACTCGATGCCGGCTTCGATCCGAGCGGGATCGTCTGCCCGGATGCCCAGCGCGCGGGCGATCTTGTCCGCCGTGAGGAAACCGATGCCATAAATATCGCGGGCCAGGCGATACGGTTCGTTCCGCAGGACGTGGAGAGCGCCGTCGCCGTAGGCTTTATAGATCTTGACCGCGAGGGAGGTGCTCACGCCGTGGCTCTGCAGAAAGAGCATCACTTCTTTGATCTGCTTTTGCTCCTGCCAGCCGCGTTGAATGAGCGCGATCCGTTTGGGTCCCACCCCCTCGACCTCGTTCAGCCGCTCGGCCCCGCCGTCGATGACCTCAAGCGTCTCCATGCCAAAATGTTTCACGATGCGTTCGGCGGTGACGGGGCCGATCCCTTTGATGAGACCGGAACCCAGGTACCGGCGCAGCCCCTCTACTGTGGCGGGGAGTTGGAGCGAAAATCGGCGGATCTCGAACTGGCGGCCGTGCCGCGGGTGGTTGACCCAGATGCCTTCGAGCGCAAGGGATTCTCCTACGCTCGCGCCCATGAGGTTACCAATGACTGTGACAATAGGCGCATTGTTCTCAGGGAGAAAGCGGGCGACGGTATAGCCGTTCTCTTCATTATAGAAGGTGATCCGCTCAATCGTACCCCGCAGGGATGAAAGCGGCACGGAGGGAATCGTCATGGGAGAGATTATAGCGCAAATCTCGGGCGGCCGCATGAGGAGCCCAAGCGCGCGCCACCTCAATAGGCCAGGGGGTGCGGGAAAACGTGTTTCCAACTCTAACATTGACGTTTTTCCTCGAACATCTTATACTGGTAATTGGCCATGGCGCGTGCTCTACCTCGCAGCACACGTTTCCTTTCGCCGTCCAATTTCCCCCCGGTTTCCAGCATCCTTCAAAGTTGAGCGGAAGGCACGCCGGGCGGGCTTGGGCTCACTCGGACCACGATAGCGGAGAGAAGGCAGTGATGCAAGATTCAAAGAGGCTCTCACGGCGCGAATTCCTCCGCGTGTCCGGACTCGCTGCCGCGGGCGCTGCATTGGCGGCATGCAATCCGTTACCGCCGAAACCGGCACCGCCGAGCGGAAACGAGGTCCAGCTGGTCTATCAGGACTGGAGCACCGATTGGTTCCCGCCCATGGCGCAGCAAATGCTCGAAGAGTTCCACGCCACTCATCCCCACATTCGCGTCTTTTACAATCCCGATCCCGTCGGCGTCGAAACCAAGATGCTCGTGGACATGCAGGCCGGCAACGCGGCCGACGTCTTTCAGGGCTGCTGCGCACACTTCCCCATTTGGTCGCAGCAGGGCTATGTCCTCGACCTGCGTCCTTACGTCAGTGCCGACCTGGACCAGGCGACGATCCAGGATTGGGACCCGGCCCAGTATCGCGCCCTGTTTACCCGCGATGGCAAGCAGTATGGCTTGCCCAAGTACCACGGAGCTCTCGCCCTCTATTACAACAAGGACCTCTTTGACCAGTACCACGTGGACTATCCCGACGGCACCTGGAATCACGATGATTATCTCGCCGCGATGAAGCGTCTCACCCACGACCGCGACGGCGACGGCAAGACCGACCTGTGGGGCAGCATGATCGACGTGTATTGGGACCGCATCCAGATTCACGTCAATGGCTGGGGCGGCCACCTGGCGGATCCCAACGATCCAACCCGCTCGCGCATGGGCGAGCCGGAAGCGGTCGCCGCACTGGAGTGGCTGCGCGCTCGGATGTGGGACGACCGCGTGATGGCGACCCTACCGGCTGTGCAACGGATGAAACCTTTTGAGGCCTTTGTGGCGGGCCGCGTCGCGATGGTCGAAGAGGGCTCCTGGGAACTGAAAGACATTCTCTCGGGCGCCAAGTTCCGCGTGGGCGTCGCGCCTTTTCCCGCCGGGCCCGCGCGCAAGGTGACGCTGGCCACGACCGATGGGTTTGGAATCTATGCGGGGACCCGACACCCCGATGCGGCCTGGGAACTGGTCAAATTCCTCATCGGTAAGGATTATGGTAGAGCGATGGCGCGTGCCAATTTTCTGCAACCCGCGCGCGCATCTCTTGTCGACGATTGGATCGGATATATCCGGGCTGAATATCCGCAGCAGGCCAACGACATGGATCTCGCCGCCTTTGCCGAAGGTCAGCTGAAAGGCTATTCGGTGGTCGCCGAGATTTTCGCGAACATGACCCGCGCGGACGAGATTGCCCAGGACGCCTGGGATCAGATCTTGACGTTGGGTCAAGTGCCCACGTCGCATATCCAATTGGCCAGCCAACAGATACAGGACGCTCAGAGGATGAAATAGTGCCGCTCAGAATCCCGCGCGCAAAGCTGCGGACCCGCATTATCGCCTGGTCGTTCATCCCGACGACGATCATCCTGCTCGCCGTTGCGCTTGTCGTGTTCTATGCCTACCAGCAGGTGACCGGGGACCTGGTCATCGGCAGGAATCAGGAACTGACGCGTCTCTCGGCCGGCCAGTTGGCCACCGGGCTCACCGACTATGTTAACGAATTGGTCAGCCTGGCGCGCACTTCGGATATTTACCAAAATGACCCCGCGGCCCAGTCCGCCGCGCTCAGGCACGCGAGCAATCACTTGCTCGTCTTTGACGGCGGAGTGGTCGTTCTCAACCATCTCGGTCAGGTGACCGCGGCCGAGCCTGCGCGGCCGGAAATCCTTGGTCAGGACTGGTCCAACCGCGTTTACTTTCGGCAGATTCTTCGCTCCGCGACCTCCAGCTTTTCTGATATTGTTCCCGATGGGCCGGGCGGTGCATCGGTCATTGTCCTCGCCGTCCCTATCTTGAGCGACCGAGGGGAGTTTCGTGGGACGATGCTGGGCATGTTTCGCCTCGGCGCGACCACCGTTAGCTCGTTCTACGGCAGCATTGTCAAACTGCGCTTGAGTGAGAGCGGCAACAGCTATGTGGTCGATAGCGCGGGCCGGGTGATTTACGATTCCGACACCGCACGGATCGGTTCTGACGCCAGCGCACAAGCGGCGGTGCAGGAGGCGCTCAAACGGCAAACGGGCTATCTCCATTCCCGCGATTTTCAGAACAAGGATATCCTCGCCACCTTTGCGCCGGTCCCCGGGACACCCTGGGGGTTAGTCAACGAGGAAGACTGGTCGAGCTTGTTGGCGGCAAGCCGCGGTTACGGGGAATTCCTGCTCCTGCTCCTCGCGCTCGGCGTGATCGTTCCCACCGCCGTCGTGACGTTCGGGGTCCGGCGCATCACCGATCCTGTGGCCAAGCTGATTAACGCCGCGCAAAAGATTGCCGAAGGGGATTTTGGCCAGCAGATCAATGTGCACACGGGGGACGAACTGGAAGAGCTGGCCAAACAGTTCAATCGCATGTCGACCCGGCTGGCGGATTCGTACACGGAGTTGAAAGAGCGCGAAGAGCGTCTTTCTCTCGTGATCGAAGGGACGAACGATGGGATCTGGGATTGGAACCTGGAGACCAACGTGGTCTATTTCTCGCCGCATTGGAAAGGGATGCTCGGGTATGCGGACCATGAGATCGCCAACCGTGTTGAAGAATGGTACCGCCTCATGCATCCCGACGATGCGGCGGGCGTGAAGGAACGGCTGCAAGCCTATTTAAAGGGCCAACTGCCGGTTTACGAACTCGAACACCGCCTGCGGCATAAAGACGGCTCGTACCGCTGGATCTTGGCGCGGGGCATCGCCCTCCGCCGCACGGATGGCACCCCCTATCGCATGGCCGGGTCCCATACCGATATTACCGAGCGCAAGCGCGCCGACGAGGTGATTCGCCAATCGGAGAAACGCTTCTCCCAGGTGTTTCACGCCAGCCCCATTCCGATTACCATTACTTCGCTCGAAGGCGGGCTTTACGTCGAGGTGAACGATGCTTGGCTGCGCTTGTTTGAATACACTCGGGAGGAGGTGATTGGGGATAGCTCGCTGCATTTGAACCTCTGGGTCGATCCACAGCAGCGGCTGGAGATGATCCAACAGCTGCAGGCCACCGGATCGTTACGCGATTATGCCCACCTCGCCCGGACCAAGACCGGCAAGGTCCTGGACGTCCTCGTCTCGGCCGAAGTCATGGAGTTGAATGACCAGCACTATAATCTTTCTCTCGTCTACGATGTCACCGAACTCAAGCGGGCGCAGCAGCGACTGGAGCAGCGCGTGGAAGAGCGGACGCACAAACTCGCCACACTCAACGCGATCGCCGCCGTCGTCAGCGGCTCGCTCGACTTGAAGCAAGTCCTGAATGCGGCGTTGAGCAAGGCGATGGAAGCGATGCACATGGAAGTTGGCAGCGCCTACAGCCTCGAGGACGGCGACACGCCGGACGAAGAAAAGCATCTGTTTTTTGCGGCACTGCAGGGCTTGTCTCCTGAATTCACTCGGCGGGTCGGCTCCCGCCAGGTGCGCGGAACCGCGATCCAGGTGGCGATGGAAGCACACAAACCGCTTGTCTGGCTGGTCGCCGACTACCCAGATCCCTACCTCAAGCAAGCTCTGGAACTGGAGGGGGTGCGGCAGGTCATTAACGTCCCATTGTTCGCCAAAGGGAAATTCGTCGGCGCCTTTAATCTCGGCACACGTCACGAAAGGGAGATCGCGCCTGAGGAAATATCGCTCCTCTCCGCCATCGGCCATCAAGTCGCCGTCGCGGTCGAAAACGCGCGGCTGTACGATCAAGCCGAACAATCCGCGCTCGTGGCCGAGCGGACCCGCCTGGCGCGCGAGTTGCACGACTCGGTCACGCAATCGCTTTACGGCGTCACGCTTTACGCCGAAGCGGCGGCAACGCTATTAAAGGAGGGAAACCAGGTCACCGCCGCGGAGCACTTGCGCGAACTGCGGGATACGGCGCAAGAGGCCCTGCGAGAAATGCGTCTGCTCATCTTTGAGCTGCGTCCCCTGGCGCTCGAAAAGAGCGGGCTGGGCGCGGCCCTCCAGGCGCGCTTGGACGCCGTCGAGGCGCGCGGCGGGATCAAGAGCGAATTGCGCGTGGAAGGCGAGGATCAGCTTCCGCTCTCCATGCAGCAAGAGCTGTACCACATCACTCGCGAGGCTCTCAACAACGTGGTCAAGCATGCGCACGCACAGCACGTGAGCATCATCTTGCGGACGGCGGGGAGGCAGTGCTATTTGGAAATTTGTGATGATGGGGCAGGCTTTGATGCCGCCGGCCCGAGCCGCGGGGGTCTCGGCCTTGCCGGCATAAGAGAGCGCGTGCAAAAAATGGGGGGCCAGGTGGAGATCGCGAGTACGAGCGGCAAGGGGACGACGGTGCGGGTGCAGGTGCCCGCTGGCGATTCCCCCGAGCCCCCCCGAGTTCCTCCGGATTCCGTACATTCCCATACAGAGGTCAAGTAATGACGAATTCGCCAATCCGCGTGCTCATCTGTGATGACCACGCCATCGTGCGCAAAGGCATCCGTGCGTTGCTAGAGACCAAAGGGGATATTCAGGTCATCGGCGAGGCCTCCGATGGGGCCGAAGCGGTCTCTCAAGCCGGTGCACTGTATCCCGACGTCATTCTCATGGACCTGATGATGCCCCAGGTGGACGGCATTCAGGCTACCCAAGAGATTACGGCCAAACAGCCCAAGACGCACGTTCTCGTGCTGACGAGCTTTGCCGGCGATGACAAGGTCTTTCCCGCCATCAAGGCCGGGGCGCTCGGCTACCTCCTGAAAGACTCTGGCCCTGACGACTTGGTTCGGGCTATCCACCAGGTGGCATCCGGTGAACCGTCTCTCGAGCCCTCGATCGCGCGCAAGGTACTGTTCGAACTCCACCATCCGCCCAAAGCTGCGCCGACGAGCGAACCACTCACCGAGCGTGAGCTCGACGTACTTAAACTCGTCGCCCAGGGGCTGTCGAATCGCGAGATTGCCGACCGTCTGGTGATCACCGAGCGGACCGTGTGCACGCATGTGAGCAATATACTGACCAAGCTTCATCTGGCCAGCCGCACCCAGGCGGCGCTCTTTGCGCTCAAGGAGGGATTGAGTTCGCTCGACGACGTCTCGCTCCTCGGAGAGCAGTAAGTCCTAGTCAAAAACTCGCAGTCCTTATCAGAGAAATCTTTGAACAGATCACCGCTTGGATGGTCTCTTTTTATTAAATCCAGGTTCATGGTTCTGACGATGACGGCAGCATTTTAACCCGTTAAGGTCGATCTCGGGTCAGGGACTGTGACGATTCGATAACGGGCACCCAACTTGACTATACCGCCGGGTTAAGCATAATCAGCGGCGGCAGCTTTCCCAAGATGGATTCATGGCGGAAAGGAAAGCAATGACGGTTGCAGATCTCCGTTCGGCGAAAAAACCAGACCGCGTCTACTATATCGATTGGCTGAGGATTCTTGCGGTGCTCTTGCTCATTCCTTTCCACACCGCAAGAATCTTTGATATCTGGGAACCATTCTATGCCAAGAATGCCGAGACGAGCGCCGCGCTCAGCTATGGCATTATCGGCTTTATGAACTCGTGGCACATGCCGCTCTTGTTCCTGCTCGCCGGCTCCTCCACCTGGTTCGCGCTCGGTTTTCGCAACGGCGGCCAATACGCGGGGGAGCGTTTTAAACGGCTCGTCATTCCCTTGGTCTTTGGCGTCCTGGTTATCGTCCCACCCCAAGCCTATCTGGCGCGCATGCAAAACCAGAATTATGCGGATTCCTATTGGCAGTTCCTTCCCGACTATTTCCAAGTCCGCGGAGACCTTTCGGGATACACCGGGCTCTTCACCCTCAGCCATCTGTGGTTCGTCTTGTTCCTGTTTTTCTTTGCCCTCTTCGCGCTGCCGCTCTTTCTTTATCTCAAGGGTGATTCCGGCAGGCAGTTCATCTCACGGCTCGCGTCGTTTTGCGATAGACCGGGGATGATCTTGCTTCTCTTTTTCCCGATCTTGATTTCCCTGGCGCTGCCCGACCTCGGCGGCAAGATTCCGTTTTACTACATCACGTTCTTCATCTACGGTTTCATCTTGATGGCCGACGCGCGGTTCCGGGATATCCTCGAGCGCAACCGGCGGCCCGCGCTCGTCCTCGCGATCGCCACCTCCATCGGCGCGTTGTTGCTTTCCGTGACGGGCTATAACCCGCCGCGCTTTTCGATTGGGGATATTGCGTTCGCGACGCTGCGCACATTCTGCACCTGGTCCTGGCTACTGGCACTCGTCGGGCTCGGACAGCGCTACCTGAACGTGAACCATAGGTGGTTGCCGTACGCGAGCCAAGCAGCTTATCCCTTTTACATTCTCCATCAGACCGTCATCGTCACCATCGGCTATTACGTCGTGCAGTGGAATATCCCGCTCCTGCCCAAATTCCTCATCATCGCAAGCGGCGCACTCGTGGCGACCCTTTTGGTCTACGACCTCCTCGTCCAGCGGACGAATGTTACTCGCTTTCTCTTCGGCATGAAGCCCAGGACGTCCGCCCCGCGCCTGGCCAAGCCGTCCGCGGCCGACTATGCCGCCTGATGATTGGGCTCAAATACCGATGATGGGAATCTCAAGCCCACAGAAGAGGACGGCCGAGAGGGGAGTTGGCAAATGGATCAGTTTCATCGGATGAACTTTTGGGATGCTCCAAGAAGCATTTTGACCAACCACCTGACTTGGTTGTGGCTGCTGATCGGATTTCTTTTTTTGCCCTTTGCGGCGTGGCAGACGGTAATCCCGCTCGCGGCTTGGCTCGCGCCCATCTTTCTGCTGCGCTTTTCGCGCCTCTCACGGCGAGCGCTCGTCGCCCTGCCGCTCATCTTCTTGGCTTTTGCCGCCGGCAATACCATTACCTCACGGGGCTTGGAGTTTAACTTGCTCGGCTTCCTCGGGAACAACTTGCTCAAGGCTCTGCTGTGGACGCTGCCCTATGGCGCCGACCGGCTCATCGGCTCGCGCTTGAAGGGATGGACGCGCCTGCTGGTTTTCCCAATGGCGTTCACGGTGGTGGACTGGATCATGTCGCTGCTGAGGGTCAGTTCCTCCGGTTCCCCCGCCTATTCCCAGTACGACAACCTTGCCCTGATGCAGATCGTCTCGGTCATCGGGATGTGGGGCCTGACGTTTCTGATCATGTGGTGCGCTTCGACCGTGAATGAGCTGTGGGAACACGGCTTTGACTGGCGACCCGTGCGGGGGATGGTGGGAGTCTTTGTGGGCGTGCTGCTCGGCGCTCTCTTGTTCGGCAGTGCGCGGCTCACATTCGCCGCACCGGACGCGACGACCGTTCCGGTCGCGGCCGTCACCGGAGACAGTGCGATCAGCCGGGCCGCCGCCGGTGCCATCGACATGAACTTTGGCCAGTCCACCGACGCGGAGCGGGCCGCGGTCCGGCCTGCCTTCGAACGGACCGTCAACTTGATGCTCGCGCGTACGGAAACCGCGCTGCGGGGCGGCGCCAGGATCGTGGGATGGGAGGAGGGTTCAGGAACAGTCCTGGAGGAAGATAAACAACAAACGCTCGACCGCGCGGCCGCACTGGCCAAGCAGTACGGTGCGTACTTGGAGGTCTCACTGGGCGTGCTCACGCGGACCGGGGCGCTCCCCTTTCTCCGGAACCAATCCATCTTGATCGACCCGGCCGGCCGGGTGCTCTGGACCTATGACAAGAGCCATCTCGTGCCTTTTGACGAGGCTTTTTTCACTATCCCTGGGAACGGAGTGCTGCCGGTGGCCGATACACCGTATGGTCGCCTGAGCACGGCGATTTGCTACGATACGTACTTTCCCCCGCTCCTCCGGCAAGCCGGGCAGAATGGGGTGGACATTCTGATCACTCCCGCGAACGATACGCCCATGTATGCCGAGTCGGCGGCCGCGATGGACCGGATGCGCGCCGTCGAGAACGGTGTGGCGCTGGTGCGCCCGACCGGCCACGGCCTCACGATCATCACGGATTCCGAAGGACGCGTTTTGGGGAGCCAGAACTATTTCACGAACAGCAGTGGCATCTTGCTGACCACTGTTCCGGTGCACGGTGTCCGGACGATCTACAGGCGGGTCGGCGACCTCTTCGCCTACCTGTGTGCGGCCGGCCTGATGCTTCTAGCGGGTTGGGCGTTGCTCAAGCGCGGGCGACCCACGGCGGCCGCCGCGCGGCTTGTTCCCAACAGCCGATAGCTCTCGCTTCGAACGTCGAAGCTTTGACTCGCCCCCCCTCTCGCTCGGTGCGCGCCGGCGGTAGGCCGAACGGGGTGGAGTCATGATAAAGACAGAACGGAAAGGACCGAGGGCGTGAATCATGGCCCTTTTTCTTGAGACCAACCGGCTGCTGCTGCGCACTTTCCAGGACTCGGACCTCGAGGCCTTTCTGGCCTATCGGTCGGACCCCGCCGTCGCGCGCTATCAAGGCTGGGAAGCACCGTACAGTCGAGCGGCGGCGGTGGCGTTTGTTCAAGAGATGAAAGAAAAAACTCCTGCCACTCCGGGGGAGTGGTACCAGCTTGCGATCGAGCTAAAGGCCAGCGGCGAGATGATCGGAGATTGTGCTTTTCACACTCTGGAGGACGCCCAACAGGCCGACATCGCTTTCACCCTCGCGCGCCAGTATCAGGGTCAAGGGTATGCCACTGAAGCCGTGAAGCGAATGCTCGACTATATTTTTGCCGAACTCGGCCTGCATCGGGTGCGCGCGATTGCCGACGTCAAGAATCTGGCATCCGTGAAATTGCTCGAACGCATCGGGATGCGGCGGGAAGGACATTTTGTCGAGAACATCTGGTTCAAGGGCGAATGGGGGGGCGAATACTATTACGGCTTGTTGAAGCGCGAGTGGGAGCAACTCAAGATGGACGGCATGGGGTGCGCCTAAGCCTGAAGAGAGAAGGATGCTTTCGGTCCTTCCTCTGGCGCTGTAGGTATCCTCGTGGCCCGCAAGCTCTTCCAGCTTGGGCGGGGCAAACCGGTCTCGCTAGTAAGTCATAGATGCGACAGGGGCATGCGAATTGATCAGGGAGCAAGCCCGGCTTTCGGCTGCGAATCTCATCGCCGCATATACAGCCGGTCTATCCCCTCCCGCCAGTCTTTTTCACCGGGTAGAAGGGGAGCAAGCGCCACCTCCAACTGGTCGATGGTTGCACTGGCGTCGAGGAAGATGCGTACGCCATTCCCCACAGGTGTGACGTGCGCGATGGGCACTAACTGGTCCGTCCCTCCGAGCTGCGCGACCAGGTCCGGACCCAGCCACACCTTTTCGGTGACGCCGCGCAAAAAGCGTCTGCACCAAAAGCGCGCCGTCGTACACTGCCCGCCGACGCCGCAGGCCACCTCGTACGGCGTCATGTTCAGACCAGGATACGGGCCCCAATCCCAACGGCCAATCATAGCCTGCACAATGGCGCCAGTTTTCATTAGCTGATCCACGATATCGATCATGCCATGTTCCGCAGATTTGTTGGCGGCATCACCCACTTTCTCCGGAACGTTAAAGAACCCAAGCTGCGGCGCCGGCTCCTCGCGGCTTTTCTGAAAGAATATGGTGTCCACATCGAAGACAGCACGAGCCGCCCGCCCTTCGGCAGAGAAACTCACGCAGGTCTCAAGCGCCTCGCGCAGTGCCCTCCAATAAGCACTGTCTGCCACAGCTCGATGGTCAAGACGTTTTTTGTCGGGCATCAGATCCGGCCGTGAGCGCAGATGTGTGACGAGCGATTTGCCCGACTGATGGGTCATCTCAACCGCCCATGCCTGGAGAACGTCCGCGACCAGAGCAGCGGTGCGTACGCGGTCGCTGTCCATCGCAACGAGAGCGAAGAGCTGGACGGGATTGGCCAGCTTTTGGAACAGATCCGACTTCGGCGCTTCCCGAGAGCGCAGAGGGCGGCGCGGCGCGGGCAGTGCTCGAAGAGAAGCACGGTAAACCGTTTGTCCCCCGTCCCGGTTATTGTAGGGAATAAACCCCACAAAAATATCTCCATCGCCGGTCGTCTGTATGGACCCAAGGATCCGAGTGTGGATCTGAGTGAGGGCAAGCGCCATATAGGCTTTTTGCCAGTCGACCCCGCGCTGCATTTGCGCCATCCGGCCGTCCGCAATACCCTGGGGAAGCTTGAGCGCGTCGAAACGCGCGAGATACCCGTTGGCTGCCTGGTCGCCGATCTTTCCTTGGACCGGCTCAAAGCCGACCAGGAGAGCGTCTTCGAGGCGGGTCGGCAATTGGACGTTGGCGCTGGTCAGCTTGAGGATTCCTTTTTCGAGAGCGCTTCCCCACGCGGTGACATCCAAGCCGGTTCCCTCAGCGCCGTCGTTTTGAACCATAATGCTCACATCGAAAATGTCCCCGACGTACACCCGCTCAGGCACGCCATAGCCGGCGAGGCTCAATTTGGGGAGCCCCGTGGCTTTGATTTCGTACTCGCGCGGTTTCGACAGCCGAAACGTCAGCCGCGTAAAGCCCTCCGCTTCGCCCATGGACGAGATCTCGTTCGAATCCATGCCGAGGGCGTCCGCAGTGCCCCACAAAATATCATCTGCAAAAACAGGCTTGCTGTTCCAGATGGCGCGCAGTTTTTTCGGCTCTGTTCCATCGGTGAGCAGATCGCGCCACTTTTCGGCGCGTCCGCGAGTGCGGGCCTTGAGCTGGCTCCGGCTCAGCGTGCCCCAAACGGGGAGCCAATCGGGATCATACGTATAGCTGTCGTACGACTCGGGTGCATTGCAATAGTCGTCGAAGACGGCTCCATCCTCATATAGGCGCAAATGGACGACATCGCTATCGAGCAGATTGATAAAGACCGCGGCTCCCTGGACAACGGCGGAGAGGCGCGGGGCGAGCTCGCGCAGGTTTTCCTGCTTGTCGATAACGGTCAGCCAGGGAGCCTTGCCAAGCGGGCCGACGAGGACCGTTCGGTCGGGATCGTGGTCCTCCTCCGTAGTCGTCTCGATGTATGGTCCCTCCAAGACGCGTTGACGTACGGCGGCAATGATCAAGGCTCGGGTCTCGGTCCTCGGCTTATCTCCAAGACGCACCTGCACGGACGTCAAAAAGGTTCCCACGATCCCAACCTCCCGGTGAAGGTAATCGCCCGGTACCACTTTAAGACTCGTCCAACGCCAAATCCGATCTGGGGTTCGGAGATTCTATGAGACCAATTACACCATTTTAGCGAAATGGTTGTACCGCGAATGCGGTAAGAGACCGCGCGAAACGCGGTCTTTTTGTATGAATCAGGGATTCGTGTTTCTGCGGATGACGTCCTCCCTGAATAGGGGTATTCTGAACATGGCGCACGGTCAAATCTTGCGAGGAGGTTTCTGGATGGAGACGAAATTAGCAGGAGCTCCTATTCCTGCCTACCGGCGGCCCTCCTGGGCCATGCTGCACTTGGTCGATCCACTCACGCGCTTGTTGGTAGGAAGGCTGGGCATGGACGACCATAATGGGACCCGGGTGCTTGAGATCAAGGGTCGGAAAAGCGGCGTCTGGCGGGCCACCCCGGTGAGGGTGCTGGAGCTGGAAGGACAGCGCTATTTGGTCGCCATGAGCGGTGAAACCCACTGGGTCAGAAACCTACGAGCCCAAGGCGTCGGGCGGTTGCGGCTCGGCGGGCAGGTCGTCAACTTTCGAGCGACGGAACTCGACGACGGACAGAAGCTTCCTGTCCTGCGGGGCTACTTTAGGCGTTGGTGGTCCCTGGTGGCCCCGATGACCACGGTCACGTCTCCGGACGCGCCCGATGAGGTGTTCGCAAAGGCTGCCTCGCTGCATCCCGTATTTGTACTCAAGTAGGGGGCGGCGTCGGACAAATGCGTCGCTCTGAGCTGCCGCACGGGTCCAGTGACATTTCGTGCCTGATGGCAAATGGCGTGCGTCGGACAGAATTAGGAGCAACGAAATGATAAATCAAGTTACGGATGCGGAACCCACGGACTCGCGCTGGAGCTCGCTTTACACGATTGGCGGCGCGGCAGCGCTCTTCGGAGTGGCCATGATCCCGGTCCAGCTTTTCGTTTTTATCGCGTGGCCGCCGCCGGACACCGCTCTCGGCTGGTTCGCCCTGTTTCAGAGCAACAAGCTGGCAGGGCTCCTCGCTTTTGAAGGCTTGTTTGTGGTGAATGCGGTTTTTGGCATCGCCACAACCCTCGCCCTCTACGTGGCCCTGAGGCGCTTCAATGAATCGTGGATGGTCATTGCTTTGGTCCTTGGGCTGGTGGAGGCTGTGGCTTTTATCGCGGCGCGGCCGGCCATGGAAATGCTCTTTCTGAGCGATCAATATGCGGCAGCCACGACAGAGGCACAGAAAGCGCTGCTTCTCGCCGCCGGTGAGGCGCAATGGGCTACCTTCCATGGCACCGCTTTCCACGTCGGCTACAACATCTTTAGCATCTATTTTCTGATCGTCCCGCTGGTGATGCTCCGGAGCAATGTCTTTGGCAAAGTCACGGTTTTCACCGGAATCCTGGCTGCGCTGTTCAACTGGGGGCTTTACGTACCACGGCTCGGTCTCTACCTCTCGATACTTTCGGTCTTTCCCCTGGCGCTCTGGGATATCCTCGTGGCCCGCAAGCTCTTCCAGCTTGGGCAGGGCAAAGTGTCCCCACTGGAGGGGCTGCCGCAAATACGGCTAGAGCGCGCCAATTGATTTAGGAGCAACCACGATGTCAGGTAAAATCCTTGTGACCTATGCCAGCCAGGCCGGTTCCACCGCCGGTGTGGCAGACGCGATCGGCAAAACGTTGGCCGACAGCGGGATGTCCGTAGACGTACGACCCATGAAACAAGTACAAGACCTCACTCCATACGGCGCCGTAGTCGCCGGGAGCGCCATTCATGGGGGGCAGTGGATGCCTGAGGCCATGCAGTTCGTGCGGACGCATCAGGCGACCCTCGTCCAAAAACCCTTCGCCGCATTCTTGGTCTGTATGACGCTCGCCATGCCGAAGAGCCAATACCGCGAGCACGTGGCGACATGGCTGGAGCCGGTGCGCGCATTGGTGAGGCCCGTCAGCGAGGGCCTCTTTGCCGGCGCGCTGGACTGCAAGACCATTCCATCCTTTGGCGATCGGCTCAAGTTCCGACTGAGCGTGATGATGGGCGTCTGGTCGGAAGGGGATCACAGGGATTGGAATGCCATCCGGGCCTGGGCCAACAGCCTCCGCCTGCTGCTGCTCCAGTAGTTGCCCGAAGCTGCATACTACTCCGGGCCCGGCAAGCCCTTCCCGTGGGCGCCGATGATTCGATCCATCATCCGGTCGGTCTGCTCGTCCGCCTTCCGGCGAGCCGGGTCGGCGTCGAACCACGCGAGGATTTCTTTCGCTCCCTGAGAGAATGGAATCGTCGCAACGTACTCCGGCACGATTCGCTTGATCTTGGTATTGTCGAAGATCATGCTGTGTGCCTTATCCCCGAGCAGGCCTGCTCCCCATTCCGGGTCAAACGCGGCGATCCAGTCCGAGGGGATGTGCACGACGCGCGCCGGCGCGCCGGCAGCACGAGCGACGATCTCGTAGATCTGGTTCCATGTCAAGAGTTCGTCGGACGTAATATGGAACGCTTCCCCGATGGCGTGGACATTACCCAATAGGCCCAGAAAACCCTTCGCGAAATCGCGGTGGTGAGTCAGCGTCCACAGCGACGTCCCGTCGCCGTGCACAATCACGGGCTTGCCCTTCCGCATCCGGTCCACCACGGTATAGCCGCCCTCGAAAGGCAACAGGGTCTCGTCGTACGTGTGCGAGGGGCGGACAATGGTCACGGGAAACTTGTCGTTTCGGTAGGCTTGCATCAGCCGTTCTTCACAAGCGATCTTGGCCCGCGAATATTCCCAATAGGGATTATCGAGCGGAGTAGACTCGGTGACGGGGAGGCTCGCCGGGGGTGTTTGGTAGGCCGAGGCCGAACTGATATAGATATACTGGCCGATGCGGTCTCGGAACAACGCGAGGTCTCTCTCCACGTCACCGGGCGTAAAACCGATCCAGTCGACGGCGACGTCGAAATCGAGCCCGCTCAAGGCGGCTCTAGCCGCCTCCGGATCGCGGATATCTCCCCGTAAGGGCCGCGCGCCCTCGGGCACGCGTCTCTGCGATCGGCCGCGGTTGAACAGATACAGCTCCATTCCGCGAGTGACGGCGAGCCGAGCGCAAGCGGAGCTGATCACCCCGGTACCCCCGATAAAGAGGACTCGCATACTTGCCTCCTCCGATATCCGTTTCGGGCGGGTGTTGCAGGCCCCAGGACCCCACCCGTCCTCTGCATTGTATTGCGGAGCCGCTGGGGTGTCAATCGAAACGCGTGCATGGTTTTTTGCCGGCATACGATACGCCGCTCGCTAGACGCTGTTCACAAGCAGGGCTGTTGCTGGATCTCTCGGCAAGGCCTGTCGTCACTGCGAGGAGGTCGCAGACACCGCGGGTCGCTAGACCCCCGCAGGGGTCGCGGGGTCTAGCGACCCGCGGGATCATCGATCCCGCGGGGTTTGCGGGACCACAGCGAGGCGGGCGCAGTCTCCAATGTGTCGGTGAGATTGCGCCCGTTGAGTCCCACGGGCGGCCGCCCCGCGCCCTGGGCGGGGTCGGCCAAAAATCGGCCTCGCGATGACAGACGAAGGCGGCTTTGCAAGAGCCCCGAGCGGACGGCCTTGACCGGTGGCATGCACATCGAGTATGATAAAGGAGGTGATGATCTTCTGAGATTGCAACTCGAAGCAAGCAGCCTTCCTCGAACCTACTTTCCATTGGAGGATCGCAATGACCGTTCCCAAGCTACCGTTTGGACGACTGGGCCATCAGAGCACGCGCACGCTGTTCGGAGCCGCCGCCCTGAGCCATGTTTCGCAGGATGAGGCCGATCGTGCGCTGGACGTGTTGCTCGAGTACGGCGTGAACCACATCGACGTGGCGGCGAGCTACGGCGATGCCGAGCTGCGTATCGCGCCCTGGCTGAGGCGTTACCCGAATCGGTTTTTTGTCGCGACCAAGACCGGGCAGCGGACGGCTCAGGGCGGAAGAGAGGAGCTGCACCGCTCGCTCGAGCGCCTGGGGATCGACCACGTGGACTTGTGGCAATTGCACAATCTCGCAGATCCGATCGAGTGGGACACGGCACTCAGCCCCGGCGGCGTTATCGAGGCGGCGGTGGAGGCCAAAGAACAAGGGCTTGTGAAAGGTATCGGCGTCACCGGGCACGGCTTGCAGATTGCGGCCACTCACCGCCGCAGCCTGGAACGCTTTGATTTCGATTCGGTCCTGCTGCCCTATAACGCGATCACGATGCAGAACGAGTACTATGCGGCAAACTTTGACGCCTTGTACGCAAACTGCCAGGCGCGTAACATCGCCGTGCAGACGATCAAGTCCATCGCCTACCAGCCGTGGTGGGGAAAGCCGCACACCCGGGCCACGTGGTACAAGCCGCTCGAGGAGAAACCAGATATCGATAGGGCGGTTTGGTGGGTGCTATCCAAGCCTGGTATCTTTCTGAATACCGTGGGGGATATCGGCTTGCTCCCCAAGGTCCTGGACGCGGCGAGCCGGTTTGACGAGCAGGCCCAGAGCGCGCAGCAGACGAGCATGGGAGAGCACCTACCCAAGCTGGACACGGTTCCGTTGTTTGTCTAGACGGCAAGCTTTTTCTACGTCATTTTAGGTAGACGATCCTACCTCAATTGTGGTAAGAGACCGCGCTTGGCGCGGTCTCTTTGTATGATTCGGGATTCGTAGTTTTACGGATGACATCTTGCCCGAATCGTGGCATTCTAATGCAAGTCTCGGGTGATTCAAATGGACCGAATGCGCGGTTTGTCGATAAGATGAAAAGGGAGAGTGAAATGTCTGCCCAGTCCAACTCGCGGCGCCGCTTTCTCAAAACAGGCTGCCTCGCCGCTGGAGCCGTCGGCCTCACAGTCTGCGGAGCCAGCCTCGTCGCCCTTGCCCCTGACCCGTCCCCGGTCGCTCTGCCATCCCTGTCCTATGGAAGAGGAACCATGAACAACCGCATTCTCGTCGCTTATGCCACCTATGCCGGATCGACGGCGGAAGTCGCCGCCGAAATCGGCAAGATGCTGGGGCAGCGCGGCTTTTCCGTCGACGTCAAACCCATTAAGGAAAAACCGTCCCTCGACGGCTATACAGCGGTCTTGGTGGGCAGCGCCGTGCAACGTGGCAAGTGGCTGCCCGAGGCGGTCGACTTTGTCAAGACGAATCAAGGGGCGCTCAATCGCGTGCCGGTGGCGCTCTTTTGCGTACACATCACCAATACGGGGAACGACGAAAAGAGCAGGCAAACTCGCCTGACCTTTCTGAACGAGGTCCGGCCGCTCGTCCCGCGCGCGAGCGAGGTCTTTTTCCCTGGTCGGTTTGACCGGCGCGGTGCCGCCCTCCTCATGCCTGGCTTCGTGGCCCGCTTCGTGCCGACGTTTGATTTGCGGGACTGGACAAAGATCCGTGCTTGGGCGCAAGCGGTCTTTGCCTAGTGTTGCGACAGAAAAATCTTGCGTGGTTGTCATTGCGAGCGAAGCGTCCCGTGGCACTCAACGGGCGCAATCCCCAAGTTACGAGGAGATTGCTTCGAGTTCGCCTATTGAAACCCAAAGCGCGAAGTCTCGCAATGACACATGGACGAACCCTCGAAATGACAAATGCCATGAATTGGGGAGAGGATAAAGTGTCGACGCTGAAATTGAACCCAACCACCGAGCTGGAAACTGTCGGCTTAGGGTCGCAGAATCTTTACAGGATCGCCGGAGCGGCTGCCTTGATGGCAGGTGCCTTGTTTCTGGTCGCACTCGTCGATCTCGTCATCGCGGGGGTTACATCCGCCGGCTGGCTCTCGCTCCTTCAGAATAATTGGCTCGTCGTGCTCTTTCAACTGAATGCCGGCTTGAACGCCGTTCAGTATGATCTCTTGAATCAACTCAATCTTCTGGATATGGCCATCCTCGCGCTCACAGCCACGATGTATCTCGGCCTCTATGCGGCTCTCCGCAGAACCAGTAGAATTGGGGCCATCATTGCCGCGCTCCAACCATTCCTGGGCCTGGTGCTCTTTATCGCGACCAAGTCAGCCGGCCGCAGCGGAGTCATGGGAGCGGCGCTCGTCATCTCGCTCGTCATGCTGCGGAGCCATATCTTTGGCAAAGCCATCGCATCTTTGGGAATTCTGGCCAGCCTGCTCCTGCTGGTTCGCGATTTCGGGACTACCCCTGACTCTCCCTCAAACCTCCTGGCCATCTCCATAAGCATCGGGTATGTGCTTCTGGCGACCTGGTTCTTCCTAATTGGCGCAAGGCTGCTACATTTGGAGCAAAGCGTATCTCGAGTGAGAGCCCTTGCGAGCGAGTGACCTGAACAGCAAGCTGGAGCAAGGGAGCATCGATACGAAAGGAGACACCTATGTCAGCTCGAATTCTCTTGGCCTATGCAACCCGCTATGGCTCGACGCAGCAAGTGGCCGAGGCGATCGCAAACAAGCTGCGCGAATCTGGGCTTGTCGTCGATCTTGAGCCGATGCGGCAAGTGAGGACGCTTGCAGGGTACGGGGCGGTCGTGTTGGGAGCGCCGCTCTACGTGTTGCACTGGCACAAGGAAGCTCACGATTTCCTATCAAAGCATCAAGAGGCCCTTGGGAAGCAGCCGGTGGCGATTTTCGCGCTCGGCCCGCTTCACGACGACGAGGCGGAGCGGCAAGGCTCGCGGGAACAACTGGATAAAGAGCTGGCCAAATTCCCCTGGCTTGTCCCGGTCGCGATTGAGGTGTTTGGCGGCAAGTACGACCCGGCCAAGCTGCATTTCAGCGATAAGTTGATTGCCAGCCTGCCGGCCAGCCCCCTCCACAATGTGCCGGCCGGCGACGTGAGGAACTGGACGGCGATCGATGCCTGGGCAAGCAACCTGCCCGCGAAGCTTGAGCTGAAAAAGGCGACCGCCTGAGCGTTTGTGAGTATGTCTCTTCTACGTCAATTTAGGTAGATTTGTCCGTGCAGCAACGGAAACGACCGCGAACCGCGCGGTCGTTTTTGATAAAACGTAGATTCATGACCCGGACACGGAGACAATCTACCACAAATTACGCATTTACCCTACCACAAAAGTAGGAGGCGGATATCAACGACGCGCCCCTTTTTGACGATGCCAAGATTCGTTATATTTTCTGATGACGGTGGAACTAGATTCTGTTATTCTGTTGACAGGAGCAAAACAAGGAAACGAATGATTGAACAGCTGAGAATACTTGTCGTCGACGATCAACCACGTGCGCGCCAGAGCTTGAAAGCGCTGGTGTTGACATGGTTACACCTCGCCGAGGTCACCGAGGCGGGGACAGGAGTCGAGGCAGTGCAGCAGGCTGAACAATTTCGTCCCCACATAGTGATTATGGATGCGCGCATGCCCGAGTTGGGCGGAGTCGAGGCCACCCGGCTCATCAAGGCGAAATGGCCCGAGACGCACGTCATCGTGCTGTCCCTCTATCCCGAATACCGGGCGGATGCACTCGCGGCCGGAGCGGATGCTTTTGTCGGCAAAGGAGAGCCGCCGGAGCGGTTGCTCAAAATGCTCGTGGCCGCGGCAAGTGACAAGTCGAATTGAGTTCGGTGTAGGACGATAACCCTTTTTCACAGAAACTTTAGCAGGTTCATCGATCCAGATCGCCCGGCCGCTGAATAGAGCGGGGCGATTTTCTTTTTGGAGTCCGCGGCTTGCCGATGACGCCCGCGCTAGAGCGTCGGGGGGGCCGGCTGTTCGCCAAAACAAGTCGTGAGGAGCATCTGCAAACGTCGCTCCAGGACGGTATAAGAATAGTGGAGCTTGCCCAGCCTGTAATTGTACTCCACCATGTCTTGCGCCAGTTGTCGGTTGCCCAGCACCTCTCGCACATGGCGGACCGTGTCGTCGCTAATGAAACCGTCAAACTCGACGACGCGAAAACCCTTGGGCTTGATGTCGATATCGAAAATCGAATAGTTGTTGACGACGATCGGCCTACGATAGTAGATGGCTTCGAGAAAGGCGTTGCCAAATCCTTCGACGTCGGAGGGATAGGTCACGAGGTCCGCGAGGGGATACACATCCGCCAAGGTGTATATCTTGTGCCCGTCCGCGGTTCGCCCGCGAGAATCCGAAATATGCTCGGACACAAAGCTGGTCGGGACTCTGAGTTCGACCGCCAGATCCCGCAAGCGCCGTTCATACGCATCGCCTTCGTCGCCGGACGCATGCGAGATGACCAGCCGCGCTTTCAACCCCAGATGGTTGATCAATTCCATGGCGTGTTCGATGCCCTTGCGCTGCACGACGCGCGTGGGCTGCAAGAAGAAGAGTTCGTCCGCCGCGACCCCCAAAGTCTCGCGCGCATCGCGCGCGTAATCGTCCGAGGCAACGGGCGGGTGGTCAAAGTCCATGACATTGGGGATGAGCAAGCTCGAAATGCCGGTGCGCAGGCTCAGTTGGTTCGCTGCCGACGAATTGATCACCACATGGTGAATGGAAGGCAGATGGGGCGGAAAAGCCATATTGAGATAGTCCCAGGCGCAGTTCACCAGGAAACGCTTGCGTTCCCAGAAGAAATCGTGATGGTGCGCAATCGTCGGCATGCCGGTTTCGGCGATGAATTCCGTGAGCGCGAGACCCAGCGGAATATTCATGGGAATGGCTAGGGCATTCTCGGGGATGAGGAGGTCGAGGCCCCAATCCCGGACAAAGGCGTAAATCTCAGCCTTGAGGTGTTCCTTCAACTGGTGGATCAGGTCCGTCGTTGCGCGAGGACGTGTGCGCTGGGAGAAGGCGGTCGTGTAGATGGCCTTGATATCGGGGTGCGTAAAGAGTGCCTCGGGCACGACGCGACTGCGTCCATTCTCTCGATCCGACGCGCCTGCAAAGTAGAAACAGGTGTGACCGAGACGTTCCAGTGCCTCGGCCCATTTGCCCGTTTCAAGCGAAACACCGTCCGTGCCGATAAAGCGAGTCGAAAGGAAACCAACCCGCAGACCTTTTCGCGCAGGGGCGAGACTGTCCATTTTACACCTCTAGATGATCAAGTGGGTGCCTGCCGCCTGACAAACGTGGCTTTACTCTTTACAATATAGCAAAAAGTCAGAGGTCTGCCAAACGCCCGGCCAATCGTAGATTGCCGCGTCCGGGGCGTCTCAGCATTTGATGAGGGAATACCCCGACTAGAGCCGGATTCTCTCGCTCGCCACGCCTCGCCGCCAACTGAGGGGATCGCGAGCCCGGACCGCACGCTATCTTTCGCCGACTAGGCAACGGAAGAGGATTCTCGGTTGAAATGTGGTTCATCTTCGGCCGGCCTTACGAGACGAGCCTTGCGATGGCGCGAATCATCTTTACAGGGCTTGCGGCGCCTGCTCCATTCGCAAGAAGATTATTTATTGCCCGCTCTCCACAACGGGTATATAAT
The DNA here is from genome assembly GCA_023380675.1 of Chloroflexota bacterium. Next base: position 63,780 of record JAMCRS010000419.1, read on the forward strand.
GCCCGCGGGCCAAGACCTGAGCCTTGGCCCGATGACCATCCGGCGGACCGTGTGGCGTGCCACGTGCTTTGGACACGTGGCGTTTTTTTCGCCAGGAAGACGGACCAAGGAGAAGCGAATGAAGCGTACGCGCATATTGATTATCGGCGTCGTCGTCGTTGTGGTTATTTTCGTCGGCGCACGTTTCGTCTTGAATGCAGCGAGCTCGAACAGCGGCTCCGGAGCGTTGACCTCCGCGGACCTGGCAACGGCTACGCGCGGTACCCTCGTCGCCACGGTGAATGCGAGTGGCAGCATTGAAGCGGCGCAGCAAGCGGACCTCGCCTTTTTGACCGGCGGAAATGTCTCGACCATCGCCGTCAAGGCCGGCGACGCGGTCAAGGCGGGTCAGGTGCTTGCCACTCTCGACGCGCGCGAATTGGAGCTGCAGCTTACACAGGCGCAAGCCAATCTCGCGCAGGCGCAGGTGAAACTGGACCAGGCCAAGCAGGGACCGAAACCGGAGGACCTGGCCGCCGCCCAGCAGAGTCTCAAATCCGCCCAGGCGGCCTACGAGGCCCTGGTTCACCCGGGTCCGAACGACGTCATGGCCGCCAAAGCCGACCTCGACAGAGCCCAAGCGGCGCTGGCGCTTGCGCAGGCGGCTTACGACCGGGTCGGCGGCGCGACCAATCCGATGATCGGCATGATGACTCAATCCCGCGACTTGCAGCAAGCGACCTCGGATTACCGGAAAGCTCTCGCCGCCTACAACAGCAAGATCCAGCCCACCGACGCCCAAATCCAGCAGGCGCTGGCCTCCATCACCTCGGCGCAAGACCAGTTGGCGAAATTGCAGCCCAGCCCCCAGGATATTGCCGCCGCGCAGACGAATGTGGACGCGCAAACGGCCGCCCGCGACCTCGCCGCGCTCCGCCTCAGCCAGGCCAAGCTGGTCGCGCCTTATGATGCCGTCATCACCTCGGTGAGCATGGATCGCGGCGCCTATGTCTCGGCCGCCAAGAGCGTGATGACGATCGCCGACCTGAGCAAGTACCGCGTGACCTTGAATGTCGACGAGACCGACATTCCGAGCTTGCGGGTCGGCATGCCGGTCCAGCTCGACCTCGACGCACTGCCTGATGCTACGTTCACCGGCACCGTCGCCGAAATCGCCCCACGCGCCACGACCGTGCAGGGGGTCGTGAATTATGCCATCCGGGTCGCACTGGAGGCGCCCAGTCCCGACGTCAAGCTCGGGATGACGGCGAATGCCCGTATCGAGACGGCAAAGAAGGAGAATGCGCTGCTCGTCCCCAGCCGGGCCATTCACACGAACAACGGCAAGCGTTACGTCAGCGTTTATGCCGGAGGGCGCACACATGAAGCGGAGGTGACCCTCGGACTGTCAAACGACGAGTACGCCGAAATCCTTGATGGCTTGAAGGAGGGAGAGCAGGTTTCCCTGATCGCACCGAGCAATGTTTTTGGAGGGCAAATGACATTCGGGTCAAGCGGAAGCCGGTAAGAGGGCAGACGGATGAATATCGTCGAATCCATGCGCGTGGCCTTTCTTGCGCTCGGCTCGAACAAGCTGCGCGCGGGCCTCACGATGCTCGGCATCATAATCGGCGTCGCGGCGGTTATTGCGCTGCTCGCGGTCGGAAATGGCGCGAGCGCCGAGATTACGCGTCAGGTGCAGGGGATCGGGTCGAACCTGATCGTCGTCGTGCCCGGCCAGATCCGTCAAGGCGGGGTGAGCGGCATGGGCACGGCCGTCACCTTGACCCAGCAGGACGCCGAGGCGATTGGGAAATCATCGGGCTGTCCGGACGTCAGGGGGGTCGCTCCGATCTTTAGCAGCTCGGCGCAGGTCGTCTACAAGAGCAACAATACCAACTCGTCGATCATGGGCACCACGCCCGATTACGAAAGCATCGGGAACGCGCACGTGCAGCGAGGACGCTTTATTGCCGCGCGCGATGTCGATACCTCGGCGCGAGTGGCGGTGCTCGGGCCCAAGGTGGCCAAGACTCTGTTTGGCACGGGCGACCCGATGGGCAACAGCATCAAATTGAATCGGATCCCCTTTGACGTGGTGGGAATCATGGAGTCGAAGGGCGCCGGCGGTATGGGGGGGAGCAATCAGGATGACATGATCTACATTCCTGTGACCACCGCGCAGAGCCGCTTGTTTGGGACCCTCGCGACGACGCCGACCGGCCAGCGCCGCGTGAGCATGATTTACGTCTCCGCCGTCGGGGAGCAACGCGTCGATGCGGCCATGCAGGAGATTACCAACCTCTTGCGCGATCGCCACAAGATCAAGTTTCAGGATGACGATTTCTCGGTGGTGTCGCAAAAGCAGCTGCTCGGCATGCTCTCGACCATTACCGGCATCCTGACGGTCTTTTTGGGCTCCATCGCGGCGATTTCGCTGCTGGTGGGGGGAATCGGGATCATGAATATTATGCTCGTGAGTGTGACCGAGCGCACTCACGAAATCGGCATCCGCAAAGCAGTGGGGGCGCGGCGGCGGGATGTGCTCGCTCAATTCCTGCTCGAGGCGGTCACGTTGAGCGTGACCGGCGGCGTGATGGGCGTCGTCGTCGGAATCGGCATCGCGCAGCTCGTGAATCTCAGCGGCGCCATGACCACCCAGATCACGCTCGACTCGGTGCTTTTGTCCGTGAGCTTTGCCATGGCGGTCGGGCTCCTTTTCGGTCTCTACCCGGCCTGGCGCGCCAGCCTGCTGCACCCCATCGACGCGCTGCGTTACGAGTGAGCACGGGCCGCGAGCTATCTCTAGGTCTTGGCGATGAGGACCTCGATGCCAAGCTTGCCCAAGTCCAGACGCACGCTCGCGGGCAGCGCATTGTCCGTGATCACCTTGTTGACGGCCGTCGCGGGCGCGACCTGCATGATCGATTCTTGCCCGAATTTCGTGTGATCCGCGAGTAAGATCACCTGCCGCGCGGCCCGCAGCATCGCCTGCTTGACGGCGACCTCGGCGACATTCGTGTGGGACAAACCGAAATCGAGACTGATGCCGCCGACGGCGAGAAAGAGCTTGTCGGCGCGCAGCTCGCGCAGTGCTGCTTCGGTCGTCGGGCCAATCAGTGTCTCGCTCGACCGGCGCAGCGATCCCCCCGTCGAAATCAAAGTGATGCCCGGCGCGTTGCTCAGCGCCTCAAAGACCGGCACCGAGTTGGTGATGACGGTGATGTTCTCCTTCTGGCCCAATTCCTCGGCCAGAAGAGTGGTCAGCTCACTCCCATCAATCAGAACGACATCCCCGGGTTGAACCTGTCCGGCCGCCATCTGGGCGATCGCGCGCTGCCGCATCAGCACGTCGTCTTTGAGCGTTTGAGCAGCATCCACTGCTTCGAATTCGATCCCCAGCAACTCGGCATGAGCCTGCATCAGCGCCGTCAGATTCTGGTACCATTCATGCTCACTGAACGGGATCACAAATCCGATCCGTTTCGGCAGTGGTTCCTCTCGAGCGGCGCCCGGGCCGATCTTTAGGGGAAGGTTGAGCTCGCGCTTGATCGTATCCCAGTTAGGCTTCCAGGTCCCATTCGTCTTTGTATAGTACTGGGGCAGAGTCTCGCTCGTGAGGATGGCGTGGGGAGTGATGAGGTATTTTTCCATGTGTCGGTGGTTAAAGGCGTGAATCGCCGCTTCGACGCAGATGGGCGCGACGATGTCGGGGAACATCGCCAACCCGGCTCGGCAGTAGCCGGCGGCCCCCTCCATCAGAGCTTCTTTCATCGCGGTCCCTTCCAGGCCAAAGGGGAGAATGAGCAACGCGTCCGGGTTCACGTCCATGTCGCGGCATGCGTGCATGGCCCCTCGGGCAGTGGAATCGTTGATGGCAAAGATGACGTTAATGTCCGGGTGGACGCTCAAGGCATCGGCCGTCAATTGATACGCCGTCTGATACCGCGACTGGGCGTTGATCGACAGGATGACCTGGGCCGAGGGGATGACTTCCCGCAGACCGGCGAGGAACCCCTGGCTCCGCGCCTCTGTGTTGCTCAGACGATAGGTGAGGTCGAGCACCTTGGCTTGCCGGTTGAAATGGTCGCGGACATAGTTACCCGTCCAGGCTCCGAGCGCCTTGGCGGCTTGGAAATTGTCGACGCTCACCACCGGACCCATCCCATTCGCGCCAAGCGATTCGGCGACAATCGGAATGCTCCTCTTCGCGGCGCGGTCGACGAGCGCGCGATCAGATTGGGGATCGAGGGAGGTGGCGATGAGAACTTGGACGCGGTCGATCAACGAGCCTTCGGAGGTCGGAGCAGAGGGGGAGGGAGCAGTCTCTTCGGTACCGCTGGAAGCTGCCGCGTGCAGAGAGACTCCGCCGCCGAACGTGCGCCGCAAGCGATTCTCGTCGTGCAGACGCTGGAGGTCGCGGCGAACGGTGACTTCGGAAACCCCCAAAATGTAGCTTAGTTCTTTTACCGAGACGAATCCGCGTTCGTCCACCACCGAGACAATTTGCTCCAGTCGCTCTTCGCCAGCCATAAGTTCCTCCGAACATATTTACCATAAACAAGGAATGATCTGCTCGTGTTCGAAACCATTATACCGCGAATGCACTTACGAAGTCAACCACCAAACCTTAAAAATTTACGATATCGGTCATAAAAGTATTGACAATGGGCCGTTTGTATGATAATATTCGGTCATAACGCTGAAGTGTGTTCGACTTCGAAAGTCGAATGAACCTGTCCCGCTGGATTGACGGACCTCTGAGGTTGTGAATGCCTCTCTCACTTGTCGAGGGGCATTTTTTATTGGGAGAAAGGGACGCGTGAAATCGCCGACAATGGGAAGCAGTCAGTCAAGATCTCGCATTTGGGAAGGAGGTAGCCACTCGACATTACAGCGTGCCTTGGTCACTAAAACAAGTATTCAATGCTGCAACGAAATTTGGAGAAGAAGATGAAACACCGAATCATTTTCGTTTTGGCCACTCTCATGCTCTTGAGCTTGATCGTCGCAGCTTGCGGGCCGGCACCTGCTGCACCGGTTTCACCGGCACAGCCGACCGCGGTGCCTGCCAAGGCGACCACCGCCTCCCAAGCGACCAGTGCGCCGGCCGCCTCGGCCCCCAAAAAGTTCAAGATCGGCTTCTTGGCGGGGACGACCGATCCGTTCTATTCCACCATGCAGCGCGGGGCCATGCAAGCGGCAACCGATTTGGGTGTTGACCTCGTCGTCCAGGTCCCCAAGGCGTGGAACGCCACCGAGCAGACCCCTATGCTCGACGCGATGGTCGCGCGCGGCGACCTGAATTTTCTCTTCCTCGCCCCGGTTGACAAGGACGCGATGATCGCTCCCCTGAAAAAGGCGAATGACGCCGGCCTGCCGGTCCTCACCGTCGACACCTTTATCGGCGACGGCGATTACGAAAATGGCCCCGTCAAGTTCCCGCTTTCGTTTATCGCGTCCGATAACAAGCAGGGCGGCGTGATTGCCTGCAACGCCCTGGCCGAATCGATCGGTAAAAAAGGCAAAGTTTACATCCAAAGTGTACGCCGGGGCACGAGCAGCACGGATGCGCGCGAAGACGGCTGCAAGGAAGCCTTGAAAGCCTACCCGGATATTACGCTCGCGGGAGTGGACTATAACAATGACGACGCTTCCACGGCGCAGGCGCAGGTCACGGCCATGCTCCAAAAGACACCGGACCTCGCGGGCATTTTTGGCACCAACGTGTTCAGTGCACAGGGTTCGGGCGCGGTCGTCAAGAATCAGGGCTTGAGCGGCAAGGTCAAGGTCGTCGCCTTCGACGCGACGGCGGATGCCATCAGCATGCTCAAGGCAGGGACCGCAGATCTCGTCATCGCGCAAAAACCCTCTGATATGGGCTACCTTGCCGTCGAGATGGCCGTCGCGTATTTGGAGGGGACGACGAGTGTCCCCAAGCACATCCCCACCGGTTATGCGGTCATCACGCGCGACAATATGAACGATCCGAAGGTGTCGCAGTTCTTCTACACCGACAAGATTCCAGAGATTGCCAAGAGCACCAAGGGAGTCAAGATTGGCTTCTTGGCAGGGACGACCGATCCGTTTTACACCACCATGCAGCGCGGCGCGCAGGCCGCGGCCGACCGCTTTGGGTTCAACATGGTCGTGCAGGTCCCCAAGGCGTGGAACGCCACCGAGCAGACCCCTATGCTCGACGCGATGGTCGCGCGCGGCGATTTGAAATTCCTCTTCCTGGCCCCGGTCGACAAGGATGCGATGGTCGCTCCCCTGAAAAAGGCGAATGACGCGGGCATCCCCATCCTCACGGTCGATACGTTTGTGGGCGATGGCGACTATGTGAAGGGTCCCGTCAAATTCCCACTTTCCTTCATTGCCTCGGACAACAAGCAAGGGGGCGTGATCGCGTGCAATGCGCTCGCGGAATCGATCGGGAAAAAGGGCAAAGTCTATATCCAGAGTGTGCGGCGCGGGACAAGCAGCACGGATGCGCGCGAAGACGGCTGCAAGGAAGCGCTCAAGGCTTATCCCAATGTCACTCTCGTCGGCGTCGACTACAACAACGACGATGCATCGACCGCCCAGGCGCAAGTGACGGCCATGCTCCAAAAGACACCGGACCTCGCGGGTATCTTTGGCACCAACGTGTTCAGTGCACAGGGTTCGGGCGCGGTCGTCAAGAACCTGGGCTTGAGTGGCAAGGTTAAGGTGGTTGCTTTTGATGCGACCGCGGATGCCATCGGCATGCTCAAGGCGGGGACCGCGGACCTCGTCATCGCCCAAAAGCCTGCCGACATGGGCTTTCTCGCGGTGGAGATGGCGGCCGCCTATTTCAACGGGGTGACGAGCATACCGCCGCACGTTCCGACCGGTTATGCGGTGATCACGCGGGACAATATGAACGATCCGAACGTTTCCCGGTTCTTTTACCAGTAACGCTGCAAAGAGTGCCGTCCGGGGGGCAGAGTCAGGGAGGCGTGTGCCTCCCTGACGGAGCCTCCCCGACCTCTGGGACGTCGGCAGGGGGCTTGTCGTGAGCTCCCTGTTTTTGAAACCTGACCATTTCGAGTTACAATGGAGAGGCGGTTCGATTTCAGACGGCCCGGAAGCGCGGCGGCGACACGACGAGGAGAGCAATATGGCCGTAGCATCAAAGGACATGGCGCCACTGGAAGAAAAGACAGCAGCGGCGCAACCGCGGAAGAGAACACAGGCCGAAACCTTGGCCTCTCTGCGTAAGGTTTGGCCTTGGGTATTTCTCGTCGGCATGTTGATTTTCTTCACCGTGGCCTCCCAGCAGATGAACAACGTCAACTTTCTCACTCCGCGTGCCCTGCAAGGGATCATGCTCTACGCCACGCTCATTCTGATCGTCGGGTTGGCGGAAACCTTTGTCATCATCACCGGCGGTATCGATCTTTCCGTCGGTTGGACGCTCGGCTTTTCCGCCGTCATTGCTGCCCAGATCATGGAATACCTCTATGCCCGCGACGTACCGCAGCCGCAAACCATTGTGATCGGTATGCTGGGAGGCGTCGCGGTGGCGGTTTTTCCGGGTCTGCTGAATGGGATCCTGATCGCCAAGATCAAAGTGCCTTCGCTGATCGCCACGCTCGGCGTCGGTTTCCTGGTCGAGGGTATTGCACTCATACAAAGCAATGGGTTTCCGATCGCGAACCAACCTCCCATTTTGGGAGACCTGGGCAACGGCTCGATCCTTCATTTTTCACCCGGAAACTGGCTGGTCCTTTTCGCCGTCCCCGCCAATGCCACCCAGGCGCAACTGCAGGCGAATATTCCACTGATGCCCAACACCGTGCTCATCACCATCCTCGTCACGATGGCCTGTTGGTTCATTCTGGCCAAGACGCAGTTCGGGCAGCACATCTATGCGATTGGCGGCAACCCGGAAGCGGCGTCGCGCGCCGGTATTCCGGTCGCGCGGACCCTCATCAAAATGTACATCCTCGCCGCGGTGCTCGCGGGTATCGCCGGTGTGGTCTGGGCCGCACGGTTTACCAGCGGCGCCTATAACGCAGGAGAAACGACGTTGATGAATTCGATTGCGGCCGTCGTCCTGGGAGGCGCGAGTACCCTGGGAGGGGAAGGCACGGTGGTCGGCACGACAATCGGCGCGCTCATCATCGCGACGATCATCTACGGGTTGGTCGTGCTCGGCGTGCTTGCGTTCACCCAGTTTGTGATTGTGGGTATTGTTCTCGCCCTGGCGCTCATCGTCGACCAGTTTGGCCGCAACCTGGGCAAGTGAGGAAGAGGCATGCAGACACTCTTGAAGGCCATCGATCTGACCAAGCGCTTTGGCGGCTTGACCGCCGTCGATCACGCGAGCCTGGACATCCACGTGGGCGAGGTGGTGGGCCTGGTGGGCGACAACGGCGCCGGCAAGTCCACGCTCATTAAAATGATCTCCGGCGTGTACCAGCCGAACGACGGCGAGATCTTCTTTGAAGATAAGAAGGTGGCGTTCAGCGGCCCCCGCGCCGCGCGCGATCTGGGCATCGAAACCATCTACCAGGACCTGGCCCTGGCAGAGAATCTGGATGTCGGTTCCAATATCTTTCTGGGACGCGAGATCAAGAATCATTATCTCGGCGGGGTGGTCAACACGCTGAACCGGACCAAGATGCGCGAAGAGTCGGCGGCCGTGCTTGACCGGCTGGATATTCGCATCCCCTCGCTCACCCAGCAGATTCGCAATCTGTCCGGAGGACAGCGGCAGACCGTGGCGATCGCCCGGACGATTTACTGGAATGCCAAGTTGGTGATCATGGACGAACCGACGGCCGCGCTGGGCGTCCCGGAACAACGCAAGGTGCTGAAGCTGGTGCGCACGATCTGCGAGCAGGGAGTGCCGGTCATTATCATCAGCCACAACATGCAGGATGTGTTTGCCGTCGCGGATCGCATCGTCGTCATGCGGCGCGGCAAAAAGGTGGGCGAGCTCATCGCCGCGAAGACCACGCCGGACGAGGTGGTGAGTCTCATGGTCGGAGCCGAAGCGGTGCACGAGATGGGTATCCTCCCGAAAGCACTCAACGGCGCGAACGGAACTGCGACGTAAAGACAACGGCGTGAGACGCACTGGCGTCGAACGCGGTCTTTTGCTCAGTCATCCTCATGCCAGCACCCTTCCAGGTCGTCATCGCCGGGCACCTTTGCCTCGACATCATCCCCACTTTTTCCGCGGAGGCGGGCCGCGACGATCCGCTGCCGGCGCCGGGTCAGCTGCGCCAGGTCGGCCCGGCACTCGTCGCGACCGGCGGTCCGGTTTCTAACGTCGGATTGGCGCTCCACCGGCTCGGGATCGGAACACGCCTGGTGGGAAAAGTGGGGGACGATGCGCTGGGCCGCGTCGTGTTGGAGTTGATCCGCGCGCACGATCCCGAACTCGCCGCAGGCATTGTCGTCGCACCGGGACAGGCGACCTCGTACAGCATCGTCCTGAACCTCCCGGACCGCGATCGGTCTTTCCTGCACTGCCCGGGTGCGAATGACACCTTCTGCGCCGCCGACCTGAAGATAGACGAGATCGCCCCGAGTCGTCTCTTTCACTTTGGTTATCCGCCCATCATGGCGCGGATGTACCAGGGGGGAGGGAGCGAACTGGCTGCGGTCCTGCACGCGGCGAAGGAGTTGAATCTCACCACCTCGCTCGACATGGCCATGGTCGATCCCGAGTCGCCTGCCGGACAGGCGGACTGGCAAGCCATCCTGCGCACGGCCCTGCCGAGCGTGGACCTCTTCCTCCCGAGCATCGAAGAGACACTGCTCTTGCTCTGGCGTTCCGAGTTCGACCGCCTCGCCGGCCGCGGTCCGCTGCTCGAGCAGATCACGCTTCCTCTGCTGCACGAACTATCGACGACGCTGCTCGGGTGGGGCGCCAAGATGGTGGGATTCAAGATGGGCAGACGCGGGATGTACCTGCGGACGGCGGGCGCGGGACGGCTCGGAGAGCTTGGCAAAGCCGCGCCGGCCAATCTGCAGTCATGGGGCGACCGTGAGATATGGTCGCCGGTCTTTCAGGTCACGCAGGTGCACGGAACGACGGGGGCCGGGGATGCGACGATCGCCGGTTTCCTCGCGGCACTGCTGCGAGGCTGCTCGCCGGAAGAAACGCTGACGTTCGCGTGCGCCGTAGGCGCGTGCAGCGTACAAGCGGCGGATGCGCTGAGCGGAATCCGGACCTGGGAAGAGACCTGGCAACGGATCCGAGCCGGCTGGACGCGGGCGGCGTTGTGAACGATACACAGATAGGTATGAGATGCAGATAGACCCTACCTCTCTTTTGATCAAGCTCATGCTTCTGGTCTCAATTCTGTTCGCTTTGGCAGGATGCGCAACCGTGCCGGTCTCCCCGGCGATTCGCCCAACGGCGCCTCCGGCGGCATCTCCGACCGCGGCTCTTGCCGCGGCGGCAGCGACGAGTCGGATGGTAATTCCGATCGCGGCCACCACGGTGAGAGTGGGCCAGCATCGCTACTCTGCGCAGGTGCAAGTCAAAACGGCCAACGAGGTCACGCGCACGGTGCGGGTGAACTATCTGCTGTACTTGCCCGGTCGCTATGGACAAGACCGTCGGCAGAAGTGGCCGTTGATTCTCTTCCTGCATGGCAAAGACCAGCGGGGAAGCGATCTCAACCTTCTCAAGAAGCATCCTCTTCCCAAGATATTGGCGCAGCAAACCGATTTCCCGGCTATTGTCCTTTCTCCACAACTACCTATTGACGACCGGTGGTGGACGAACATGATCGAGCCGGTGAAAATCCTGCTTGACCGAATCCAGTCGTCCTATTCCGTCGATCCCCGGCGCGTCTACTTGACCGGACTCTCGATGGGAGGATTCGGCACTTGGAATTTTGCCTTGCGCTATCCTGAACGATTCGCCGCGGTCGTGCCCATTGCGGGAGGTTATCTCAAAGGGAGCGACGCCATCCCTGAGAACATCTGCAGCCTGAGCGACTTGCCCATTTGGGTCTTTCATGGGGACAGCGACACTATTGTTCGGCCCTACCAGTCTAAGATCCTGGTCGAGGCTTTGAAAGCGTGCGGGGGGAATGTGCGGCTTACATTGTACCCCGGAGTCGGGCATGAAGGAGCGTGGACCCGGGCCTACGCGGACCCGGAGTTGTACCAGTGGTTATTCGCTCAGACGATCGAGGACGGGCCCGATTGAAACGCTCGGAGATTAACGCCATCCTCCACGACGCGGACGCGTTCGTCGAACGATGCCAATTTCGTCTTCCGCCTTTTGCGCACTGGGGACCGCAAGACTGGACGCGACGAGGCGCTGAAGTGAGCGAGATCGTCGCGCGCCGGCTTGGCTGGGACATTACCGATTTCGGAAGCGGCGATTTCCGCCGGCGCGGTCTGTGCCTGTTCACGCTGCGGAATGGCAGCCCCGAGAATCTCAAGGCGATGCGGGGCAAGACGTATGCCGAAAAGATTCTCCTGGTCGACGTCGATCAAGAGACGCCGTTTCATTTTCATTGGGCGAAGACCGAAGACATTATCAACCGCGGCGGGGGCAAGCTCCTCCTTCAGCTCCATAACGCCACGCCGAACGAGGCCCTCGCCGATACTCCGGTGACCGTCAGCGTGGACGGCATCCGTCGCACCGTCGAAGCGGGCGGAGTCATCACGCTCGCGCCCGGCGAAAGCATCACCTTCGTCGATCACCTTTATCATCGGTTTTGGGCTGCCGAGGGCAAGGTGCTGGCGGGCGAGGTCTCGACCGTGAACGACGACGCGGCCGATAACCGCTTTCTCGAGTCGATTGGGCGCTTTCCCGTCATCGAAGAAGACGAACCACCGCTGTATCTGCTCTGCAATGATTATGGCCGGTACTATCGAGCCGGCTAGAAGAGAACCAGGGCTTTCGAGCGCTCTGGTTCTCTTCTTTCTGGCGAGGATGCCCATTGACGCCATCGGCAGGCGGGATATAATAGACCGTGGTTGTTAGGTAAGAAATATCAAAGGGAGAGTGGAAAATGCGATTCAAGAGACTGGCCATGCTCGCGGCCGTCATCTTCGCGGTGGGAGGGACGACCTGGGCCTACGCGGCTTTTAACGCGGCCCCTGCCCCCGAGGACATTTTGACTCGCGCCGTACAAACTCTGGAATCTGCGCAGAACGGGCACGCCGTAGTGAACATTGATGAAAATACGCCCAACAAGAGCGGAACGGCGACGATTGAAATCTGGGGCAAAAAGACGTCCGGCACCGGCGCGGGCGCCTACGAAGTGCGCGCCGAGGTGCGACAGGCGAGCGACCCCAAGCTGCAGGGCGGCGTGTTCGTCAGCGATGGTAAAGAGTTCTGGGCCTTTTCACCTTCTCAAAACACGGTTTGGACAGGGTCCGTCAATCAATTGAACAATGCGAATTCGTCGGGCGGCGGCGCTGCGAGCCTGTTGTCCGAAACGCCGCAGGCGCTCGTGCAAAAGCTTTTCGATTACAGCACCGTGAGCCTCGCGGGCACGGAAACGCTTCAAGGCAGCTCTACGTTCAAGCTCCAACTGACTCCCAAGCCCGGCAAGGGACCGGCCGCCGCGGCCGGGGCGACCGGTTTCGTGTGGATCGACTCGAGCCGGTGGCTGCCTTTGCAAGCCACGCTCAATGGCGGTTCAATGGGACAAGGCCGCGTGACGGTCCAGTCCATTGAATTGAACCAGAGCGTTGCGGACAATCTCTTTCGCTTTCAGGTTCCCGCGGGGGCCAAGGTCGTCTCCGTCAATGATTTGATACCGAAGCATGTGACGCTGAGCGAGGCACAGAAGACGGCCGGATTTCCACTGCTCACCCCGACCTATGTGCCCAACGGAGCCACCCTTGTCGACGTCCTGAAAGTGGGACACACGATTGCCCTCCGCTACGAATTCTCGGGCGGCGGTCTGGCCATCACGGAAGGCAACGGCGTCCAGAAGAACCCCGGGACCGGCCAGTCCGAGTCGGTGACCGTCCGCGGCACGACCGGCACTTTTCGGAGCAACAGCAACGGCACCCAGGGCATTCTCGCCTGGACGCAAAATGGAGTGACCTATACCGTGAGTGGGGTCATCTCCAAGGCCGATGCGATCAAGGTAGCCGATTCTTTGAAATGACGGACGAGATCGTCGTCACGCGTGGACTGACGCGTGGCTATCGCATGGGCGAGAGCACCGTCCTCGCGCTGCGCGGCGTGGACTTGCACCTTCTTCGCGGCGAATTCGTCGCGGTGGCCGGCGTGTCCGGCTCGGGCAAGTCCACGCTTTTGCATCTGATCGGCGGACTCGACCGACCGACGAGCGGTGAGGTATGGGTGGATGGGGTCGACCTTGGCTCCGCCACCGAAGCGGAGCGGACGCGCCATCGCCGTGAACGGGTCGGTTTTGTCTTCCAGAGCTTTCACTTGCTTCCTCGCTTGACCGCCCTCGAGAATGCGGCTCTGCCCCTCATGTTCGCCGGTGTTCCTCGGGAAGAACGTAATGCCCGGGCGCGGGCCATCCTGGAAGAGGTCGGTCTCGGCCATCGCCTCCATCACTATCCCAGCCAGCTTTCGGGCGGAGAGCAGCAGCGCGTCGCGATCGCCCGCGCGCTCGTCCACAATCCGAGCCTCATTCTCGCCGACGAACCCACCGGGAACCTGGACAGCCAGACGGGCGCAGAGATTTTGGCGCTCCTCCGGCGGCTGAATGAGGAGCACGGCGTCACCGTACTGATGGTGACGCACGACCCAGCCGCCGCCGCGGCGACCGACCGGACGATCCATCTGCGCGACGGCAGCATCGAAAGGACGAAAGATGAAGGCGGAAGGATGAAGAATCGGGAGAGACAAGCTTCATCCTTTACTCACACCCCTCATCCCTCATCCTCTCTGCGCTTCTCTGACCTCTGGCGGAGCGCCTTTTCAAACTTGGAGAGGCGCGCCGTGAGGAGCGGGCTCACGGTTCTGGGCGTGTTCGTCGGCATTGTCACAATCGTCACCATGCTTTCGATCGCGGTCGGAGTCGAGCTGGAGGTCGAGCGCAATGTCGAGGGAGTGGGCCTCGAAACCGTTTTTGTGTCCCCGCCCCAGGCGCAGACCAGCGCGACGGATCCCTTTGCCGACCCGCTACCCACGACGCCGATTACGTCCGCGTCCATAGATACCCTCCGCCGGATGCCGCAAGTCGCCAGTGTCGCGCCTCTCGTGGATCTGCCCGCTTACCTGGACCTGCGCGTGGAATTGGGAAGCCGCACCGCGTCGGCGACCGTCGAGAGCAGCGCGCAGCGCATTAGCCCCTTTCAGGGCGATACTCCATTCGTCGCCGGAAGAGCGCTGACTCCCGGCGAAGCGCGCGGTGTGGTGCTCACCTCGCGGCTCGCGACCGAATTGGGAGTGGGCGACGTGCAGAAACTCGTCGGGCAGAAGGTGACGCTGGTTGTGCGCCTGCCGCGCGGGGAGACGAACCAATTCCCGGTGACGGTGATCGGAGTTCAGCGAGACAACCGGACAAGCATCCAATTGGGAGTACAAGACGCGGCGGACATCAAAGAGTGGTGGTACGGGCAGCCGAACCTGTTCGAGACTCGCGGCTACGACGGTCTCGTGGTCAAGGCGACGAGCTTGGCGACCGTCGGCGCGGTGGTCGACCAGGTGCGCGCGCTGGGTCTGCAGGCGCGTTCGCTCCAAAGCTTTCTCGACGTGGCGAATCGGATTTTCGCGACGCTCAATGCGCTGCTCGGCTCGATCGGCGGCCTCGCGCTCCTCGTCGCCGCGCTCGGCGTCATGAACACGATGATTATGGCGGTCTATGAGCGCACGCGCGAGATCGGTATGCTGAAAGCCATTGGCGCGTCGCGCGGCGAGGTGCTCGGGCTCTTTGTCGCCGAGGCGGGCATGATCGGTTTCATCGGAGGGCTCCTCGGCCTCGTCTTGGGGACACTCATCGGACGCGGGGTGGATTGGGCGGGGCATTGGTACCTGGCCTCGCAAGGGGTGCTCGGGGTCGGCCCCCTCTCCGTCGTGCCCCTGTGGCTCGCGGTGGGCTCCATCGCGTTTGGCACCTTGGTCGGTCTCGCGGCGGGCGTCTATCCGGCCATGCGCGCGGCCCGTCTCGACCCGGTGGTCGCACTGAGGCATGAATGAGCGGGTCTAGTCGACGAAGCACACTGCCAGCCACGTTTTTAGGGCTGGCAGCGTTTTTATCAAGAGAACGTTTTGTAGGAGGTTCCCGTGGCAGAAGAAAGCTTGCAAGCAGCCGTGGTTCACAATTACGGAGGTCCGGAGCAGATCGTGATGGAACGGGTGCCGTGCCCCAAGCCCAAGGCCGGGGAGGTGCTCGTCCGTCTCAAGGCGGCGGGTGTAAATCCGGCGGATTGGAAAGCCCGCGCGGGCTATATGAAGCAGTTTAGGCCGCTGACCTTTCCTTGGATACCGGGATTAGAAGGCGCGGGAGTGGTCGATGTGGCCGGGCCCGACGTGACCAGTCTCAAAGCGGGGGAAGCGGTTTATGGACCGATCGGCGGCTCGTACGCCGAATATGCCGTGGCACCCGCCAAGGACCTCTATCCCAAGCCGAAGGACCTTTCCTTCGAAGAGGCCGCTTCCGTGCCCGTCGGAGCGTTAACGGCCTGGGGCGCCGTTATTCAGTCGGCGAATGTACAGCCGGGCCAGCGCGTGTTGGTGCAGGGCGGGGCCGGCGGGGTCGGAGCTTTTGCCGTCCAACTCGCCCGGTGGAAAGGCGCGCACGTCATTGCGACCTCTTCGGGCGCCAACGTGGATTTCGTCCGCTCGCTCGGCGCCGAGACGGTTGTTGATTATCAGAAGGAAAAGGTCGAGGACGTGGTCAAGGACGTGGACGCCGTTATTGACACCGTCGGCGGAGAGGTCCTGGAGCGCTCTCTGCAGGTGATCAAGCGCGGCGGGATTCTCGTTACGATAGCAGGCAGCCCGGATGCCAAGGCGGCGGAGGCGCGCGGCGTTCGGGCGACCCGGGCCGGACGGGCCGATGCGGCCGCATTGCAGCAAATCTCCGAGTTGCTGGAATCCAAAAAGGTCAGGCCGGTCGTCGGCAAAGTGTTTTCCCTCGCGCAAGCGGGGCAGGCACAGGAACTGAGCCAAACCGGACACGGACGCGGCCGCATCGTCCTCCGCATCGGCGATTGAGCCAACAGCGTTCACCGAACCGCCAGCAGCAAAACACCTCGCGGGCAGCTGCGCGAGGTGTTTTGCTTTCGAAGGCGAAGAACATTGGCACCCCCGCTAACAAATGGCACTAATGGCACAAATGGCAACATGGCACCCCCAGGAAAGGATGAAGGCGGAAGGCGGAGGGATGAAGGCGGAAACGAGCCCCCAATACCATGGGCAACAAATGGCCTTAATGGCACTAATGGCACCTGTCCGCACAAATGGGTGAAATGGGTGAAATGGGTGAAATGGATGCATGGGACTGCACATAAGGTATCCACCGATCGGTGGATGCGCTTTATCCATCTGATTGCTCAAGAAAAGCAGCAGAAAGGTGGTCGTGTTTTCCGGCCCGCCGCGCGATACTGACGTCCAGATCGTGATAAAAGAAAGGAGAAATGGAATGGGAAATATGAATGCAAAATCCGGACGGTCGCCGTGGGAGATCGCGGCTGTGGCGGGTCTGGTCGCAACGGCGATCGGCCCCATCTTGGCGATGGTGCTCGATCGAGCGTTCGCAGTGCCTGGCTTGATTTTCATACTCTTTCCTCTTGTCATGGCCGGACTCGTGCTCACCCGGAACCGGTGGTTGATCTCGCTCGTCGCCGTCTTGAGCGCGGTGTTGCTCGCCGCTGCGCTCCGCTCACCCATCGTGCAGGCGCGGCTCGTCAATCTACAGACCGGATATTCCGTCGTCGCATGGCTGCAGACTCTCGGCCCCGCGATTGCCATCGTCGCCACCTTGGGCGTTCTTGTTCAGGGAGTGCTGGCGCCACCACCGCGTTCAGCCAGCCAGTCGTAGGTGTTGGGCGCGATGAAGCCGAGTAGGCGATGGGAAGTAACAAGAGAGGGGACTATGGTTTCCAATCCGAATGCACAATCGCAGCTCAAGAGCGAACCTGGAGCGCGTCTCTATGTCATCCTGCGCGCGGCGATCTTCATCGACGCGGTTGTTTTTCTGACGGCTGCACTGTTCAACGAAGGCATCAAGGTTCCGCTGGGCTTGGCCGTGCTGGGCTTTCCCGCTCCCGTCTCGCACGCGGGGATCGGCGAAGCCGTCATCGGTCTGGCTTTGCTTGCCGCCGCTGTGACAGGGAGTATCATGGTATCGTGGGTCGCATTATGGCTTTCGGTCGCGGGCATCATCTTCGGCCTCAGCTCTCCTGCGGTGCAGGGACCTGCGCGCGACGTCCACATCCTCTTGGTGCCGCTTGCCCTCATCGTGTTCGGTCTTCTCATGTGGCAAAGGCAGGAGAGCCCCCGGCTGAACCATGGGCTCGGTACTTCGGGCGCGGTCGCATCTCCCGGAGGGCCGCGGACCCAGTGGCAGCCCGTCTCGGTCGCGATTTGCGGCCTGATGGTAGTAGCGACGGTCGCGTTTGCCGTCGCGTCCATTATCCACTTTGGCGTCACCCTCACGCTCGGTCCCGTGAGGATCAACGATCCGTTCGGAGGCGCCGCGATCCCCGAGGCGGTCATTGCCGCCGTGCTCGCCATGGGCTCGGCAACCCTGATCGCCCGCTGGGCTGTGGCCTGGCCATCTGCCTTGGGGGCGACGTTGTTTGCCTTCCTCCTGACCATCTACGGGCTGACGGTGACGCTCCGCTCCTCACGGACCGGCGATATCGCGTATCACATCAGCATCCTTGTCGTGCTCGCGGTGATTGTGGGCTTGCTGCTCTTGCCAGCGGCAAGGCACAACTTGTCGGGCTAGAGTCTTTGGAATAACAGGAACAAGGCGTATGACAAACTCGCAATGGTATCTCATCACCTGGGGTCTGGTCGGCGCCGTGTGGGGCGCGGGCGCGGTCTATAACGCGCTCTATGGACCGAAAGTCGTCGAGCGGCGCCGGGCCGCGCAGGGACTGGACCGGCTGGTATGGCTCGGCCTATTCCTACTGGCAACGCGCGTTCTGCCCCCCAATTTCTGGACGCCGATCACCATCCCATCCCCGTGGCTGCGGACCGCGGGGATCGTCATCTTGGTGTTGTCGACCCTCTTCATTCTCTGGGCGCGGTGGGTCTTGGGAACGCTGTGGTCTGGCGCGGCGATGGTGAAGCAAGATCATCAACTGCGAACGAGCGGTCCCTATCGCATTACGCGCAATCCGATCTACACCGGATTCCTCGGCATGGCAGTCGGCACGATGTTGATGAACGGCTTCGGGATCATGGTGCTGGTCGTTCCAGCCTTGCTCCTCTTTTTCGAGTTCAAGATATATACGGAGGAAGGTCTGCTGACCAAGACCTTTGGCGAGCAATACCTGGAATACAAACGGCGGGTGCCCCAGCTGGTGCCGGGGTTGGTCTTACCGCGAAGGAAATAGAGAGCGCGTTCAGGCGACACGAAAGAGAGTATAATTCGGGTAATTCGCCCTTGAGCAAGATGCATGTCCACTTTGGAATCTTCCATCACGCGTTTTGCCCGCGCACTCGTCGAACGCCGGGAACGCTCGGTATACCTCTGGGCCATCGTCCTCTATGTGTTGCTGGTTTCTCCCCTGGTGCCCCTGCTGACGGCGGCTGACCAACCCTGGCCCAAACGCCTGGCGGCGGCGATCCTCGTCGTCGCCTTTGCCGGCCTCGATTGGATGGTTCTGCGCCGCCACTCGGAGTGGCAAACGCGCGTTTCGCGGATGGTGCCATTCTTTCTGATCCAGGTTGCCCTCACCGCCCTGCTCGTCGAATTCGAGCACAGCTACATTCTCCTCTTCCTGTTGGTCTCCGGGTATGCTTATCGCTACTTGCCCGTCCGGTGGGGATTCGTGGTCGCCATGGCCGTTATCGCCGTAGTGATGGGCGAGCAGATCCTCCCGGCGCTCCCTCTGACCTCGGCCGAGAGCTTGCTGCAAGCGATCGCCCGCAGCACCTGGGTCTTTTTCGGCATCTTGATCGTCGGGTGGATCGCCCAGCAGTCCCGCGTGAGCCGCGAACGCCAACGCATGATCGAGGAGCTGAATGCGACTCAGGGCAAGCTGGCGGCGGCCGAGCGTCAGGCGGGGGTTCTGGAAGAACGGGCCCGGCTGGCGCGTGAGATTCACGATACCCTGGCGCAGGGACTGGTGAGCATCGTCATGCACCTGGAAGCCGCGGAGCAAGCCCTGCCGGACGGCACCTCCGCGACGTCACAACATCTCGACCAGGCACGACGGGCGGCGCGGGAGAACCTGGCCGAGGCGCGCCGCTTTGTGTGGGCGCTCCAGCCGGAGGCGCTCGAACGCGACGCGCTCCCCAAGGCGCTCGAGCGGACGGCCGCGCGTTGGACGGAGGAGAGTCGCATCCCCGTCGCCGTCTCGGTGACCGGAAGTCCTTGCCCGCTCCCGCCGGAAAGCGAGGTCACACTGCTCCGAGCCGCGCAGGAAGCCCTAGTAAATGTCTCAAAGCATGCGCGGGCTCGCCAGGCGATGCTAACGCTCTCCTACATGGACGACCGGGTCATGATGGATGTGAACGACGATGGAATAGGATTCGATCTCACGCTAATCAGTTCGGAACGGGAAGTGGACGGCTTTGGCCTCGCGGGGATGCGCCAGCGGGTTGAGCGCCTCGGGGGCCATCTCTCCATCGAGAGTGCTGTGGGGGAGGGCACGACGCTGGTGGTCGAGATACCGCTGGGTGCGCGGGGAGAGGAGGGTGCATGAAGCGAGTGCGTATCCTGATCGCAGACGATCACCCGGTCGTGCGGACGGGGCTGGAAGGGATGCTCGCCGGCCAGGCCGAGTTCGAGGTGGTCGGCGAGGCGACGAACGGCCAACAAGCGGTCGAGTTGGCGGACAAGCTGCATCCTGATGTCGTCCTTATGGACCTGAGGATGCCGGAAATGGACGGGGTAGCCGCGACGAGCGAGATCCGGCGCCGCCGGCCGGATACTCAGGTGCTTGTTTTGACCACTTTTGACAGCGATGCGGACATCCTGCCCGCGATCGAAGCGGGTGCAACAGGTTATCTGCTCAAGGATGCTCCGCGCGAAGACCTCTTTCGTGCGATCCACGCGGCGGCGCAAGGGGAGTCATTTCTCGCGCCCGCGGTCGCCGCGCGCCTCGTCGGGCGGATGCGTGCGCCCGCGGAAGAGGCCTTGAGCGTCCGCGAGATTCAGGTGCTGACGATGATCTCGCAAGGGGCGAGCAATAAGGAGGTGGGGAGGCAGCTCCATATCAGCGAAGCGACGGTCAAGACGCACCTGATTCACATCTTTGAGAAACTGGGCGTGAGCGATCGGACGCAGGCGGTGACCGTCGCCCTCCAGCGGGGGATTGTGCGGCTGAAGCAGTGAGTGGGCAAGCATGTTATAATCACGCGCGAGAAGCCAGTACGCGGGAGATACAGATGATGGCGCGAACCGCTCTAAAGTAGGATATCCAAGTGAAAAAAACGGGCGCGTGGAGTTGGATGTGCCATTTCCCGCTGGCGCGCATGTTACCGTCTTTGTTATTGAGTCAAAGCACAGTTTTGGTGACCTGCTGGCGGCCACCGAGAGCAGCCTTGACTTTTGAGACAACTCCTTCGATGACGAGGATTGGAATGGTGCCTGACTTGGATTCGCCAAATCCTGCGTGAGTTGACCGTGAAGCAGCCATCGCGCTGGACGGTGGGTTCTTACCGCACGCGCGCATCCCTCAAGACGCGGCGGAGCCACGGCGTCTTGACGCTCTCCGCCACCAGTATGCTGAGCACGCCTGTGAGCAAGACAAGTCCCACTTCCCAGGGATGCAGCGGCGCAAAGCTAAAGAGGTTCTGGAGAAAGGGGACCAGGATCGCGAGCGTCAGAAAGACGAGCGTCAACCCCGTGATCCACCACAGCGCCGGGTTCGGCGTGCGGAGCGTCGCCAGAACCGAGCCGGTGCGCGAGCGATTGGAAAAGATCAAGCCCAGGTCCGCGATGACGAGCGTGCTGAAACTCAGCATACGCGCTTCAAATTCCCCATAGCCGCGCGACCAGACGAGCGTAAAGACCGCGAGCGTGATCGCGAGCACGCCGACCCCCTGGATCAAACCGGTCAGGATCATCTGTCGTCCGAACAACGGCTCCTCCAGCCGCCGCGGCGGACGGCGCATTACATCCGCCTCCTCCGCCTCCATCTCAAAGGCAACCGAGCAGGCGGGATCGATGATCAGTTCCAAAAAGACAATGTGCACCGGCAGCAGCGCCAGAGGCAGATTGAACACAATCGGCAAGAGCGACATGCCGGCGATCGGGATATGGACGGAAAAGATGAACGTCATTGCCTTGCGGAGATTGTCAAAGATGCGGCGCCCCTGCCGCACAGCCTGGACGATGGAGGCAAAGTTGTCGTCGAGGAGCACCAGAGCCGCCGCTTCGCGGGCGACGTCGGTGCCGCGTCCGCCCATCGCAATCCCGATGTGAGCCGCCTTGAGCGCGGGGGCGTCGTTGACGCCGTCCCCCGTCATCGCGACGACCTCGTGGTTCGCTTTTAGCGCCTGGACCAGCCGCAGCTTTTGCTCCGGCACCATCCGCGCAAAGATGCAAGTGCTCTTGATCCGCTCCTGCAGTTCGCCGTCGTCCATCCGCTCCAGCTCGGGTCCCGTAATGATCTGGTCGAACGGCTGCAAGCCGATCTGGCGCGCGATATTCTGGGCCGTGCCCGGGTAATCGCCCGTGATCATCAGGACGCGGATGCCCGCGCGGCGGCATTCCTGCACCGCTTCTTTGACCCCCGGCCGCACCGGGTCCTCCAGGCCCAGCAGTCCCACAAACTCGAAATCAAAATCGTGTTGTTCGGTCGGCAGCGGCGCCGGAAGCACACGGGATTTGGCGACGCCGATGACGCGCAACCCCTCGTTCGCCATACGGTCGATTTGATCGTCCAGACTGCTCTTTTGGCCCTCGTCTAGATGGCAGAGGTCCGCAATCGCCTCCGGCGCGCCTTTCGCCGCAATGACGAGTTCAACCCCATCCGGCGACCGCCATACCCGCGACATGGCGAGGAGCTTTTCCGAGAGCGGGTATTCACGGACCAACTTCCAGTCCTGATGGATGTGCTCGGTGCTCATGAGCGTGCGTCCGCCCAATTCCTTCATTGCCTTTTCCATCGGGTCGAAGGGATCGGCCGGGCTCGCCAGGAGACTGTATTCCACCACCTCATGCAAACGCTCGGGGAGGGACACCACCTTGCGGCGAAGGGCGTATATCTCTTCGCCGACGGCAAGGTGGGTCACCGTCATCCGGTTGAGCGTCAATGTGCCCGTCTTGTCCACGCACAGCGTCGTCGCCGCGCCGAGCATCTCGATCGCCGGCACGCGGCGGGTCAGCACCTGCCGCTGCGAGATGCGCCAGGCGCCGAGGGCGAGGAAAATGGTCAAGACGACCGGAAATTCTTCCGGCAGCGTGGCCATCGCGAGGGTGATGCCCGCGAGCAGGCCGTTCAGCCAGTTGCCGCGCAAGAGCGCGAAGGCAATCACGGCGAGGGAGCACAAGACCAGCCCGACGAGCGCGAACATTTTGACGATGCTGGCGGTCTGGCGCTGCAGGTTCGTCGCTTCCGGCTCCAGGATCCGCAATGCTTTTCCGATCTTGCCAATCTCGGTTTGCAGGCCGGTGGCCTGCACCTGGGAGATGCCCTGACCTTTGACGACGAGCGTGCCGGAATAGACGAAAGGCAAATGGTCGCCGCCCGGACGCTTGATCGTCTCCTGGCGGTCCCAGGCCCGTTTCCGCACGGGGACCGCCTCGCCGGTCAAGAGCGATTCGTCCACGCTCAGGTTCGTGCAGGAAAGGACGACGGCATCCGCGGGGACGCGGTCTCCTTCGGCGATGAGCACAATGTCGTCGCGCACCACTTCGCGTCCGGCGATGCGTTGCTGTTTGCCGTCGCGGATCACGAGTGCACGCGGGCTGGAGAGGTCACGCAGCGCCTCGAGGGCGCGCTCTGTCTTTTGTTCCTGGTACAAGGTGATCGCGATGATGACGAACACAAAGCCCAGGAGCATCAGCGCCTCTTGCACATCTCCGAGCACGAGGTAGAGCGAGCCGCAGAGGATGAGGAGGATGAACATGGGCTCGCGCACGACGTCCAGGACGATCCGGAATAGGCTGCGCTTTTTGGCCGCGGGCAGTTCGTTGTAACCCTCCTGGGCCAGGCGTTCCAGCGCCTCTTGCCCGGTCAGGCCCTGCAGATTGCTTTCCTCAAATCGGTTTTCTGGCATGATCTTTCCCGTTACCGCAAGAATATGGTCCGAACGGATCGTGTTGGACGGCGCTCCCCTTGTCCCCTTTAGGGTTGGCGCTCCGCTAGCCAGGCCAGCAGTAGGACCCCAAGGAGGGGGAGCACAGAGATCACAAATACCCCCATGCCGATATTCCTGATCAAGGCCGAATCGTGCGCCAAGCCGCCGACGGCAAGACTCAGCCCCAAAAGCACCAGCACGGACGAGAAGATGCATACTCGTCCTGCGATGGAACGAGCGCTGATCGATATCATCGTGAGCCGGTTCATGATGGCCTCCGGATAGGCGGGCACGCGGCCTTGCACATGATCCACCACGCGAGCGGTAGATAGAGGCGCGCTTGGAGAGGGGCGAGCGATGGGACGTGCGGCAAGGAGGGCGCGTGTCCGCGCCTCATTCAAAGAGTCGAACAGAATGAGTCAGGACGCGCGCGGCGGTTGGTGCGGAGGCGTAATCGAGACCGGTTTGAATACAAGTGAGATCGCGCGGCCAAACGACTGCCACGCGGACGGGGGAGAAACTCGGGCTGGCGAAGGATAAATCAGGATAGAATCGGCGTCCCCCGAATCGTCCCAATCCTCGACCGGAGACTCGCCCGGGGTCTCCTGACAAGAGTCGAGCGACTGGGTCGCATGGGCGACACAGGCCGGGAGAACGAGTCCTTGGGTGGACAAGAGCACGAACGCGGCGAGAGCAACAAGAGCTATACGTAACATAAGTGGACGCTTCCGAGCCATCAAGTGAATTATATCACGATTTGGGGCTAATTCAACACACAGCTATTCGCGTGATAGCTTGGTGGGTAGTCGGCTCGTCAGCCGCGCGAACAGCTCGAAAGTCGTAACCTACGTGGGATTCTTCGTTCCGCGTCCCTCGTCATCTGCGCCTTGGCGAGGCAGCTCAATGTGCCCGAGCACCTCATCCGGCGCCTGTCCCTTGACCGGCTGGTCGGTCACCAGGGTGACGTCGCCACCGGCCTTGAGCCGGATTTGGCGCCGTCCGTCGCCGATGACTCCCACCCAATCACCGCCGAGGTCGTCCACCATGATCTTGGCATCCCGTAGGTCGCGCACATAAAAGCGCAGGTCGCGCCCGGCGGAAAACTTGCAGTTATCCTCCGCAAGCGATTTGCAGTCGAGGTCCATAGCGCGGCCGGCGGAGACGTGGACGAGGGTGTAGACATGGCGGAGGCGGACATCGCGGCCGGCATAGACTGTGACGCTGCCGCGGATGTCGCGCACGTCGACGCTTCTCCCGGCGTATACCGTCACCGTGCTGCCATATGGAACGCGCACGGTCGCGTCACCGCCGACTTGCACCAGGACGGCATCGTCGGGCACATCCTTCTTCTTGCGCTTGAGCAAATCCGTGCTCACGTCGAAGAGGACGCGATCGCCGACCTTGGCGCGGGCGCGCATGTGGCCCGCGGCCGATGCGCTGCCCCGCTCGATCTTTAGACCCCACTTGTGTGCGGTGCTGGCGAGGACGCGCTCGTCGTCCCAGCCCTCGACCTGAACGTCCATGCCGGCCTTGACGATCACCGTCGGGGTCTTGCCCGCCTGGATAGACCGTTGTGTCATGCTATCTGCTCCCGTCCCCATTTTACCATGAGTTGACCTCATCCTGCGGGGCACAGACTCACTCTATGGTCTCACTTGTCTAGCCAGATCTCAAAGCCAATTCCGCCCGACACGATTCGCGATTTCGGAATTCCCGCCTCGGCCAGGAATTGCCGAATCTGCTCCTCCGTGTAGGCGGTCCTGAGGAGCATCTGCGAAAAGGTCCATTTCGTGAGGAACGTATTCAACCGGTTCAGGCCCATCCTTTCGACCTCCCGGTCGATTTCGTCCCGTGGAGCACAGTGGCGCAGATCAATCACGAGCGCGTGACCGCCGGGCCGGAGCACTCGGTACATTTCGCTCAGTGCCCGTGCGGGTCGGGTGAAATTCTTGAAAGCCGCCGTGCAGATCACAAAATCGAAACTGGCATCCTCAAACGGCAGCTGGGCGGCATCCCCTTGCCGAAAATCGATCTCGACGCCCGCCTCTTGGGCGTTAGCTCGTTCGATTTCGACAAACGTATGGCTAATATCTACCCCGGAGACCTGATACTTGCCCGTCTTGGCAATCTCGATCGCAAGAAACCCCGGACCGGGAGCGACCTCGAGCACACGGCCGCCCGCCGGCGTGATTTCGGGCACTCGCCTGGCCAGCACGTCAAAGTCACGACCCTGCCGAACATTTTTCGCGTACCACCGGGCGATGATGCCCTCCATCGCCACGCCTTTATAGGCCTTGGAGGTTTTTGTCTGAACGCTGTTCGTTGTCATTTTGCCTTTCTCCTATTTGCTATTCTGCTACGGGTTGAGCCGGCCATGTACGACCGACCGCGCTCGTCACTGTGACCCGCGCGAGCAAAACGCCCGCGAGGACGAACAAAACTCCGCCCATCCAGAAAGGCGCCGTCGGCGCGATGCCGTCGTAGATAGCGCCCGCCCACAGCGGCCCAAAGACGCTCATCAAGCTGCCCAGCGCCGTACTCACGCCGTTCACCTTGCCCTGTTCCTCCAGTGGCACGCTGTTGGCGGCGAGCGCGCCCATCGTCGGATAGATCAAGCCCGCGCTGCCGCTGCTGAGAATGCTGAGCGGGTAGAGCTGCCAGAACGCCGCGGGGATGAGCATGCCCAATCCCGCAATCCCCTGAATGACCAGCCCACTCACCGCCAATTTCTGTTCGCCAACCCTTTTGGTCAGGCGTCCAACCAGCATGCCCTGCAC
>JAMCRS010000420.1 GCA_023380675.1 Chloroflexota bacterium
AGCGAGGGTGCGGACGGGTTGACGATCGTATCCCATCCGTACTGGTAGTTCGTCGTAAATCCGCTCGGCCGGCTGCTCAGCACGTAGTAGTCCGAGCCGGTCCACGCGCTGGCCCAGTACACCGTCCGGCTTAGGTCGAAGAGCTCCATCAGGTAGGAATACGAGCCGTTGCGGCGCTTCCATTGGAACGTGTTCGGCAGCGTCACCGTAGCTCCGCACGGCGAGACCAGCGGGATATCGGAAATCTCTCCGCTCCCCAACCAGGCCGTGGCGCCGGCGGAATACGTGGTCACATAATAGGTGTCCAGCCACCAAAGCTCGCCGGCGATTCCCGCCTGATTCCAGAATTCCACCACGTACCACTGACCGCTGCTCAGCGAGCCCACGCCAAGAAAGTGATAGTATCCGAGGTTGTCTGTTTTCGTCGACGCGATGCTCGCATACGCGCTGCCGGTCCATTTGTAGAGTGTGACCGGCGCGTTGACCGCGGCGGCGCCGGCCTGGGTCAATTGGCCGTAGATCCTCAGGGATGTGCTTGTAGCGATACCCTTGCCTGAAAACGGAAGGAAGAGGCGCGGCTGGCTCGTCGCCGAACCGGAACAGGTATAGATCTGCACGTCGTCAACCCACCAGCCGAGCCGGGCGAGACTGGCGTCGGTGCCCATTCGCCAGCGAAAACGGACGCTCTGGCCGGCCAACGTGCTCAGCTTCAGACGGCTGCTCACGTAGCCGGTGCTTTCGGCGAGAAAGGCCGAGCGGTTCGCGAGCGGATTGCTGTAACCGCTGTAGATCTTGCCCCGGTACGTGCCGGCATCGAACAGGCTGCCGGCGTCGGACCACGTCGACCCGCCGTTCGTGCTGTATTCGACGACGCCCCCGTCGTAGTTGGGCGGCTCGAACGAATACGCATGCGCGAATCGCATATAGGCATTGGCCGGCAGGGTGATGCTCGTGTTCATCGCGGCGTACGAATCGGAGATGGCGCCCGGGTAGCCGTAGGCAAAGAGAGAATGGTTCCCGGAATGCCCGTACGGGCCGTACGGCGAATCGTACTGCCAGCGCGTGGAAGACACGTTCGCCCCGAACGTCCAGTTGCCGCTCCCGCTTTCCAGGTTGTCGTTGAAAAGATAGGAGGGTGTCTGGCCCGCCGCACACACCGGCGCATCCCAGCTGACGTTGTAGAAAGGCTGCTTGTTCATCTCCACGGCGAGCGTCGCGCTGCGCACCTGATCGCAGTTGGACGATGTGATGCTGTACTGTCCGACCAGGGCGAGGCATCCCGCGTAGAGGTCGTTGTACAGATCGTTGTAGTCGGAGCCGGAGGTCAGCCAATGCGTCTGCACTTCGTAGTAGATGTGGGCCACCTTGGTCAGACCGAGCGCGCTGACCGTGCGGCCGTTGAACGAACCGCCGGCGGTCATGAGATACGCGGCCTTGTTGCCGATGCCGTCGTTCACGTGAACGCCGCCGTTGTCGAAGATTCCGAAATAGTAGTACGAGCTCGACATCTTGTCCGGTTGGCTGTATTGCGGCGGGTTCGACATGCTGCGGATGGCGCCTCCCGGCTGGACGTCCTGTCCCATCAGCCAGGGATTGGACGAACCCGTTCCGTACACCTGGTCCACGAATTCGCCAAAGATGTCCGACATCGACTCGTCGATCGCGCCGGACTGGTACCAATAGTAAAGGCCGGAGGTGTACTGGGTCACCCCGTGCGTCAGCTCGTGCCCGACCACGTCGGTCGCGGCCGAGAAGGTCCGATAATCTCCAAAGACCATCTGCGTGCCGTTCCAGAAAGCGTTATCGTACGACGACCCATAATGAACGGTCGAGACCAGCGACATTCCAGCGCCGTCGATGCTGTCCCGTCCGAAATAGGTCGAGTAAAAGTCGTAGGTGCGTCCGACGTTTGTGTGCGCCCCCTGCGCCGTGGTATCGCCGCCGGAGCAGGTCGGGTTGGATTCATTGCAGACCAGCGTGCCGGGAAGACTGGTCCCATTGCTTGCGGTGTACGTCAGCCGGTTCTTCGCCGCGTCGATCTGGTTAAACGCTAAAACGACGGCGCCGTCCCGGGCGCTGACGAGGACGAGTTCGCGGATCGGCGCGAGCTGCTTCGTCGTGACCTCGGCGCGCCACACCAGCATGCTCGGTCCGCCGACCGGCTGGATCAGCGCCGGGTTGTAGACCCACAGCTCGGGTTGAGTCGCCTCCAGCGCGTCAGCCGCAAGCTGATATTCCTTGGCGACCGACTGCAGCGCGACCTGCCGGGCGGCAGCCGATTGCACCGTCGGATGCGTGTCGAGCGCGAGGTCCGGCAGCAGCTCGCCGGCAAGCGCGGTCACGTTTTTGGCCGAGTCCAATTGGACGTTGAGCTCGCCGCCGATCACGGGAACGCCTTCCGAAACCTGCTGAAAGCGGAGCACCGTGCGCCCGCCCTCGGCCGTCGTCTCCCGGGAGACGTTCAGCTCACGTGACTCGTCCTGGACGCCGAACAGCGGACCGCAGACGGAAAGATAGCTGCGCGCGACCGATTCGGGCGTGTCGGCCGGAGACGACTGCGCGAACCGGGGGAGCGCCCGGCCGGGCGCAGCCTGCGCGAAACTCAGGCGCCCGGTCAGCGCGTGGGTCGCGTCCGAGCCGCCGGCGGAATCGACGCACTGCGTGGCGAGCGCGCCTAGATCCGGCGTGGACGAAGAAGGCAGCGAACCGTTCCAGGCTTTGGCCGCGCCGGCGCTCTGCATGACGAGAAGAGACAATGCACCGAAAGCAAAGAGCCTGGAAAGCATCCGCACAGAGAGCAAGTGTTTGGCTGTCATCGGGTTCTCCATTCGAGCGAATCGTCTATTTGAGCTTGCCTGAAAGCGCATCCTGTTCCAGAGCCGTCAATCGACCGACCAGGTCTTGCCAGCCAGAGCCCTGCAGGGTCACGTCGTCGCCGCGAAACTCGAGTAGACGCTCGCCCACGGTGACGGTTACGTCGTAGTTGAAACAGTCGGCGCATCCGCTGGGGAGGCTCGCCGCGTGCGGCGGCTGCAGGTGACTTACCAGATCGGCGAGCTCGCTCAGGTCAGCCGCCGGCAGCTGTGCGGTCACTTGTTTTCGGGATTGGGCATCGTTCGCCGTGAGTTGTCCCGTGCTGTTGACCTGGAGGCTGCGCGTCACGCCGGCAAAACCCCCGGATACCGAGAGGTTGATTTCCCAATTCTGCCCCGAGGCCGCTGAAGGCTGCGGCGCTGAGGTCGCCGGCAATTTCGTGGGCATGGGCGAGGGATGGGGAGTTGCCGGCGAGGGCGGCAAGAGGGCCGGCGAGCACGCCGTGAGCAGCGCGAGCGCGACTGCGGCTGAGGCTAGTTGCATGCGGGTCATCGCCATTCGACCTTGCGCGGCACGGACTGCGATGAAACCGCATCCCGGCGTGCGCCGGCAGAGTGCGACGAGCCCGCGGGCAATCTACGCTCGGTGAAGGTCGCGACGATCATCGACGTATCACTTTCGCATCCGATTTCTGGGGGACTAGCGCGTATCGTCGATCGCCCGTGTACTGTCGCGCGCAACCGATCGCGTCCCCCCTCGCGATCCGTTGACACCGCGGCCGATCGATAAGAAAACAAGCGAGCACCTTCCGCTGGCACCCCCTTAGCGCGACTCCCCTTTCCGCTTAAGGGGGCCGGGGCGATGGAGCGCATCGCTCGTCAGTCGAACCCTCGCAGCGCGCCGTGAAAGCGCCGATTGCATCTACTCGGCTCGGTCAATGTACCCGTGGCGTCATCTGGCCGGATTCGGAATCGCGCCCTCGACACGGTCCCGAGCCGTCCGGACGACCGGGCTATGCAGCGTGACTGTCCCGGAATTCGAGAAGGTCACCGGGTAGTAATAATACGCATAGCCATAGCCCCCGTCCGGACTGTAGACACCCGGGTACCATCCGTACAGGACGCCGGGACTAAAGCCGGTTGGGAGGCTGTTGACGGTGACGGAACCGACGTAGCCCAAATAATAGGTTGTCGCATACGCCGTGCCATACGGATCGAATAGCTCGAGCGTGTAGCTGTCCGTTGGCGTCGCCGTCCGGCGGGTCCACTGGAAGGTATAGGGCAGCGCGACGGTCGCGCCTGCCAACGGCGAAACCTGAGGAACATTGGCGATGTCAAAATCGCCGATGGCGGCATCACAGCCCGCAAAGTAGGAGTAGAGATATTGCGTGCCCCAATACCACAATCGAGTGTTGGACCCACTCAAACTATTCTGGAACCGCACGTAGTAGATCTGTCCGCTGCCGAGAGCGGGAAGGCCTGCAAACGCATAGTTGCCGCTCGAATTCGTCGTCGTCGTCGCGTAGGTCGACCAGGTAGATCCGTTGTAAAAGCGCAGCATCAGGGAGACGCCGCCAGCCGACGCTCCCTTGAAAGTCACGCGACCAAAGATCCCTTTCGACGTCGTGCATGGGCTGTGCTTCGCGAAGGGGAGAAAGACTTGCCAGTTGGCGGAAGGCGCTTGGGGTGCACCTTCCGCGACCTTTACCTGATTGCTGGCTGGATTGAAAAACACAAAGGCGGCGATGGCGATGAAGATCGCGAGCAGGACCAACCGCGCCAGATGGGGACTGATCTTGGCTTTCATTCCTTCGGCTCCTTTGCTGCGCCGTGAGGCGCCCCGCGCATCGATGAACGGATTGCGAAAACACGATAATGGATTATTATCCAGCCGCGCCGAACCGGCGCCGAGCAAAGAGAAACCCCGCCAAGCTCCGGGTTCGTCTCGCGCCCAGAGCTGGCGCCAAGAAAACAAGCGAGAGCCATGGGCGGTCCTCGCTTGCTAGTATTCTAACATACCTTGATCGAACGCGATGGTTAAATTCTGGTACCAATTTCTTAACCGATACGACCTGCCCCGGCGACGAGTTGCGCGGAGAAAGGCCTGTTCAATGCGATTCCACACATTCTGGATACAGCCCGATTCTGTCTCGGTGCGTGATTCTCCGACGGCGATTTTCCCACTTCCCAGCCACACTTCCCGT
>JAMCRS010000421.1 GCA_023380675.1 Chloroflexota bacterium
CGACCATCGAAAAATCTCAGAGCGTCAGATTGAACGGCTGACTTCAGCCTTGGCTTACACGAACGGTTGAGTCAAGATTTGGATAAAGTCCAGCTTAGACGCGGCGCTGAAATACGCCCAGGCGAATGAGGTGAGTGCGAGGAAATCCAAGCAGCAGCGGGTGTTGATCGAGAGCCTTTGCTGGCAAGCGCTCTTTGCGCGCAAAATGGGCGATGAGGACAAGGCAAAGCGGCTCTATCGCGTGGCGACCGCGAGCGCGGCGCGGCTCGGCCGCAAGTTCTCATACGCTTACTACGATTCGCTGTGCGAGTACCACGAACTCGGCGAGGAACCGGAGCACGCGTTGCGCCTGCGGGATCAGCAACTTGAGCAGAACGTCCGCGGTGGGAGTGCCCACTGGGAATGCGAGTGCCGCCTAAAACGGTGTCAGTTGCTGGCAAGAATGGGCAGGCCTTTGGACGACGAGTTGGCTCAGGCGCGGGAGGCAGCCAGAAAACTGCTCGACCCCGCCCAATTCCTAGCGAAACTGGAACGGATTGAAAAGGGTGGCACGCCAGCGGTCATATCCTGATTCGACCTCCGCATCTCGTGCCGATTTTCACCTGAGGAGTATGCCCGTTTTAGTTCTTCGCCTTCTGCGACAGCGTTCTACATGGGATTTCAGACTGGTCGATTCAGGAAACATTGACTACAGTATGACCGGCGATTTTGCTGCAGGATGCTCTTTCGCGGAATACGAGGGGCTCAAGAGAACCGGCGGCCAATTCGTTGTACTGGCCAATTACATCATCCGCTCTATCCATGGGGAGCGGCGCGTACCTGGCGACCAAGTCCGAGCGAGAGGTCTACGAAGCGGAATTGGACCGCGAGCGAAGCGAGATCGAGAACGACCCGGAGCAAGAACGCGAAGAGATGCAGTTGTTCTACGAGCTCAAGGGATTCAATACGGAGGAAGCCAAGCTCCTCGCCGCGCGTCTCTCGGAGCAGCCGGACCAGATGCTCAAGACGCTGGCGCACGAGGAGCTCGGTCTGTC
Source organism: Chloroflexota bacterium (assembly GCA_023380675.1). Next base: position 1,035 of record JAMCRS010000421.1, read on the forward strand.
CGAAGCGACCTTCCCGAATCCGTGGCGCTCCGCCGCGAGCGCGACGATGAGCACCGCGCTCGGAGCGTTCATCCCGGTGATACCGTTTTTCTTCCTGGGAGGAAACGTCGCGCTGATCACCTCTTTCGTCATCAGCACGATGGCGCACTTTGCCGTCGGCGCCTCCAAGGTGATCGTGACCGGGAGGAGCTGGTGGAAGAGTGGTGCGGAGATGACGGTCGTCGGCTTGGGCGAAGCGCTCATCACCTACGTGATCGGGGTGTTGATATCGCCGGCGATAAGTTGAGACGTGAAGACGACGGTGTAATGCAAGACCGGGCACATTCGGAGCTCAGTCTTTTTTGAATGTGGAGAAGATCGTTGGTCATGAAGAACAATGCCAATCGATCCTGACCGCCAAAAGCAAGCCAGCGAATACGCTCGCATTGGCCATCGGCTGTGGGCGCTTGACCTCGTCGTCTCCGCGCTGGCGATCCTGATCGTCATTGCGCTCGGCCTGAACGTCTGGCTCAAGGACGTCATCCTGGCGGTATCAGCCAACGTGTGGCTCGCGACGTTCCTTTACTTTGCCGCGGCCCTGGCCGCGTATGGCGCGCTCACGTCTCCCCTTTCGTATTACAGCGGCTATGTGCTTCAACACCGTTACGGCCTGTCTACGCAGACTCAGCGCGCCTGGCTCGTCGACCTCGCCAAGGGCGGCGCACTCGGCCTGGTCCTCGGCGGAGTGGTCCTCGAAGCGATCTATGCGCTGCTGCGAGTGGCGCCGGAGACCTGGTGGCTGTGGGCTTGCGCGTTCATGGTCGTCTTCAGCGTCGTCCTGGCCAATCTCGCGCCGGTCCTCATCTTTCCGATCTTTTTCAAGTTCACGCCGCTGCAAGACGACGAGCTTGTCAAGCGCCTGACGGCGCTGGCGGCTCGCGCGCACACGCGGGTCCGCGGCGTCTACACGATGCTGCTCTCGGAAAAGACCACGGCGGCGAACGCCGCCCTTATGGGACTCGGCAATACGCGGCGCATCGTGCTGGGGGACACGCTCTACGATAAATACACACCTGACGAGATCGAAGCGGTTTTGGCTCACGAGCTGGGGCACCAGGTCCATCACGACATCGGCTGGTCGTTGGTCGCGCAGACGGCTTTCACGCTCGTCGGGTTCTTCGCGGCCAATCTTTTCTTGAAATGGAGCGTCGGAACCCTGCATTATGACGGAATCGCCGACCTCGCGGCGTTTCCGCTTTTGGGACTGGCGCTCGGCGCGTACGGACTGATCACGCTACCGCTGGAGAACGCCTTTGCACGTTGGCGCGAAGCGCTCGCGGATGATTACGCTCTCGAGAGCACCGGCAATCCGGCGGCATTCATCGGAGCGATGGAAAAACTGGCCGATCAGAACCTGGCGGAACTCGAGCCTGAGCCGTGGGTCGAGTGGCTGCTGTACGATCATCCCCCGATCGGCCGGCGGCTGAGGCGGGGCGCGGAATTTGCGGCCGCAAAAGCGCAAGCCCGATCGTTGTGATCGGGCTTGCGCTTTGTCGTTGCGGGCGATTTCACTGCTGCGGCTGCGGCCCCACTCCCGACTTGGCCGGCTGGCCGCGCGAGCGGAGCGCGATCGCCACCAGGCCGGCAGCCGAGCCCAACGCGGCGGCGCCGATCAGCCAGCCCCACGGCGGCTCCGACCGCGGTCTCTGCAGCATTCGCTGCGCCTCCTGATGATGGGCCGCCAGCACGAGGCCGTCGTGAAGGCGCGCGCGAAAGGCCGGCGCCGGAGAGACCGGCACAAGCACCTGCCGGGCGAGTGCGGCCGTCTCCAAGAGTGAATTGAGCTCCGTCTGCCGGTCAGGCTCGGCATGGTTGACCGTGCGGTCTGGCGCCGCGCTTGGCTCCCGGCCTTCCGAGTGAGCGGCCAGGATCTCGGTCAGTCTATCTCGCGTCATGCGGTTTCTCCAGTGCGTCACAGTTCGCGTTTGGACAATTCCTCACGCAACGCAATCAACGTTCGATGGTAGAGCGACTTGATCGCCCCTTCGGTGCGCCCCATGGCTTTGGCGATCTGGGCATTCGACATGCCGTCGACGAACTTTAGTATGAGCAGGTGCTGCCGCTCCGCCGGCAGGGTGGCCATCGCGCTGAGCACGACGCGCGCCTGCTCGCTTCGCTCCGCCAGATGCTCGGGTCCGTCGCCGCGCTGGACGATGCCGACGGCGTCGTCCAGCCGAATGTCGCGGCGCCGGCTGCGATCGCGGTGCCAATTCGCGACCAGGTTGTGCGCAATCCGGTAGAGCCACGCGGCGAAGGGCGCCCCGCTCGGCCGATAGTCGTCGATATGGGCGAGCGCTCCGTAGAACACGCGTGCGGTCAGATCCTCGGCATCGTGGACGTTGCCGACGCGGTAGAAAATGTAGCTGTAAATTCGATCGACGTAGCGCTCGTAGAGCGCGCCAAATGCCTCGGCATCATGCGCCGCGCGCGCGATGAGGATCGCTTCCGGTTCGGACAAGACGGGCTCCCAGCGCGACGCAACCGCGGTGCTCCAATATAAAGAACACCGCGCTGCGACTAGAGTTACGGCGGCGAGGCGTCCCGTCGTTCCCGGGAGCGCCGTTCCTGGTTGGCCGCCCGATCATCACTGCCACAAGCGGACTCGCACTCGCAAGGCATCGTCCGCCGGCAATGACTTGCGACTGCTAGTCGGAGTAAAAGGCAAGCCCGATCGCGCTGGGGCCGGTGTGCACGCCGATCACGGGACCGATCACGGTCACGTAAAACTCTCGACACTCAAACCGCGAACGAAGCTCTTTTTCCAGGCTCGCGGCGCCTTCCGCATCCATCGCGTGAAGGATCGAGACGTGAATGGGCTTGCGATCGGTGCGCTCCTCCATAATCTCGATCAGCCTTTTGACCGCCCGTCTACGTGAGCGCGGCTGTTCCAACGGTTCGACCTGACCATGTTCGATCTGCAGGATCGGCTTGACGTTCAGCATGGACCCGAGCATGGCTCGCGCCCCGCCGATACGCCCGCCGCGCCGCAAATACTCGAGCGTGTCCAGGACGAAGATAAGGTTCATTCTTGGAATGAGCGCGTTGACGATCGAGACGATCTCCTCACTCGATTTGCCGGCTTCAGCCGCCTGCGCGGCCGCAATGCACAGCATCCCCAGCGCCATCGACAGCCAAGGCGTGTCGACGATCGTCAGGGGGACCGCCCTCTTGAGCTGGGTTTCCAGTTCTACCTTGGCCGCGCACGCAGAGGCGTACGTGCCGCTCAGCGTGCTGGGCAGGTGGAGGGAAACGATCTCGCGACCGGCCTGCAGCAGCGGTCGGTATACTTCCTCGAATTCACCCGCGGAAGGCTGCGACGTCGTCGGGTGGAATTTCGATTTGGGAAGCATCTGGTAGAACTGCTCGTTGGAGAGGTCGATCTCGTCGCGATAGACCTCATTGCCGAAGATCGCCTTGAGCGGAACCACTGCGATGTCGTGCTTCTGTCGCTGCTCAACCGGAAGGTGCGCCGAAGAATCGGTGACGATCTTGACAGGACATTCTGTCTTGATCATTCGCTCCTTTCTACAATCCTTAAAGAGAAACTCTGCCGCGCCTGGCGCACAGAGTTGACGAACCTAACTGATCCGGCGATGCGAGAACGACGGCCGATAGCGCCGTCGGAGGCAGGCGCCCCTTGAATTTAGGACGCCGCAGCGAAGACCACGCTCGCAGACCGGACCAGAAACAGTTGGGGCCACCTCCTTTCCTTACGCAAGCCGCGCCGGCCGCGTCGCGACGCGGCGTCGGTCGGCACGTGCACAGCGCTTACCAGTGTGCCGCGCCGCAGAGCTTGCCGCTGGCGCCGCCGAAATGTTCGTGAGA
>JAMCRS010000422.1:0-4942 GCA_023380675.1 Chloroflexota bacterium
AGCCTCGATGTCGGACTCAGCCTGCCTCGGCACTGCATTGTCGCCTGCGACTGTGGACAGCGCCGCCAAACTTACCGCGGCATCCGAACGCAGCGAACGCTGGGCGGCCAATAGGCCGGAGAAATCGGGAGTGTCTGGGGCCACCACGAGGAGCAATCCCAAGTCGGGCAAGCCGCCGAGCAGGATAACACCGGCACCGCGCAGCGCCGCGTTGGCCTGGGCAACGGTAGCGCTGGGTTTAAAGCCGAGCAGAAGACGTGTTCGCGACGCTTTGATGCCGAAAAGAGGATGGACGCCAATGTCCGTTGGGTCAGCACCTGGGAAGGGAATGTCCGGGATGTGAGCGGCTGCCAGATCGCCATCCGGGCCCGAAAGGGCGTCGTAGCCTACGCGCAACTGACCATGGGCGCTGCTCACAGTGGATGTGTAGTAGTGGATGCCAGGGATGGCGATGGCGATGCTGAAACCACCGCCAGGAGGGATATCACCCGAGGCGAAGAGGCCATCGTCGGCCGTCATGTTCTGCGTCTGGCTGAGCTCGTTCGTCCAATGAACGCTTTGCCCGCCCAGAATGGTTACCGAAGGCGGCTGGAACCCCTCCGCGGTGATAATCACCGACGCGCTGCCGGGGGCGCTGGCAGCGCTGGTACTCGTAAACTGTTGCGTTATCGCGAGTATCGCGGTTACGAGAAGCGCAGCAAGTGAAAACGAGAAGGCAACTCGATGCCTCGAAGGCACACATGATCTTACGATTTGCCAGATAATGGGGGCATTCGACATAGGGGGCCTCGGCACTTGCATATCAAAATCGTACGGTTGGGCATCTACGGCCACCACAGGTTAGGGATCGACGGTTGTGACGCGGCGAAACCTGAGAGGACGACGACAATGCCAGAAGCTGTAGGTCGCACCAGCAGGCACGCCTTCGCGCAGCGGCGGGGACGAATGCGACGGAGATGTTTTGCCGCTAACAGCAGTCCCGCAAAGAGTGACCCACCGCAATAGGCGACCGCAGGCCATATCTGGCTGCTTTGCCCAGCAGTATATCTCACTGGAGTATTGTGCGCAAGGGATATGTTGAAATAGGCTCGCCATTGTTTGTCGGCAGGCTAGTGCTGACAGGAGGAAAGACGATCCGATTCTTGAGCAGCAGCGTGCCGATGCGCGCCGGCTCGAAGAGCTTCCGAAAGCCATTCTTCGTGCGCTCACCTACCTCAAGAAGATGGCGACGTTAATCCTTACCCCACCGCTTCGCGAACCTTTCTTTTACAGCGGGATTGACGAGCGCCTGTGGCCATTCGCCGCGCAGCACCCGGGCGGCCTCTTCTACCGGCCACGTCCAGAGCTCGGCGTTTGCTTGGTCGGAATAGTAGGCAGCGTGGGCGGTTAGGATGACGTTGTCTAGCGCCATCAACGGGCTATCCAAGGCCAAAGGCTCCTGCTCTGTAACGTCCAATCCGGCGCCCGCGATGTAGCCCCGCGTCAGAGCCGTGTACAGCGCCTGCTCGTCGATCAGACCGCCGCGCGAAGTGTTGATCAGGTAGGCAGAGGGCTTCATCTTTCGGAACTGATCGATGCCCATCAGGTTGCGGTTCTGCGTGGTAAGGGCGGCGTGTAGGGTAATGAAATCCGACTCCGCGAGCACGCGATCGAAGTCCACGAGCTCGACGCCAAGGGCGTGCGCGAGGCCCGCCGGCACGTATGGGTCGTGGGCGATGACGCCGAGGCCAAACCCCTTGGCCTTGGGCAGGAGGGTGCGCGCGATGTTGCCGAAGCCAATGATGCCGAGGGTCTGCCCTCTCAGCCGAGACATCGGCGGCAGCACCTCGCGATGGATGTCGTTTGACAAGGTGCGCCATTGCTTGGCCCGCACCGCGCGGTCGACACGCACTACTTTACGCGCACAAGCCAAGACCAACGACATCGCGTGGTCGGATACCTCGTCTAGGCAGTAGTATGGATTGTTCGAAACGCAGACGCCAAGCTCCGTGGCGGAGGCGACGTCGACGCCATCATAGCCGATGCCCAGCACGGCAAGCACCCGGCACTTCTCAAGCCGCTCGATCACCCGTCTCGTGAACGGCTGAACGCCAAGAATAATCATGGCATCGGCGTCGGCGCCCGCGGCGATCAGATCATCCTCGGTCATGCCACAGGTTGTGATCTGAAACCGCGCGCCGATGCGGCGCAGCGGGGCATCATCAATCTCAGTGTCCGAGTTGGCGTGGGTGAGTACAACTTTCGGCGCCATGGATCAGCCTCCTTACATTGGATGTTCGCCGCGACATTGGATGTTCGCCTCGGCCGATAACGCAAGTACCGCGTTTCGCGTAGCGTTCGATGGCACCTGTGCGCCGATCATCGTTGGTCGCGAGCGGCGAGTGTGAAGAGCGCGATCGCAGCGTGTAGGACGCGGGCACGATGTCGGTGGATTTTTGCCAAAGCAACAGATGCAGGTGCAGCACAGCCAACAGCAGGCATCTCGGATGGCCGGTACACCAACTAGGCCAATTCTATACGGCGCAAGGGGTCTATGTAAAGACGTCAATGTGACGAGTTGCAGCGCCCACCCCAATGGCACAACGAATGCAGGTTGCTTGATAGAGCACGTAGGCGACTCGCGGGAATCTGAGGAGCGGGAGGTAATCATGTCCAGTTTTGCCGAGTTGGGACTGAGTAAACCGGTGCTACAGAGCGTCAACGAGATGGGCTTCGAGGAGCCGACACCAGTGCAGGTGCGCGTCATTCCAGCGCTAATGCAGGGTCGTGACGTCGTCGCGCAGGCCCTAACCGGTACCGGCAAGACCGCTGCTTTCGGCATTCCACTCGTCGAGCGCATCGACATGGAGCGACAGACTCCTCAGGCGATCGTGCTCACCCCTACTCGCGAACTGGCAGTGCAGGTGGCGGAGGAGCTCAGCGCCCTCGGCCGCCACCGGGGGCTGCTTCTGGTGCCGATCTACGGAGGCCAGCCTATGGAACGCCAGCTACGAGCGCTGCGTCGCGGCGTGCACGCCATCGTCGCCACACCCGGCCGGCTGATGGACCACATGAACCGTAAGACGGTGAACCTTTCTACAGTCGCGATGCTCGTGCTGGACGAGGCCGACATTATGCTCGACATGGGTTTTCTAGATGACGTGGAGAAGGTGATGGCCGACCTTCCCGAGAAACGGGTGACGGCGCTCCTCTCGGCGACAATGCCAGACCCGATTCTCCAGCTCGCCCACCGCTATATGCGCGAGCCAGAGATCATCCGGCTAAGCCGACCGAAGGCGCTGACGGTGCCCGAAACCGACCAGGTCTACTACGAGGTACCGTTTCTCCGAAAGTTCGATGCGCTCTGCCGGGTGCTCGACGCAAAGCGCCCGGACCGAGCGCTGGTCTTCTGCGCGACCAAGCGGATGGTCGACGAGGTGACCGAGCGGCTTCAAGGCCGGGGCTATCTCGCCGAGGGGCTGCACGGCGACATGAACCAGCCGGTGCGGGAGAGGGTACTGCGCGCCTTCCGAGCCGGACAGTGCGAGGTCTTAACCGCCACCGACGTGGCCGCGCGCGGCCTCGACATCCCCGACGTCAGTCACGTCGTGAACTTCGACATTCCACCCGACCCCGAATACTACGTCCACCGCATTGGGCGCACGGGTCGCCTCGGGAAGCGAGGGGAAGCGATCACATTCGTGAACCCCCGCGAGATGCGTGAGCTGAAGGTCATAGAGCGGGTAACGGGAGCGCGCATTCGACGTGAGCAGGTACCCAGTGGCGCCGAGATTGAAGAGCGGGAAGCCGAGATCATGCAGGAGCGCCTAACTGAGATCCTTGCCACTGGGCGCTGGGGCCGATATCGCGCGACCGTAGAGGAGCTGCTCGACGACCACGACCCAGTGGAGGTGGCGGCCGCGGCACTAACGCTGGTGGCTGAGCGTCAGCGCCTGGCAAAGCCACCAAGCGCACGGCCGCGTCTTGCCACCAAGCGTCAAGCCAGAAATCCTGCTCGTGGGATTTGACACACCTCACGTTGTCTGCGCGGGGGGACAGGCACCGATCAGACAAGCACTGAGGTGGCTGGACTTCTTCTGGCGTGCATGCGAGGCGCGGGCTGTCGGGTATTGTCTTCTAGCGAGCCGGACGATAGAATGAGCGCAGCCACAAGTGGTAAGTGCCCTATTTCTGCCCGGGCCACCACTCTCCTTTCTCTATTGCCACCACCTCGGCAGCACCACGGGCAAAGCCTAGGGCTATCCTTTCTGTTAGGAGGTTTGCCGTGAGCACAGCGCCCGATAAGCTGGCAGAGGCCTACTTCGAGAAAGCGCGCAACAACGTCACCTGGTCAGGCTTCCCGGTGCAAGAGTTTTACGGGCCGGGCGATACCAGATGTGACAGTTACGCCTACGCGGTCGGCGATCCTGGCCAGTTTCCTTACACGCGCGGCATTCACGCCAACATGTATCGTGGCAAGTTCTGGACAAGGCGCGAGCTGTGTGGCTACGGGTCGGGCGCCGATACCAACGAGCGGCTCCGTTTCCAGCTTCGCGAAGGCGCCACCGGTCTCAACATCACGCCGGACAAGCCGCACTTCAACGGCGTCGACGCCGACCACCCCCTTGCGTTGCACGAAGCCGGCATCACAGGCGTCAGCCTCTCGTCGCTAAAGGATATGGAAGACCTGCTGGAGGGCATCCCACTGGAACAGGTGAGCCTCTCACTCACGTCGACCACAACCAGCTCTGTGGTCGGACTCGCCATGATCATCGTTGCCGCGCAGAAGCGGGGGCTTGACCCAGCGACGCTGCGTGGCACCATCCAAAACGACCCTATTCACAATCGCTACTGCGGCTACGGGCCGGGCTCTCCCCTCGGGTTGAGCCAGAAGACCTCGGTAGACATCATCGAGTACTGCACGCGTCACATGCCCGGCTGGTACACCACGACCTTGAACCTC
>JAMCRS010000422.1:4952-6197 GCA_023380675.1 Chloroflexota bacterium
TGCATCGCATGGATTTTTAGGCTGTTTCTCAATCCTCTCAATTGCCTTTTTATAATATTCCAGAGGCAATTCAGGTGGTGTTGCATTGAACCTCTATGACTGGCGAGAAAACGGCATCACGGCGCCACAAGAATTGGCCTTTGGCATCGGCACGGCGATCGTCTACGTTCGTAAGACCATCGCTCGCGGTCTGTCGGTAGACAAATTCGCACCACGCCTCGCCTTCTATCTCTCGTCCCACGTCGACTTTTTCGAGGAGATCGCGAAGATGCGAGCGGCGCGTCGGCTTTGGGCGCGGATCATGAAAGAACAGTTCGGCGCGCGCGATCCTCGCTCGCTCCACATGCGCTTCGGCGTGCACACCGCCGGCTGCAGCCTGACAGCGCAGCAGCCGCTGAACAACATCGTCCGCATTGCCTACCAGGCGCTAGCCGCCGTATTAGGTGGTGCCCAGTCCCTGCACTGCTGCTCCTATGATGAGCCGATCGCGCTGCCCACGGAAATGGCGCAGATGCTCGCCTTGCGCACGCAGGAGATTCTCGCCTACGAGACGGGGGTCGCGAACGTCGGGGACCCCTTGGGCGGCTCATATTATGTCGAGTCTCTCACCGACCGCATCGAAGAGGAGGCCGCGGCCCTGCTGAACCAGATCGAGGGCATGGGAGGGATGGCAGAAGCGATTCGTCGCGGCTGGGTTGACCAGCAAATCGACGAGGCAAACTTGAAAGAGCAGCGCAAGGTGGAGAGATCGGAGCGGCTGATCGTGGGACTCAACGTCTTCGAAGGCGAGGACGAACAGGACGTCCCCGGTGGCGTGCACCGTCTGCCCGAGGATCTGGGGCCGCGCCTCGCCGAATCCGTGCGCGCGCTGCGCCGCTCCCGCGATGGCGCGGCCGTCGCCACAGCTTTGGCGCACCTGCGCGCGGAGGCCAACCTGGGCGAGCAGCATAACCTGATGCCCGCAATAGTCGAGGCGGTGCGAGTCTACGCCACCGTCGGCGAGATCATGGGCACCATCCGGGAAGCCTGCGGCTACCCGTACGATCCCTTCGAAAGCATCGAGACCCCTGCCTAGGGCCCGACCAGGGCGGGGGTTTGGGGGTGTCCCCCAACACTTCCCCTCCCTGGGGCGGGGTGGCGGGCAGCAACGCCAAATCGTGCCTGTATAAGAGCGGGCGTTTGGGGGTGTCCCCCAACAGTTCCCCTCCCTGGGGCGGGGTGGCGGGCAGCAACGCCAAATCGGTG
>JAMCRS010000423.1 GCA_023380675.1 Chloroflexota bacterium
AAGCGTAAAGCGTCTCGGCGGTCGCAAGGTCCATTCCGTCGGCCGCCTTCGCCCGGGCCGAGATGATGATCTCGGCAAGCCCGCGCCCGTGCTGCAGGCGCGTTCCCTCGGTGTTCACAAGCGCCTTGGTCTCACGCTGCGCGACGACGGTCACCTGCGAAGTCAGGATCGAGGGGTGGTCTTCGAACATGGCGGACCACTTCCGGATGCGCTCCGCCCACTGTGCGGCCGGGAAGGCGAGTTTCGGGGCAGGCTCCGAAAAGACGGCCGGCTCCTCCGCGGAGAAGTCGTCGGAGTCGTCCTCCTCGGCCACTTTGACCTGGCGGTTGGTGCGGATCCTGATCAACCGTTCGGCGGCCAGGCGATAGACGCGGTCGGTCTCGAGCCATACGCGCCGCTGGATCGCCGCGCGGTTATCCTCGATTGGCAGCGATGCGCGGGTCGTGAATCGCGGGCGCTCTCCCTGGATCCGGTGATAGTTATCGAGTTTCGGGCTCCCGACCCGGAGCGTCACATCGAGCGAGCGGCTATGGTTGCGGCTGTTCGCGCGCAGGGCGCCCAAGGTCCCCGAAATGACCCAGTTCTCCCGATCCGTGACTTCATAGGCGAGGAAGTACGGCGCCGGATCCGCCTTTTCTTTGAGAACCCGGAAGTTACGATCCATCTCTTCGCCGAGTATGGAGACGAGCGAAGCGGTCTGCGCATAAGAGGCGGAGGCGAGGAGAAAAAGCCCTGCGGTTCTGAGAAACCCCGGCATCGCAATCAGAATACCACGCGGTGTGGAAAGGCCCTGCCGCGGGGCGTGTTAGTCGGCGATCACGGGCTTCGAGTTCAGCTCGGAGAGGGCCAGGCCGTAGCGGCCGCGGACTCCGGTCTTCTCGAAGACGTGCTTCAGGTGGACCTTGACCGTGCCCGGGCGGATGCCCAGTTCGGATGCGATCTCGCGGTTGTTCAAACCTTGTCCCACGAGTTCCATTACCTGCCGCTCGCGGCATGTCAGCCCCGGCTGGAAATTCCGGGTGGCATCGAGGGGGCGTTGGAAGATCTCCTGCTCCATCCAGGTTTCGCCACGAGCGGCCGCGCGCAGGCAGACCAGCAGCGTTTTCGGGTCGGCCGATTTGCGGAGCACGGCTTTGGCGCCCGCCTGCACAAACCGGAGCGCCTCCGACTCGGTCATCGAGATCCCCCACACGACCGGCGCTGTCCGGCAGCACCGAAGCGAGGCGAGCGCCTCCAGCACGGCGCGGGCGCCGAAAGCTTTATCAACGATAAGCAAGGCGGGCGGGTTCCTGCGCGCCAGTTCCAGGCACTCGGGCAGGGAATCCGACGACCAGGCGAACTCGAGATCGGGACTCAAGTTGATGAGAGCGCGCAGGCCCTCCGCCGTGATGGGCTGATTCTCGCAAACCGCCACAGTCGTCTTGAGTTCACCGTCCATGTAGACACCTTGGCTCGTCCAAGAGATTGGCGAACTGAAGTTCGCCATTCAGAACCCATATCGGCGCGGCCATCTCAAAGCTTTAGTTTTCGATCCCGGCCACTGCTCTCAAAATTCTCGCGGCACGGACGATGTGCAAGTCAGGACCCGCAGTCCGAACCGATGCCCGACCAGCAGTCCAAGGCGCCTGAGGATGCTCCAAGAGCCCTCATCATCTCGCGCGACGAATCGACCGTGGCGGATTTGACCCGGCTGCTCGTGCGCGAGTTGCCGGCAACGGTGATCACAGGGGTGGCGGACTACCCGCCCGGTGCAGCCGTCTCCGGCCTGGCCGCGCTCCGTTATTGTTTCGTGGATATGGCCTCGGGCGCGGACGCCGCCTTGACCTTCCTGGCGGAAGCGAGCGCACGCGCGCCGGGCGTGCCCTTCATCGCGCTGTTCACCGGCAATGATCCCGATTCGATCCTGCGGTGCCTCCGCCAGGGCGCGAGCGAGTTTCTCATCCGGCCGTTTACAGCCGACCAGTTGCAGGCCGTCCTCCAGAAGCTCGCCCGGACTCATCCCCGCGCTGCCGTGCCCGAGAGCCGCGCCAAGTCGTATTGCATCGTGCCCGGAAAAGGCGCCTGCGGCGCAACGACGCTGGCCTGCAATCTCGCGTACCATCTCAAACGCACCGGGCCGGGCAAAGTCCTGCTCGCGGACATGGACCCGCTCACGGGCACGGTCGCGTTCGTGCTGAAGCTGAAGTCCAGCTACAGTTTTCTGGACGCCGTCGCGCGCGCGGGCACCCTGGATGCCGACTTATGGAAAGCGATCGTGACCGAATGGCAGCACGTGGACGTTCTGCTTTCGCCGGACAATCCCGCGGACAGCTCCATCGAGACGAACGATCCGGCCCCGGTACTGGGCTATTCGCGCCAAGCGTACGAAACCGTTGTGGTCGATCTTGGCGGCCCCTTCGGCGAATGGAACCTAGCCATTGCGAAGCTTTGCGACGATCTGCTGCTTGTGACGACGAACGAACTGCCCGCTTTACACGCTACCCAGCGCGCTATTGCCTATCTCGAGGGAAACGGGGTCGAGCGCTCGAAAATGCGGCTCGTGATCAACAGGCACTCTGGAGCGGCCGGCCTGGGACGGGCGGGGATTCAGACGGCGCTCCATCTGGGTGTG
>JAMCRS010000424.1:0-325 GCA_023380675.1 Chloroflexota bacterium
TAATCGAACTTGATGGTGACCGTGTTCGTGACGTTCTCGAGCACCTGCCGGACGTTCGAGCCGTCCGCGTCGCTCACAAAGAACTCCCACTTGCCATTTCGGTTCGAGAGAAACAGGATTTGCGACCCATCCGGCGACCAGGTGGGCGCTACGTTGTGCGCGACCTCGTCGAGCAGATAGTACGCTACCGGGTCGGGAGTCGTCACCGCGGCCGATCCGCTTCCGTCCGCGTACGCCACGTTCACCTCCCAGCGGTCGTGGGCCGCCTGTGCGTAGACGATCCGGCCGCCGTCGGCGCTTGTCTCTCCGTTCTGGATCTGCGGCA
>JAMCRS010000424.1:346-1476 GCA_023380675.1 Chloroflexota bacterium
GAGGATCGGCCGGATAATGCCCGCGCTGGTGTCGTAATACGTCCCGGTCGGTCCGAGGACGACGGTTGCCGAGCCGCCGAGGATGCTCGTCTTCATCAGGCCCGCGTCCGGGTCGTCGTAAAAGATCGTCGTGCTGTCGTCGCCCCAGCTTGGCGAATAGCAGATCTGCGAGCACTGCGGTTCGGTGAGCTTGCCCGTAGCGGCGTCGATCAGGCCGAGCTTCCAGAGGGTGTCGCTGTCCAACTTTGATTTGTCTTGCGAAAAAACGATGTACTTGCCGTCCGGGCTGTAGCGCGGCCACCGCACGCGCGGCGCGCTAAAGACCAGCTTTTCGTTCGAGCCGTCCGCATCCGCGACGTAGAGGCCGGCCGAACCGTTGTCCCAGCGCGCGAACGTGATCTGTTTTCCATCGGGCAACCAAGACGGGTCGATCCCGTGCGTGACGAGCGTGAGCCCTGTGCCCTCGCCGTTTACTGTATAGATGTCACCTCCCGTCTCGGTCTCAAAAATGATCTTGCCCTCGACGTCTGCCGTCGGAGCCGGGGTTACGGTCACGGGCACCTCAAGCGTCGGCGTCGGCGTGACGGTCGCAAGCGGGTACAGCGTCACGTACTCCCCGCTCACCGAGAGCCGGATCGAGGCCGGCTCCGATCCCAGGTTGGAGACGACGACGTAGTAGCGGCCGGGGGCGTTGAAGGCGCCGGACCAGTGCAGGTCGTCGATCACGAGGCCGGTCAGCGTATCGCGATAAACTGTGCCGCGTCCTACCGGCGTCACCGTGGGGTCGTTCAACCAGGTCGACGCCTGCCCGGGCGTATAAATGGCGAACTGCACGTCCTTGTCGCCGCCGGCGTCCACCGCCACGTCGACCGCCTCGCCGGTGGTCGCAGACGGTTGGCTTGCGCCGCGCCCCATTCCGCCGCCCGGGCCAGACTGGGTTGTCGAGGTCGTGCTGCTTGAGTTGGTCGAATAGTCGACCGAGTAGTCAAAGTAGAACCAAGTATTCGTGTTCGGCGCGATCTCTAGCGACTCGGTCGGCACCATCAGCGCATCGCTCGGCTCGCCATCAGTCGGGGCGGCCGCGAAGGCGGACGACACGACCAGGAGCGCGAGGCCGATCGCCGTACTGT
>JAMCRS010000424.1:1486-2739 GCA_023380675.1 Chloroflexota bacterium
GGGCGCCTCCGTGCTCGACTCTTGCCCGGGCCGCCGGCGCAAGGCGACCCGGTCCGTTTATGACGAGAGCGCACCAGGCCCACGCGCGGGAGACGGTGCGCTCCTTTGGCTAGGCACGTTCGCCCGCGCTGCGCGGCCCTAAACCAGCATTCCGTCCCGCATCCGGACCGCCCGCTGCGCCTGCGCGGCCACCGTCGGGTCGTGCGTGACCAGGATAACGGTGAGGCCGCGGTCCTTGTTGAGCGAGTGGAAGATGCTGATGATCTCTGCGCCGGATTTCGAGTCCAGATTTCCCGTCGGCTCGTCCGCCAGGATGATGCTCGGATCGTTCACGAGCGCCCGGGCGATCGCGACCCGCTGCTGCTGCCCGCCGGACAGCTCGTTCGGACGGTGATGCACCCGCTCGCCCAGCCCGACCAGGTCGAGCGCGGCCAGCGCGCGTGCCCGGCGGTCCGCCGCGCCGGCGTAAACCATCGGCAGCTCCACTTGATCGAGCGCGGCCGTGCGCGGCAGCAGGTTGAACTGTTGGAAAACGAATCCGATTTTCTTGTTGCGCACGCCCGCTTGCTCGTCATCACTCATTTTCGACACGTCGATTCCGTCGAGGATGTAGCGGCCGCTGGTCGGCGTGTCCAGGCAGCCGATGATGTTCATCAGGGTCGACTTGCCGGAGCCGGACGGGCCGGTGATCGCCACCATTTCGCCCTGCTCGATCCGCAGCGACACGCCATTGAGCGCCGCAACTTGCAAGTCTCCCATCGGGTACGTTTTGCTTACGCCGTCGATCTCGATGATCGTTGCCATGCTGCTCCTCCTCGAGCCACCCATTCCAGCGCTTTCCGCCACGGCGCCGGCACGCACGCGAGTATGCTCTGGCGCGGTATGCCACTGCCGGGTCCGCGTCCCGACCGATCAATTCATCGGGCCGGGAGGTCCACCGCTGTCGCCGATGCCGAGTATCCCCATACCGCCGGCTGCGTTGCTGCTGCCGCTCGTGCTTGTCGTTGTCTGATTCAGCACGACGACGTCCCCGTCCTTGAGCCCGTCCGTGACCTCGATCGACGTGTCGTTCGAGAGCCCCGTGGTCACCTTCGTCGTAATCGTTTGGCCGTTCGCCTGCACGGTGACAACCTTTTGGTTGCTGACCGTCCTGATCGCGCGCGTGGGCACGAGCAGAGCGTTGTCGCGGCGTTCCACCTCGATCTCGACATTGGCCGTCATTCCCGGCTTGATCGATCCGTCGTCGTCCGTGA
>JAMCRS010000425.1 GCA_023380675.1 Chloroflexota bacterium
GCACTGGTATCTTTGCGTGTAGACGTAGTTCGAGTGTACTTTGGACTGCTCATCGTGATTTCCCTGCTATCCTTGTTTAGATTGTTCTTCGTCGATCGTGCAGAGTGTAACAGAATGGGGCGCGCTTGTGGTTAACTGGGCATAATCGTCGCGTTAAGGGCATGTTAAGGTGGCGACTCTCACCCTAGCCCCTCACTGGGAGGGCGAGGGGACGCGACTTGCGAAGCGGTTTGCGTTGTGGTACACTCGCGACTGCAGCGCTGCGCAGACGCATTCGAGTCAAGGAGGTAGGCGATGCAGTACCGTGAATTGGGACGCACCGGCTGGCGAATCTCGACGGTCAGCTTTGGCGCGTGGGCCATCGGGGGGGACGTGGGGCTCGGTCGACGATCGCGACTCGCTGGACGCGCTCCGACGCGCGGTGGACCTGGGGGTGAATTTCTTTGACACGGCGGACGTCTACGGCGACGGACGAAGCGAACGGCTGCTCGCCCAGCTCAAGCGCGAGCGCCACGAGACGATTCACATCGCGAGCAAGGCGGGGCGGCGGCTCGACCCGCACGTCACGGAGGGCTATACTCGCGCCAACCTCACCGCGTTCGTCGAGCGCAGCCTCAAGAATCTCGAAACCGAGGCGATCGATCTCTTGCAGCTGCACTGCCCTCCGACCGAGGTCTACTACCATCCCGAGCTATTCGGGGCGCTTGACGACCTGGTGAAAGCCGGGAAACTGCGGTTCTACGGGGTCAGCGTGGAAAAGGTGGAGGAGGCCCTCAAGGCGATCGAGTATCCGGGCGTTCAGTCGGTGCAGATCATCTTCAATCTTTTCCGGCGGCGGCCGTCCGAGCTATTCTTCGAGCAGGCCAAGAAGCGCCGCGTCGGAATCCTCGCGCGCCTGCCGCTCTCCTCTGGCATGCTCGCCGGAAAGATGACGCGCGCCAGCCAGTTTTCTTCGGACGATCACCGGGCCTTTAACCGGCACGGCGAGTCCTTCGATCGCGGCGAGACGTTTTCCGGCGTGGATTTCGAACAGGGGCTGCAGGCGGTCGAGGACCTTCGCCCCATCGTTCCGGCCGGCTGGACGATGGCGGAATTCGCGCTGCGCTGGATCCTGATGTTCGACGCGGTGACGTGTACGATCCCGGGGGCCAAGCGCCCGACCCAGGTGGAGGACAACTGCCGTGCGGCCGACCTTCCCGCGATCCCGGACGACGCGATGCGGAAGGCGCAAGAGGTCTACGACCGGCGGATTCGCGAGCAGGTGCACCATTATTGGTAGGGAATTCCGGGGGATGAAAGCACCCATCGTCCGGCTGGCCGAAGCGGGTGACGCAGAGGCGGCGCACGCGATCTACGAGCCGATCGTCCGGGAAACGATCATTTCGTTCGAGCTGGAGCCTCCGACCGTCGAGGAGATGCGTTCGCGCATTCGATCAACGCTCGAGCGGTTTCCGTGGCTGGTGTGCGTTTCGGACTCGGAGCTGCTGGGGTATGCCTACGCGAGCCCGCACCGGGCACGCGCCGCCTACCAGTGGGCGGCCGACGTCTCGGTGTACGTCGACGGCCGGTTTCGCCGGTCGGGCGTCGGGCGCGGACTGTACGCGCCGCTGCTCCAAGTCCTGAGGGCGCAGGGGTTTTACTGCGCGTACGCTGGAATCGCGCTGCCCAACCCGGCGAGCGTGGCCATTCACGAGGCGGTTGGCTTTGCGCCGGTCGGGGTGTATCGCGAGGTCGGCTACAAGCTCGGCGAATGGCGGGACGTGGGCTGGTGGCAGTGCGATCTCCTCCCGCGCCAGCCGGATCCGGCGCCGCCGGCCCCGCTGGCGGCCGTTATCGACTCCACCGAATGTCGCGCCGCGCTCGCACTGGGCGCGCAGCTCGTCCACTTGGCTTGACCCATCGACGTGTGGAAACGCGGCACGGCCGCCGGCCGCGCGTCACTCGGCGGGTAGGTCGCTCGCCGCGACGCGGCCGTTCTCCAGCACGACGTGGTGGGTGAACTGCCGTTCGTCGACGTGGACGTGACTGATCAGAAAGATCTGATCGAACGCGCGCGCGATCTCGCCCTCGGTCAGCAAGTAAATCAGCGCATCGGCGCGCTCTTCGTCGAAGGAACTCAGGGGTTCGTCGAGAAAGATGAACGAGGGTGAAGTGCCGCGTTCTTGCGGAAGCGTGGCGAGCGCGAAGGCGAGCCGCAGCGCCAGCGAGAACTGGTCCTTGGTCCCGCCGCTGAAAATATTCTTCTCCTTGAACGCTCCCCCCGCGGCGGCCCGCTCGTCCCCACACCTGTATCTTGTACGACTCGGGATCGAGCTGGGCGTCGTGATAGCGGTCGCGCGTGATCGCCGGCAGGATCTGCCGCATATAGTCCATGGTGGCCGGCAAGACCTTCTGGACGATCCGCCGGCGGGCGAGCGACGCGATCTCGATCCCGCGCTCGCGCACCAAAAGCTGCCGCGTTTTGTCCTTCCATTCGGCGCGGCACGCAGCCGGATCGAGCAGGCTGTTTTCCAATCCGAGCTCGCGTTCGAGCTGCGCTTGCCGGTCGCGCAGCGAGTGCACGCGACCAACCAGCTCGCGATGCTCGGCTGACAGCGCCGGCTCGGCGCCCAGGTCGAGCGACTGCAGCCGGCTCCGCAATTCCTCCATTTGTTTCAGATCGACCGGAAGAGTGAGGGCGGCGGTCAGGCCGGCGCCGGCCAGGAGCTCTTGCGTCCGCGCGACGAGCGCGAACGCGTTGCGCGCACGGGTCTCGCGTTCGCCCTGCCGTCTACCAAGCTCCCCTTCCACCTGGCGCACCTGCTTGACGACCGCTTCGCCGCCGAGCGAATCGAATGCGGCGCGCAGCTCTTTGCCAAAAGCAGTATAGTCGTCGACCGCGAGCGACGGGCTCCAGGGCGGCGCGGCCGGCGTCAGGCCGCGGTCGCGGGCAGCGCCGAACGCCTTTTGTGCGACGTCCATGAGAGACCGGGACTGCTGGTCGAGCCGGGCGAGCTGCTCGCCCGCGTGTGAGGCGCCCTTGGCGAGCCCCTGGACATGGGCGATCTCTGCATCGACGCGTGAGCGGGCTCTTCGGATGGCCTCTTCTTCCATGTCCGTCCCCAGCGTCCGGGCGATCGCTTGCGCGCGCGGCTTCCAGCGGCCGAGAATGGCCTCGGCCTTGGCAGCGGCGCGCTCGCACCGCTCGCGTTCGGGGCCGGCCTGCGCGACGTCCGCGACGGCGCTCTGCTGCGCGAGCTCCGAAAGGACGGCCCGGGCGTTGAGCCACTGCTCGCGCGCAACCTCGCGCCCGGCCGTCAGCTCTTCGCGTGTCTGATTGTTCAGCTCGCGTGCGATGGAAACGCGCGTGGATTGCGCCAGGTCGACGGTCTCTGGAAGCGACAATTCGAGCTGCGCGGGCCGCTCCACTGCTTTGGCCAGGCGCTCTTGCTGCGCCTCGCTCGCCGACGCACGGGCGAGCTCCTGTCCCTGCGCTTCGCCGACCGCCTGGGTGGCGCGGGCGAGATCGCGCCAGCGCGCGAGCCCGCGTAGGACGAGGACGACGGCCGCAACGACCGCGAGCAGCAGGAACACGATCGTCACGATCAGGCGAACCGGGAACGGGTATCCGAGTGCGAGCGTGATGGGGAGCGCAGCCGCGCCCGCGGCCGCCAAGGCAAGGACGACGAGCCCAATCCCGGCCATTTCCCAT
>JAMCRS010000426.1:0-473 GCA_023380675.1 Chloroflexota bacterium
CGTTCTGATCGGCTGCGGCGCGAACGGCACGGTGATGGCGAACACGCTGGCGCGCGCCGGCATCGGAACCCTCGTCGTCGTCGATCGCGACTATGTGGAATTGAACAACCTTCAGCGCCAGGTCCTCTTTGACGAAGAGGACGTCGCGCGCGGCACGCCCAAGGCGGTCGCGGCGGCGGAGACGCTCCGGCGCGTCAACTCGTCGATCAAGATCGAAGCGGTCGTCGCTGACGTCAACGCGGAGAATATCGAAGAGCAGGTCCGGGGCGCGACCCTCGTCATGGACGGCACCGACAATTTCGAAACACGCTTTCTCGTCAACGACGCATGCGTCAAGCACGGCGTGCCGTGGATCTACGCGGGCGCGGTGGCGAGCTACGGCATGACGATGACGATCGTCCCGCACGAGACCGCCTGTCTGCGCTGCCTGTTCGAGCGCGACCCGGCTCCCGGCACGCTGCCGACGTGCGATA
>JAMCRS010000426.1:483-2549 GCA_023380675.1 Chloroflexota bacterium
GGGGTGATCGCGCCGGTCGTCAACGTGATCGCGTCCATCGCGAGCGCCGAAGCGATCAAGCTCATCGCCGGCGCCGGCGCGCGCAACGCCGGCTTGATCAACGTCGACTTGTGGGACAATACGTTCGAGTCGTTCGCGGTCGCGCGGCGTGACGACTGCCCGGTGTGCGGGCACGGGAAATTCGAACACCTGGAAGGCGAACACGCCGGAGCCATGACGGCTTTTCTCTGCGGGCGCGACGCCGTTCAGGTGAACCCCGGGCGGGGACACACGTTGGACCTGGCCGCGCTCGCCGCGCGCCTGGACGGCCTGGGCCGGATCTCGCTCAACGAATACCTTTTGAGATTGTCGGTCGACCCGTACGAGCTGACGATTTTTCCGGACGCACGGGCGATCGTCAAGGGAACTGACGACTCGACCGTCGCGCGCAGCGTTTACGCCAGATACGTGGGAGTCTGACTGGATTCAACCGAACCGGCGTCCGCGCAAGCAGCGCGGACGTGTCCCTGCACAGGGCTACGTTGACGGGCGGCCCCAACGCCCTCCACGTCGATCGCCGTATTCGCAAGTCGGCGGGCTACCGCCGGGAGGCACCCCATAGCGTTCAAGTACAGAACAGCCGCAGGCCTCGCACTCCTTTTACTTCTCACGTCGGCAATCTTGTTGCCGAAGGCTCGAACCGTGTTCGCTCAAGACCCAGCTCCGACACCTTACCGTTATTACTATCCACTCATCTCGCGAGCCAGCAGCGTGCCCCCAGCGGCAACGTACAGCCGGTACATGGGCACGGTGGATTCCACTACCCTGTACAATGAGGGATGCGCGCAGGCAGGCGCGGACCAGAACGGCATTGTCGTGCTCGATTTTGGCGCCCCGCGCGTCCAGAGCGGGGTGTACGGCACGCGCCTTTTCGGCGTCGGCGGATTCGCTTCGACCTCACAAATCGAGACCGCCGCGACCTGGTTCCTGCAGGGCTATTGGAACTGCTCGCCCTCTGACGCGCACATCGTCCTTGCCATCGGGACCACCAACTGCGGCCAGGGCTCGGGGTCCGGGCCGTGCAACCCGGGCGGCGGCAACGTTTCCAGCGCGCACGGCCAGGCGTGGGCGCAGATGGTCGGCGGCGTTAACGATTGGATCACCGCGTCGAGCTACAACTCGAAAATGGCCGCGGCCGGCGCGAACGACATGGAACCGGGCTGGAACTCGCCCACCGATACGCGGGCGTGGGTTGATGGTTTCTTCTCTTTGACGCCGACGGTCGCGCTGTACAACTTTGGCTCATGCGATAGCTGTCCCTACTCCAGCTGCCCTTCGTGCACGCCGCTGAACGGCTGGGCGCTCGACGACATCTGGTATGTCTCGTGGGGTGCTTCGGGCGCCTATCCAGTGCCTGAAATCTATCTTTCGAGCGGAGCGAACGCCGATCAGTGGTATCGCATGGGAGTATACGGATTCGTCAACCACGGAAGCAGCATGGATTTTCAAGGGACGTTCACCCAGTGGCAGGCGTGCCAGGACGTCGGCTCGGGCGCGTGCCCGTACACGGGCAACAGTCCGAGCACGGGCTGGACTCAGCTCTACAACGCGCTCAATGCCGACGCTCGAACGCAGCAGCCGCTAAACTGGTCGACCGACATTACGTGGCAGAATTGAAAATCGGCATTCGAAGCAATTCCAGCTTTGCCGCGGGCCCGCGGCGTCCACGGCGACTACCGAGATGAAGCTGCAATCCACGCGTCTAGTTCTTGCCGGAGCCGGCGCGGTTGTCGTTTTCGCCGTGCTTGCCGCGCTCGCGCTGAGTGCGACACCGCCGGGGTCGATGCCGCCGGTCAAGCAAACGCTTCAGGCGAGCGCCGCCCAAACGCGTGCTGCGGCGAGCAGCCGCCCGCAGCCTCCGCGGGGTCCGACACCCGTCCCGCAGCCGGCGTCGCCGGCGCCGATCGCGCGCCGAGCGGCCGGCGCGGGCTATCTCGTTTCCGACTTTTCCCCGCCGTTTCCGGCGATGTCGCACGTCATCACGAGCATGTGGTACGAGGAAAGCGGCGGCCAGCGAACCATCGTGT
>JAMCRS010000427.1:0-1126 GCA_023380675.1 Chloroflexota bacterium
CGAAAACGGTATCGACCTCAGCCTGATTCAGCCGCGCGGCGCGTTCGTTCAGAAAGACGACGTTCTGGCTTACCTCGCCGCGCAAGCCGAGCGAGTGTCCCAGAACCCGGCGTCTCCGACCGGCGGGTCGGGCCGTACCCTGGCCTCACCCAAAGCGCGCCGTCTAGCCTCGGAGCGCGGCCTTTCGCTCGCCGCACTCTCCGGCAGCGGCCCGGACGGCGCCGTGCTCGCGGCAGACGTCTTGGCGGCTCCGTTGCCAAGCTACGCAGTAGCGCCCAGCGCGCCGGCGGCTTTCCCGGTTGGTGCTCCAGGTGAGTTCACTGTCGGCCGGACTTGGCAGGTAATGGTCGAGCGCCTGACCCAGGCTTGGACGAGCATTCCGCACTTTTACCTCACGCGCGAGGTCGACGCCGGCGCGCTGCTCGCGTGGCGCGAGGAGGCACTGCAGCGCCTGCCGGCAAAGACGACCGTTTCCGACCTGCTGGTCAAGCTAGCGGCGATAGCACTGCAGCAGCACCCGCGCTTGAACGCCACCTGGCGAGAGGGATCGATCGTGCCGAACGCCGAGATCAACGTCGGGCTTGCCGTTGCGGTGGACGAGGGTCTCGTCGTCCCGGTCATTCACCGCGCCGACCAGTTGGGGCTGGGCCAGATCGCCGCGCGGCGCCAGGAGCTCGTCGGCAAAGCGCAGAAGAGCCGGCTGTTGTTCGAGGACATTTCGGGCGGTACCTTCACCCTGAGCAATCTAGGAATGTACGGCGTCGACGGCTTCAACGCGATCGTCAATCCGCCCCAAGCCGCGATCCTCGCCGTCGGCCGCATCGCCGACCGCGTGGTCGCGGTGAACAAGCAGCCGGCCGTGCGCCCGATGCTGACGCTGACCCTGTCTTGCGATCACCGCGTCGCGGATGGCGCACGCGCCGCTCGGTTCCTTCAGACGCTGGCCGAGCTTATTCAAGAACCGCTGCGGGTGCTGGACTAGCCGTTCGCCCTAACACCTCGCGCCGCACGAGGTACCAAAGGAGGCCCTCATGCATTACTCCTCGAATCTGAGTCGCATCGGCCAGGCTACGCCGCCGCTGTACGCCAAGCGCAGCGCCGGCTTTACTCGAACGACGACGATCGA
>JAMCRS010000427.1:1136-2973 GCA_023380675.1 Chloroflexota bacterium
CGGCATTGGTGAGCTCGCGCCGGCCGGACGAATCGACCCGCACGTCCATTCCTTCGAAGAGAGTTTCATTCTGCTCGAGGGCCAGGTGATCGTCCAGATCGGCGACCGCGCGCACTTGCTCGGTCGCGGGGATTTCGCAGTCGTCGGTACCGGCATCGCTCACGGATGGCGCAACGTTGCAGACAAGCCTGCGCGCTGGCTGGAAGCCCAGGCGCCCCAGCCGCGCCCGATCGAATATGGACGCGACACATTCTTCGTCGCAGGTCAGGTCCCTTTGATAGCGCAGTCGGTCGACCTGGCGGACCCCGAGAACAAGCTGCTCGGCCACTTCGACGAAACACAATTGCCGCGGCCTGGCGGCCCGTCCCAGATGGAGGGTTTTAATCCAACCACCGGCGTCGCGATCAAGATGTTCGTCGACCGCTCCTTCGGCGCGATCCATCAGTCGCTTTTTCTGATTCAATACCAGCCGGGCGCCAAGATCGATCCACACGACCACACCTTTGAAGAGTCCTACCTGATCCTCAGCGGCCGCGTCCGCGCGACGGCTGACGGCCAAGCCTATGATCTGGGGCCGGGGGACGTGATCTGGACCGGCGTGGGCTGTCTGCACAGCTTTTCGAACGTAGGCGATGAGCCCGTTCGCTGGATCGAGACGCAGGCGCCCCTGCCGCCCGCGAAAGAGGTATTTCGTTTTGAACGCGATTGGGCGTCGCTTGCTGCGAACGAGCCAGTCGCTCCGTAGAAACGCCGAGGCAAGAGGAGGTGGCAAGCCGGAACAATAGCGCGTCGACGGCCTGACCGCACAAGGGCCATACCCGTGATCAAGTATCAACGATGATAATGCCGCCGCAAGGGGGCAGACTCATTTCCGCATAGGAGGGACAATGACCGCCAACCGCACTTTGCTTCACAACGGCACCGTCCTGAGCCTTGATCGCAAAGTCGGCAACCATATGCAAGCCGATGTGCTGATCGAGGGCACCCAGATCGCTGCCGTCGGACCGAATCTCAAGGTCGCGGACGCAGAAGTGATCGACGCCTCGAATACGATCGTCATGCCGGGCTTTATCGATACGCACCGGCACATCTGGGAAGGCATTCTGCGCAATATCGGGACCGACGTCCCGCTGGAAGGCGACGCCAGCTACTTGGCGTTCGTGCTGAACGTCCTGGCGCCCGTCTATCGCCCGGACGACGCTTACGCCGGCGATCGGGTGGGCCTCCTGGGCGCGATCGACGCCGGAATCACAACCATTCTGGATTGGTCTCACATCCAGGCGACGCGGGAGCACGCCGACGCGGTCATCCGCGCGCTGCAAGAATCGGGCATCCGCGCCGTCTTTGCGTACGGCTATCCGTGGTGGAAGTACCCCGAGCCGAACCAGGACGATTGGATCAGAGACATCGCCAAAAAGTATTTTTCCTCCAAGGACCAATTGGTCACCCTCGCGATTGCGCCCCCCGGCCCCGAGTTTACGCCGTTCGACGTAGCCAAGAGCCAGTGGGCGGTTGCCCGCGAGGTCGGCGCCCGCATCACGGTACACGTCGGCGTGGGAACTTCGGGGCAACACGGTAAGCTAGGCGAGATGGGCCGGGCCAAGCTCCTCGGCCCCGACACGACCTACATCCACTGCACCACGTTGAGCGACGAAGAAATCCAGATGATCGTGGATACCGGCGGGACGTTCTCGCTCGCCTGCCCGGTTGAGATGATGATGGGTCACGGCATGCCGCCCACCCAGCGTTTCCTCGATCGCGGACTGCGGCCGAGCCTGAGCGTCGACGTCGAGACCAATCCAGAATGGTTGTGATTCCGGCGTCGATCGCGCCCAGG
>JAMCRS010000428.1:0-368 GCA_023380675.1 Chloroflexota bacterium
TGTATCCCGCCACGGCTGCAGCTCCCAGCGAATCAGCTCCACTGTCCCGTCTGCCCGCACGAAGTGGTCTTCCTCACAGCACTCGACCGACCCGGCCAGGGCACGCTGATGAATCTCTTTCCACCGCTCTGGGACATCCGGAAAGACCTCGTAGTGGGTAAGCCCAATGATGTTGCGATCGTCGAGATGGTAATCCTTCAGCCAGCGCTTGCTGGCAATCAGGTACCGCATGTTTTTGTCGAACATCGCGACGGCGGCCGGGACGCTCTCCACGAATTGCCGGAACAACACGTCGAGCGCCCGCAGTTCATCTCCGGCCGTTTTGCGGTCCGTGTCGTCATACGCCCATCCAATGTACCCCGCGAAAT
>JAMCRS010000428.1:395-2817 GCA_023380675.1 Chloroflexota bacterium
CGCGGTCATAGAATGGGCAGCCTCGATCGAGGACCCAGCGATACTCGCCGTCGCGTCTGCGCACCCGGTACTCCATTTCGAACGACTGACGCGCCTGAAACGCGGGGAGGGACGTCACCCTGATCCGGTCGCGGTCCTCGGGATGAACTCCTTCCAGCCAGCCGCCGTCACGCTCCTGTTGCAACGTGCGGCCGGTAAAGGCCAGCCAGGTTCTGTTGAAGTAGTCAGCCCTGCCGTCAGCATCCAAGCGCCAAACGAGAGCCGGGAAATCGTCAAAAAGCGAGATGCAGAACTCGCGTGACCGTTCCAACTCCAGCTCGGCTCGCCTGCGCTCGGTGACCTCCGCCGCCGAAAAGACAAATCCTTGCACGCGACCGGTGCAGTCTCTGACCGGTGCGAGCGACCAGTCCCAGTAGGCCGGACCTCCCTCGGGATGCCGTGACAACTGCACCGGCATTATCGGACGGTGGACGGGCTCGCCCGCATCGCGAACCTTCTCACAGGCATCCCGCATGGCCGCGCCGGGGAACAAGTCAAGATGACGGCGACCAACGACCTCGTCAGGCTCACTGTACCCGGCATCGACGGCATAGGACGTGTTCGCGCGGACGACGGCGAAGTCATTATCGAGGTAGGCTAGACGGGCATCGCTGTTCTCGACCAGGGCATCGAGAACCGCACGATCATCGCGCTCAGGCGGTGTCCGTTGGGGAGATGGATCACCCGAATCGTGCGAGTCAGCAGACAGAGAGGCTTCTCCGTCCACGGCTACTCCTTCGGAGGGCCTCTTAAGCGAATGGAGCAACAGCCTCTATACCAAACAGAAATCGCCGCCCAACGGAGGAGGGTGGCGATCACTTCGGCGGACCCGACCGGATTCGAACCGGCGATCTCGTCCTTGACAGGGACGTATGCTTGGCCGCTGCACCACGGGTCCAAAAACGCTACCGCCTTCCGGCGGCCCGCAGATTATAACACAGTGCAAGAACGGTTGGCAACAGGTCCGCACAAGGTGATCGTGCATTGCCAAAGCCTCACAGGACGCCCAACGCGCTACGACAGGACGCTGCACCCTCCATCAAACGCCGCACGGTGAGCAGCGTCCGCTCGATATCCTCGTCCTCGATGCCGTAGTGGACAACCATGCGAATGCCGCTGCCCGCGTAATCCAGGCAGCGGATCCCCTCCTGGCCGAGCGACTCCACCAGCCGGAGCGCATCCCAGTCCCCGCCCACAAGCTGGAACAGCACGATGTTGGTCTGCACCGTCTCCACATCGACCTGCATACCGCGAATGGCGGCCAGCCCCTCCGCCAGGCGACGTGCCCGGCGATGATCGTCCTCCAGGCGGTCCACCATCTGCTCCAGGGCCACGATGGCAGCCGCGGCTAGCACACCAGCCTGGCGCATGCCGCCGCCGACTATCTTGCGGTTCTTGCGCGCCCGCTTGATAAACTCAGCGCTTCCCGTGATCACCGACCCCACCGGGGCAGAGAGCCCCTTGGAGAAGCAGAACATCGCGCTGTCGACCGGAGCAGTCAACGCTGCCGGCTGCACACCGAGCGCTATCGCCGCGTTGAAGATGCGCGCGCCATCCATGTGCACGGGAATACCCTTGTCGTGCGCCAGTGTACAGATTGTCCGGACATATTCCGCGTCGAGCACGGGACCGCCGCGGCGATTGTGCGAGTTCTCAATGGCGATCAGGCCGGTGGGTGGGAAGTGAACATTCTCCGTGCGGATGGCACGGCTCACGGCATCGATCGGCAGTCTGCCGAGACGATCGGTCGGAACGGTCCGGATAGGGATGCCACCAAGCGCCGAGGCGCCGCCTACCTCATAGAAAAAGATGTGGGCCTCGTCGCCGACGATGGCCTCCTGGCCGCGTCCACAATGCGTGAGCAGCGACACCAGATTGGCCATGGTCCCCGAAACCACCAGCAGGCCGGCCTCCTTGCCCATGCGCTCCGCCGCCATTTCTTCCAAGCGGCGGACCGTCGGATCCTCACCGAAAACGTCATCCCCCACCTCAGCCCGCGCCATTGCTTGCCGCATCGCGTCGGTCGGCAGGGTCACGGTATCACTGCGCAGATCGATTATTCGGCTCATTCCTCCTCTTGCACCTCGCCCACGGCAGGCAACCTGCAATCGACAGCCGGCTGCTCGGCCCCCCGCTGCACAAAGGACTTCACCCGTCGTTCGAAGGTCGAGCGGGGCAACAGCACGCGATGATGGCATTTCTGGCACTTGATACCGATGTCCGCCCCCAGGCGCACCACACGCCACTCGTAGCAGCCACACGGATGCGGCTTGCGCATGTGCACGACGTCGTCCAGGCGGATCTCCATAACCATATCCGGCCGTTTCCCCTTCCGCCCTCAACACGGCGCTCCGTTGGGGACTGGTCGCCCGGAACGTCTGCG
>JAMCRS010000429.1 GCA_023380675.1 Chloroflexota bacterium
GTTCAATTCGACGACCGGCGCGAGGATGCCCTGCGCCATGCGCGAGTTCTTTGCGGATTCGGCAGTGAGCGCTGCGATCGTCCGCTGCTGTTCGCCCACCCGGTCGATCAATTCGGTTACCTTCTGTGTCTGATCGGCGAGTTGCGCTGCCAGGAGGTCGATTGCGTGCTGGCGCTCGCCGTACTGGGCCACCATTGACGCGCGTTGTTCGATCAGTTGCTCGCGTTCTTGCTGTAGCACGCGCATTCGGCGGCGTGTTAGCGCTGGGTCTCTGTCTCTCGTCACGATCTCTAGCCAATCCTCCGGCCACGGGTCGGAGACGTCCAGTTCGTCGTCACAGGTGTACACGCGCAATTCGCTCTCGCTCGGCAGATGGATGTCCTCCGGCTTGATCGACGCGCGCCAAGTGTGCCAGCCGGCGGCCTTTTCCACCGGATCGTACGGCCGTCCGACGAGTTTGGTTACCGCGTGCGGCACGCTCAGAAAGTGATAGTGCCTCATACGGAAAGGTTCGGGACATATCCGCCGGCCGTCGAATTGAACGGTGTGTCCTCCGGAAGAGGCAAGATCCACTCTCCCCGGCTGACGTTTCCATGCGTTCAGCCGATGGAAGCGGAGCGGGCGAGAATGATAGTACCACCGCATGGTCTTTTGGAAATCGGGGTGGTCGTGGTCTGGCGCTTGTAGTGTTGGGATGAAAACGAACTCGAGGAAATGGACGGCGTTGTACCCGTGGGCGTCTGCCTGTTCAAAAGCCTGCGCGAGCGTCTGGTCTGAACGAGGCGGCAGCCGGAACTCGTCGGCGTCCATGTGCATAAACCAATCGGCGTCGAGCGTGGCGGCGAGCACCTCCTTGCGTTCGAGCTTCGCTCGGTGCGAATAGTACGGACACCGCGAGATCGTCTCGATCCCCACCAGCCCGCGTCCTAGGTACGACTCTGCGATCGATAGGGTTCGATCCGTTGATTCGTTGTCGATGAGATACGCGTCGCAGCCTTGCCGAAAGAGGTGCTCGAGGTTGGCCGCAATATAACGTTCTTCGTTGTAAGTAGCCAAGAGTGCCAGGACGCGCATGGGTGCTGATTCTCCCGATTCGATTACGTTACGCGAGCTTGTCGTAACACTTGCCAAACCGACGCAGCTCGCTTACGTACTCTTCCAGTCCAGAGCCGAGCGTGAATCGGGGAGCGTACCCCAAGAAACGCTGTGCCTTCGAAATGTCGTAGGCTTGCGTTCGGGTTAGGTATGAAACGGTTTTCTCTTGGGCTTCGAGATGGATCTGAGCGCCGGGGATAACTCGTCGGATTTCGTCGACAACCTGGTCCGCCCCGTGGAGCACGCCGGTGCCAATGTTGTACGCGCCGGCCAACTCGCCCGGACCAAGGCACGACGCGGCTATGACGGCGGCCACATCCTTGACGTAGACATACTCTTGGACGCCCAGCCATTCGGGACGCAGCTCGGCCGCGCGTCCTTCCAGGCAAGCCTCAAGCGCCCGGTTCAGTACGCGTCCCACCCAGGAGCCTCCGGCGTATCGCCCGCGGCCGACGACGCCGGCGAGGCGCAGGTGCAGGATATCGAGCGATGCCATGCCGCGAAAGGTATCGAGCAGTTGCTCGCCGGCCAGTTTGGTGGCGGCATAAAGGTTTTTGGGTCCACGCGGCGTCTCTTCGTCAATGGGACGCGTCGGCAAGCGATCAAAATCGTAGACGGCCATGGTGCTGCAAAATAGCAAACGCGGCACGTCTGCTCGACGCGCCGCCTCAGCCGCCGCGATCGTGCCGCCGACGTTCACTTGTACGCCGCGATAGGGCTCACGCGATACGGATGCGCCGATCAGCGCTGCCGTGTGGACGATACACGACACATCGTTCTCTTGGGCGACGCGTGCCAAGTGCGGCGGATCTGTGATATCGCCGGTGACGATTTTCGCACGATCGGCGTCCAGCACGGTCGCCAAGTAGTCGAGGCACGGATCGATGTCGTAGAGGACCACCTGCTCGCCGCGGTCCTGCAACGCGCGTGCCACGTGCGAACCCACCAGGCCCGCGCCGGTGATTAGAATGGCCAACTCGATACTCCGGGTGAAGTCGAAACGCTGGCTTGGGACGAATTCGTGTAGGTGTTCCGTCTCGGCCGGTATTAGATCGCCTCCGCGAGATGTGGTGTCTCGATATTGTCACACCGGCCAAATCCGCGATCGTCCGCGCCAGTTTCAGAATACGGTGGAACGCGCGTGCGCTCGACTGTCCCGCAAAGACCGCGGGATCTGCGACATCTGCTGCATCGCGGCGCGCAAGAGATTCTTGCTTGCCGCGTCGATCGCACAGTACAACCGCACCTCCGCTGGTCCCATGTCTCCGTTGCATTGCAGGGCCGTGCCGGCGAACCGCTTGCGCTGCCGTTCGCGCGCCATCTCCACTCGTGTGCGAATCGTCTCGGAAGTCTCGCCCAGCCGGTCGCCTGACAATTTCTCGTAATCGACTCGCGGCACTTCAACGTCGCAGATCCCCGAAGCGAAGCGGAGGGGATGGATGTCGATCCGATCGAGTCGAAGATCCCTGTAGCGGAGCGAAAGGGGCAGCGGGCCGCTGATGCGCTTTTGGTACCGCAAGACGTTCGTTGCGTTGCAAGTGCATTCTTTGACCGGGTCGTTGTAATAGCCGCATGGAGAGGGATATACACAATGTGCGGTTTCAGTTGCGATGCACTGTTGGGCAGGGTGTTGTAGAGGACGCAATCGTCTGGGTCGCGTAACGCCTCGCCGAGGAGTATCGCCGAACACCGTTCAGTATATTCCCGTCTTGATGCGCTAATTCCTTCTCCGATGTTACCTTGATTTGAGGCGTTCGCGGTATGGGGGTGTCATTGGCTGGTGCCGTTGAGCGATCCGCTCCCGTTGCGGTCGGTGTCGCGTTTGGTGCATTGAATTGAAGCGTTGCTTCAGGGGTTACGGAGGAATCAGACTTGGCCCCCGCTGTTGGAACCGCAGTAACGCTCATGGTCGGGATTCGGTCCAGGTCATCCTCTGTAGACCGAAGCGACGCGAGCCTCCTCATGAGCAGTCCTAAAGTGCCTCGGAACTGCAGCCGTTCCTTTTCGCTGGCGATGAGCCACGATCCAATTCCGCCCAGTCCAGCCCCCATGGTCGCAGCGAATGTTACTAAACAGCCAAGCGCCAAGAAGCTGCGGCGAGTGAGACCTCGTCGCTGATCAAACGGCGGTGTCAACTAGGTTCCTCCAAAAACTCAGGCCACAACGACCAACATGTTCGGTGTCATGCCGACATACCAGTTTGCGACCATGTTTTCGACCTGTGACACGTGAGGCCACATGTAGCTTTGTCAGGCCTTACTTCGCAATGCCGCTCAATGGTGTCCGGACTCCCCGATGCCTAGTAACCATGAGCCATAGCACCGATTGTTGGTGCGGTCCGTTTTGAAGCGTTTCAATGGGCAGCATTATATGAGATACTCAACTGCCTTGAAATTGACAGTTGGGTGAAATGCGCCATCTTCGTAGTCTGGCGTCTTGTTCCGTTGCGCGGTTATTAGTCCCGCATGCGTAGCGCCGAAGCAGGTATCAAAACCAGGATGGATCGCCAACGTTTGGGCGGCGTATTTGGCCTACTCAAAGCCTTTCTCTACCCGAAAATCTCTGTTCAAGACAAATAGCCCCTTTTGACACTGTAGCACAACTACCGACAAAGATGCCCCGGCGGGCAAATTGAGGTAAACTGGGGGCATGAAGAAACCTGCCTCCCGCACCTCAGCCAAAGTAGGCCCCGGCGAGTATCGGCCAGACGTAGC
>JAMCRS010000430.1 GCA_023380675.1 Chloroflexota bacterium
GGCAAGAGAAGCAAGAAAAGCAAGTTGAGGCCGTGCAAACCAAGCTGTTCGACTAACGGCTAAAGTAAGCGCGCGCCTTCCAGGCGCAATGGTTCAAAGCCACCGCCTTTGGCGGTGGTAGTTTACTGCGACGTGACACACCGATTCGCCACAACAGCGCCAAACATCAAGTGGCGCTCGGGCGCCTCAAGCAAGGGCAGCGCCAGCCGACGCAGCGTGAGCTCGCCGAGTCCATCCGTTTGCGCGCGATCGGCGAATCCGAGGCGCTGCGGCTGCGCGGCGCCGGCGAGGCCGATGCGATCCGGGCCACCGGCAGCGCCACGGCGGACGCCTGTCGCGCCGGCGTCGAGTCGCTGGGCGGGCAGGCGTACGGCCTGCTGCAGATGATGCAGGTGATCGGCGACCGCAGCGTCCGGATCGTGCCGGACGTTCAGGTGACCGGCGCCGACGGCGCTGCCGGCATCGTCGAGGCGCTGCTCGGCACCATGGTCAGCCGTCCGTCGAACGGCCAGACGGAGACCAAGTAGCAGAACGCCCGCGGCTCGATCAAGAGCCGCGGGCGTTCTGCATTCTATCCAACCTGCAGGCGACGCAAGCAACGGAGGCAGCGATCGAGGCTGTCGGCTCGCTTTGCGGCAACTTCAGGCCGCCAGCCGGCCCGGCCGGTCCCCACGAATTCGATCAGACGTGACACGTATGCTGGGCCCCACCGATCGCCCACTTCCGACCCGCGGTTGCATGTCCTCACGAATGTCGCGTCGCCGGGAGTGACCCGCGATATTCACGAGCACCTGCTTTGGATTGGCTAGCTGTTCCGGATCGTGCGGCACCTTGTTGAGCGCGACGTCGAGGAAGGCGGCCAGATGCTCTCGGTCAGCCATCAACCACGCCTCGATCGCTCGAACCACAACTCGGCAGCACATTCTTGGAGCCAGCGCAGGCAGGTGGGCCTCTAGAAAAGGAGGTGCACACTCTTCGTCCTGGTCCAGATCCACCAATATCGCCCACGGACCGAACCGACCTGCCTGATTGAAGGCAGCCAGCCTTTCGAGCAATTGCGGCTTGCCCTGCTTGCCGTAGCACACTCCCGGAGTGGCGCCCACATGACGAATCAACCGATTGAGTACCGCCTCATCCAGCGCACCTTCGACCGCGCACTGAATTGGCCCCAGGAGTGCCTTTAGCATTACCCGCTGTCTCCAAACATGGAGAGTTGATATGCTGTTTCGGGAGCGGTGTTCGGGATTACGACATCCGCCAGACTCAGACCGCTGTCGAGCAGCACCTGGGCATCCGCCAGCGACGTTGCCGGCTTCACGAGCGTCCCCTCCAGTTGCGGTTTGAGCAGCAGGACTTCATCCAATCCTATACCCTCGTCGCGCAGAATGTCGGACGAGTGAGTGCTGATCAGCACCTGCCGCCCTGAACGCCGTTGAATGCGTGCGAACATCTGCGGTATAAATCGCACAACTTCTGGATGAAGTGAAAGCTCAGGCTCCTCAAGCAGCAGAGGCCCGCTTCCGTCCAAGCACGCCCAGAGCAACCCCATTAATCGCAGCGTTCCGTCTGAGAATTGTTCCTCCGATTGCCACGCGCCCTGAGGACGCCAGTGCACGTACTTGCCACGCAAATGCGGTGTGCCCCGTTCGTCCCGCCACAACTCAAGGTCTTGAAGCTGCGGAACGGCAACTCGAAGAGCATCGCGGATCCGGCGGAGCCAGGCCTTCCGGGTCCGCTCCTGAGTGCGCGCGACCTGCTCCAGAAAATCTCCCCCGTAAGGGTCGTTCGTCCGTCCGATCGAGCGATCTGGCTCGCGAACGAGTTGCGGCACGATGTGTAGATAGTGAACCGACCCGAAGAAGCTCGCAACTTGACGGAATTCCTGATTGGCTTGAACCTGCTCTAAGTAGGTCTGAGTGAGGCGCTCGGGGTCCTTCTGGTCCTTGTCGTCAGGCCGGCTAAACACCTGTTTCCCCCTCACCGTCACTCGTTCGCGCTTGATGAGGGGGCGTCGGAACTTGTTCTGGCTAAAGTCCAGTTCGTAGCGCCATTCGGGGGAGTTGGCGTCGCCGTCAATTTCCACTCGGACAGCAATGTCAGAATAGCGTCGCGCGGCAAGACAACGCAGACTGGATACGCCGCCTCGTCGCAGAACCGCTTGCTGGAATCCGCCGCCAACCGAGACGATATCGTGGAGAAACCTGAAGACGTCCAAAAAGTTGGACTTGCCCGCCGCATTCGGCCCGACGAGAAAAACACGCGGCCGCAGGCTCACGTCCAATTCCACAAAATTGCGCCAGTTCTCCAGGTGCAGACGAGTCAACGCGAGCGGTTTGCTTCTCGATTTGGCCATTCGATACCGGTTCCCTTGCCACTAGCCGATCGTCGCCGCGCACAGAGGCTACTCGATTGTATTATGTGATCGTTGCCTGGAACGACAAGGTACTATGCTTGGCGGGCACCGTATCCCCACCGAGAGGGGTGCGTGACACTTTCTCCGCACCCTCATTT
>JAMCRS010000431.1 GCA_023380675.1 Chloroflexota bacterium
CTACTCGCGACCCGCCGGCCACTATCGTGTGCGCCGTAATCCCCAAAAAAAGCACTACCGCCAGCGCGTTCAACAGACCACCCCACTGCCAAAGCGCAACGCTCCCGCTCAGGTCGCCCGTAATTCGCACGATCAGCGAAAGATGAAGGAGCGCGAGGTGTCCGTACATGATTGATTCATACTTCGTCGCGCGGCCGAGCACAGCAGGCAAGATGATCGGCGCATGCCCAAAGATCATGGACAGGACGAATCCCACAAAGACCGTGTGCAGGACTGCGTCATACCCCGTGCCGCTAACCACCTGCCCCAAGGTCAGCCGGAGCGCTCCGCCGGCCATCAACCAAACGTATCCGCCCAGCAGCGCGAGCGCGGTGAATCGCGTCACACCTTGCTGACGCACGGTCCTGCGTGCGATGTCGTTGCGCAGCAGCCACAGCGCGAGTCCCATCATCCCGATGCCGGCCAATCGCGAGCCGATGCCGGAGCTGTCGGCCGGCATCGCGAGCCCTATTCCCAGGTCGACGATCGTGCCGGCAATTACGATCGCCACGGCGCCGGCGAACGCGATCTCGGCGGTTCGCCCGTGTTGCATCAGCCGGCTCAACTCCAGCCGCTCTCCGACGATCGTCAACACTAGGAACACGGCCCAGCACAGGACCACACGGAAGATCGGCGCGCCGAATAGCCACGCCGTGTTGCCGACGAGCCACACGAGCGCGCCGAGCGCCATCACGATCGTAAACGCCGCCGCCTGCCGGCGTACCATGTACAGATTGATGGCGACCATCCCCGCGCTCCCGAGCGTCACGAGCAGCGCGCCGAGCGCCGGCGGGACGCCCGCGGCGACCAGCGCCGCGCCGGCCGCGTTCAAGATCGGCGCGGCGAACATCCAGCGCCGGCCGATCGCAACCGCGCGTTCGAGGCTGATGAGCGTCCCGAGAAAGCCGGCCACCATCAGCGGCGCGTGCGCGCCTGCGAGCGCCGGTTCGATCGATGGAATCGACCAGCCAAGGCGAAGCAGCCCGGCCCACAGTGCCGCGAGCAGCGACAGCATCGCCAGGGCGACGAGGGGCGCTCGCGCGCGGATCGGTCCCAGGCTCGGCGTCATCGTTCCTCGCCCGCTCACGGTGCCCGGGCCGCGAGAAAGACCAGCTGCGTCATCGCCTCCACGCCGCGGTTCGCACCGGCCGGCACGACGACCGTCGCGCCTTCCTTGATCGCCAGCCGTTCCTCGCCGACGGTGATCCAGCCGCTGCCCTGCAAGAAATGGAACACGGACGCGCCCTCCGGGTGGACCGGGATCTTTTGGCCCGGCTCCAACCCGGCGAGCACCACCTTTAGCTTATCCGTCTCCATCAGCGCCTGGGGGTTCGGCCCATCCTTGGCAAAGACTACCTTCTCGCGCCAATCGGGATAAAGCAGTTGTTGCATATCCATGTCCCTCTCCTGTTTCCTAGCCATGTGTTTGCAGGCCGTTCGCCATCTGCCGGCCTGTCTTTCTCGAGTGCTGATCGAGATCATACCACAGTCGCCGTTGCGCGTCTGTGACATATGTCGGCTCCCGACGCCACGCGAATGCGCAGCGTCAGCTTGCCGGGTATCGCACGTCGCCAGGTACCTCGTCATGGCGAGGGCGCGCAACGCCCGACTTTCCGAATACCCGTATTGCCCCATCGACCAATTGACGAATCGACTAATTGACTATTCCGCTTTGTTCGTCGAGGAGTACAAGGTGAGCAACGCTGTTGTTCACGTTGTATTCGGCCTTGGACGTAACGGCCAAGCGAACCCGATTGAAGGAAAAGGGCGCCAAGTTAGCGTTCTATCTCCTGCTCTTGTTCTTTGGTTCAGCCTTGCCCATGCTTGTCGGACTGGTTTGAGACGTGCGCTCGACAGCGCCGGCGATGGAAAATGATTCCTTTCTCGAGCGGTCCAAGCCGTAAATCGCAAGAATTCACCTCGAAAACTCATCATTACATGTACCACGTTCGTCAAGATTTCGGTGCGAGCGAGGATCGCAACCCGTTTTCTCGCAGAAAACGGGTTTTTGGCGAAGGTACCCTATGGAGAAAGTGTAGTGTTGGCACCGCCTTTGACCTTTGATCAAATGCACGCCCTCTGAGATAAAAACGCAAACACTCAACATGGGTGGGCTGACTTGGCCTACGTTCGACCAACAATCGTGGCAAAGCAAGACCCGCACTTGCCGGTAGAGTCAAATGAATCGAATTCAGAATCGCGTCTGTTGCTCGAAGCTCGCTCTTGGAATCGCCTGTTTGGGTATCCTGATTCTGTTAGGTTGCACTCCGTCTGAGCAACGCGCGCTGCAGACCGAAGCGGCGAAAGCGGCACAGACAGCCGTGTCCGAAGGCCAAAAGCAGGCTGCAACCCAGGTACCCATTTTGAAGGAAACGGCCGCGGCGGCCGCAGCCACGCAGGCAGCCCAACTCGGAGAGACAGTCCAAGCTGAAGTCGCAACCAGAATCGCGGCTCAAGCGGCCTCTCCAAATCAAACGCGGCAGCCGATCGCCCAATCGGCAACGCGAACGTCAACTTGCAGCGAAGGTCTGGCCTACCATGTCAGCCCATTGCTCCTCCCGAACATCAAGGCGTACGCCGCCGAAGGATATCAATGCGTAGCCTCAGTACATCACAGATTGAGCTAGAGAGGCGAACCTGAACTATGGCATAATGCTTCCATCCCGCCAAGGAGGAAGCAGCCATGTCCAAGTCCGCCTCAGCCCAGCCAGCCCAATT
>JAMCRS010000432.1:0-312 GCA_023380675.1 Chloroflexota bacterium
TCGAAGGTCGAGGGGGGAAACAAAAAACGCCTCTCATCGAGGCGTTTTGCGACCTGCAATTGCTTTGCGTGCAACGGGTCACTTGGTGGAGCAGAGCGTCTCCACTTACACAGTCGGAGATCGTTGCTCAGTTACAGCATACGACAATTTTCGGTGCAAGTCAATAGCAATTCTAATGATTGGCGCGCAATTAGGAGACTCGCCTTTGTGCGCACCAGCCGCGTCGGCGAGACTGCGGGAAAGCCCGTTCAGCTGTTTGGCGACGGAGGAAGGTCCCTCCGCCGCCAATTCTTCTTCGCTATTGAATTACCG
>JAMCRS010000432.1:322-823 GCA_023380675.1 Chloroflexota bacterium
ACGCGCGCCCCGTAATCGGGGTCTGCGTTGCGGAAATTGGCGATGCTGCGATCGATAATGTCCTGTTTACTGACCTTCGACAGGCTGCCGGCGATATTGCTGACCAGGCGTTTCTTTTCATCCTCGGTCATCAACCGGTAGAGATTTCCCGCCTGGCAAAAGTCATTGTCGTCCGGATGTTTCTCCCACGCGAACGCGCCCGTCGTACCCTGGATCTCCACGGGCGCGAAAAGGGGCTCGCTGCTTTGAACGGGACCGTCGAAGCTGCCGGCCCGCCTGGCCCGGCGGTTTCAGAGTTCTGGTTGTTTGCAACCGGCGCACCCGCTTCGGTGGTCAAGATCTTTTTCTCGGACATGTTCCGTTCCCCCTTCTTGGGGTTTGCAATGAATCAGCTATTCGGTGATGAGCAGACCATCGTGCTCCGTCGCCACGACGTTCGGCGCCGCTGATCGGAAAACGCCGCGCCTGACATTTCCGGGTCCCTCGCTGGCCTACGCCAAT
>JAMCRS010000432.1:833-4472 GCA_023380675.1 Chloroflexota bacterium
CGCGGCCGGTCGCACTCCGTGTTGACAGTCGGGGCAGACACCGTACAGGTCGAACCGCTGTCCGACGATTTCGTAGCCGGTGGTCCGGGCTACCCGGGCTGTGAGATGGCTCGTCACGTCGAACTCCGGATCGATGATCCGGCCGCACTCGACGCACACCAAGTGTAGATGCGGGACTGGATTATTGCCGTCGTAGCGATTCTCGGCGCCGCTGAATTCGAGCTCCAACACCTCGCCCATCTCTTTGAGGAGCGTCAACGTCTTGTAGACCGTCGCCAGGGTCGTGGTAGGAAACCGGCGGCGCATCTGCTGGTATATTTGGGTGGCGGTGGGGTGATTGGCGCTCGTGGCGATGATTTCGAGCAGCGCCATGCGCTGCGGGGTGGCGCGGTAGCCGCGTTCTTTGAGTTTGGCGGCCAGCCGACCGTGTCCCAGCCCAAGTTAGTACGAGTCTCTGCGGATACTATCGGCATGTTCGCCCCGGATCTGGATACGATCTTGAAAACGCCATTGTAGCTGACACTACCGTCGTCAAAAGTCTCGCAGAAAACGGGTTTTTGGCGAAGGTATTGAGTTGAGAAACCACGTTGGATTTGATCGGATGTCCCCTTACCCAGGGCGACACATCAGGGTTAATGTCTCCCGAGACGCTGTGGACTGCCGCGTGCTCCAAGCCGTATTCCGCGTTTTCACTGTTGGTCCCTTGACGAGCGAAGACGCGCGTTGGATCCAGCTCCCGGTATTGTTCTATCCCGGCCTTGAGAGCATCCATGCGAACGGCCGCAAGGTTGATTACGTGCCGCTGGACGACCAGGACCGGGTTCTTGCAGCGGTCCGACTGGCGCCCGGCACGTACGATATCCACGTTCAGTTTCAGGGACTTGTGGGCGAATTGGATCAGCTTTTTTTCCTGGTTGGCGCTGATCGGCGTCTTGGGATTGTCAGTCGCGTTCAAGACATACCGATGGGTTCGAGCGCTAACGTCGAGCGCGGCCGCCGGCGATCACGGGCCGTCAAAGTAGCACGAAGCCGCAAGTGAAGCAAAGAACCCCGCAGACAGCGGGGTTCTTTGCTTGTATTACTTGGCGTTCGAGATTGCCGTTGGAGTAGGAGGCGGTACGCGCGTTGCGGGCGGCGGAGCCTGAGTCGGCGGGAGCGGCGGCGCTTGGGTCGGCAGCGCGTCGCTCGGCGCCGGCGCGCTCGGACCCGGTTGCGGCGTGTCATCCGCCGGCTTTGGCGCGTCCGTGGCAGGTGCCGCGCCTGCATCTGCCGGCGCAACCTGAGTCGGGCCTGCGTCATCCGAGCTGGTTGCGGCGCCGGTCGTAGGCGCCGGAGTCGACTCGGTAACGTCGGTCTGCGATTGCGCTTCTGTTGGCGCTGCCTCGAGCGTGGGCGCCGGCGTCGACGCCGCTGGCGAATCGCTCGCGGCCGGCGTCGGAGATTGCGGCCCAACTGCTGGCGGCGAAGGCGATGCTTCGTCCGGACTTGGGGCCGTCGCGGCCGCCGTCGGCGCCGCTGGCGTCAAGGGCGCGAGCAGCGGTAGCAGCGCACGATTCGCGCCCAATTCGGCTGGCGACGCGAGCGGAGTTGCCGTTGCACCAGGAATGGCTTGAAGCAAACGGGACGTGGTCGTCAATACGGACTCGGCTCCCAGCCCGGTGGATGCCGCCGGGTCGGTTGGCGTCGGCGTAATATAACGATCGAACCTGAGATGCTTTTGGGTGCAGATGGAAAAGGTTCCGCTCTCGAGCATCTGGTTGTACGCCTGTATGTAGACCCAGCCGGACCACGAACCCCCTTCGTACCACAGGAGGTGGTTGGGCTCACCCTGGGAGTTGTGGGTGCCCCACCCCTCCGACTGGACATTTCCTTTCGGCGCCGCGCCGTTGGCCGTAGTCAAGATCCACATGTTGGGGGCGGCGTAGTAATAGTTCGGCGCCAGCGCGTCCGGATCGAATACGCGAAAGGCAAACCCGTTGACGAACGAGGCCTGTTGGTCTCCCAGGCGATTGGCAGAATCAAAGTCGTCCGCCGTACCGACAAAGTAGTTGTATGCCGGACCCAGCACGGCCGCTCCCGACGGCCGGATCGCCCCAGGCAATTCGTCGTCGAGCCAGACCAACAGCGTCACGGGAACACCGTCGAGGTTCACCGGCCACGTGTCCGCCTTGAACCACATGTTCGAGCCGGCCGCGAGGGCGCCGGTCCAGCAGCCATCGTTGCCGATGTAGATCGCGCTCCAGGTCGTCGACCCGTTTCCGCTGCTCGAGGACGGCGGCCCCCCGAACGGATCGTCCGCGAACGCGGGCAGCGCAGTCACGAGCGCTACGATCGCAACTGGAAAAAGAACGACCCATTTCATGTAACGCATTTCCCTTACTCCTGTTCGGAAAGCGGCGACTGCGATCACGCGCTACTCGCCGCTTTCGGCGGTCTTGTTCGCAGGTGCAGTCGCTCCGACGTTCCCGGCGCTATGATGTTACGCTGTTTCGCGTCCACGTCAACTCGCGTCGGTCGCGACTGCCGATGCAAATTCGCGGCTCCGTCCGCGCCCGCGAGGCGGGGGACGCGGACTGCGCCACGCGCCGGCGATTTGTCCTGGTAAGTCCCGCGTTCAAATCCCAGAACCGGGCCAGGGAAGAAATTGTGCAATCCCTCACGACCCAGGAATACTCTGCACAACCCTCGTCCATCCGCATTTGAAAAACGTTAGAGATGGTAAAAACGTTAAAGAATCTTTACCTAAAAGTACGCTAGGGCTATTGACCCTCAACGCTGGCTACCCTATCATACCTATACCGTGGAAATCTAAAATGGGCCTGGATTCGCTGCTCGCATTCGTCACACAAGGTACTCTGGTCTTGATCGCGGCGCTGACCCTGTTGGACCTGGTCCGGCACCGTGTCCAGGCGCGGCTTGACACCGCGCTCATGTTCGGCTCGCTGGCCGCGTACGTACTCCTCCTTCGCGTTCCACACGTCAACCCCACCATGACGGCGTGGACGGGGCTGCTGGCCGGCCTGTGTCTCCTCGCGCAGCCCTATCTCGCACTCCGACTGGTCGACCACTTGACGATCGTCGCGCGTCCGATCCACGCTGCGGCGTTGGCGGGCCTGTTGCTCTCCTGGCTGATCGCCGTCGTCGCGCCGGTGACTCCGCTGGTTGCCGTCGTCGTCGCCTACTTTGTCGCAGTCGAATCGTACGATGCCTATGCTTTCGTTCGAGGCGCGCAAACGACGAGCGGCGCGACGCATCGACGTTTGGAGCTGGCGGCGACAGGCTCGGGCATTGTCGCGCTCGTGATCTTGCTTTTGGGCGTCGACCTGATCGCGCCCGCCGCGGCGACGTTCGTCAATCCAGTCATACAGCTTCTGGCCGTGCCGGTCGTCCTGGCGTATTATTGCGCGTTTGCGCCGCCGCGCTGGCTGAGACGCGCGTGGCAGCTCGACGAGCTCTATCGTTTTCTGCGCGAGCGAGTCGCTCGCCAGGCTCACAAGAGCACCCAGGGATCGCTATTCTATTTGTGCGAGGCGGCCGCGCGTGCGGCCGGCGCGAGCGCCGCGGCCGCGGCGCTCTGGGACCAGGACCAAAAGCAGCTCCGAGTGCACGCGTCGGTTGGCCTCCCGCCTGAACAAGAGT
>JAMCRS010000433.1:0-2146 GCA_023380675.1 Chloroflexota bacterium
CGGCTGGCGCAATATTACGGCGACGAGGGTAAGGACTCTCGAGTGAGGATCCTGCTCCCGCCCGGCTCTTATCAGCCTGTTTTTATTTGCGACGCCGACGAACATGGGGAACTCGTATCCACGCCTGCACGCACGCGGAGGCGGCTGCTTCTCGCCGGCGCGGTGCTGGCCAGCATCGCGGCCGTCGCCGGGGCGTTGTGGGCTTTACGATCGCGCGAGTCCGCTCTGGAGACCTTCTGGGAGCCCATCCTCAAGAGCCGCAGCCGGGTTCTGCTCTGTCTTCCGCACCCGATTGTCTATCATGTGATCGGCCCCCAAGCCCCGGAACTCTTGCGGTCCTTCTCAGAAAACCGATCACTCGAGGACCGGAGCATTCGTGCCAACCCGGCGTTGAACGCAGCCATTGTGCCACGGCCGAGGCAATACGTCGGTGTCGGCGCCTCGCTGACGCTGGCGCTCATATCCG
This sequence comes from Chloroflexota bacterium, assembly GCA_023380675.1. Next base: position 467 of record JAMCRS010000433.1, read on the forward strand.
CCATGCTTGCCCGCCGTGGTGTTGTAACGGAAATCCGGACAGGGAATGAAACCTCGTTTTCGGAACTGCGCGACGGCCCGGTTGTGCTCATTGGCGGCATCTCGAACCAGTGGACGCGTGATTTCTCCAAAGGTCTTCGATTTGTCGTTGGGAGTGAGCCTCGCGGGTCATCCGTGCGCGATCTTCAGACCGGCCAGGTGCTCGGGATGTCAAGGCGCGGCGATCTGGCGGATTATGCGATCATCTCGCGGCTGGTGAATTCACAAGCGGGCCAAGCCCTCGTCATCGCCGCCGGTTTGCGGCCCGAGGGCACGCGGGCGGCTGGCGAGTTTCTGACGGATCCGGCCCTGCTCGAGCGAGCCTTGGGCATGTTGCCAGCGGGCAGCAGCCGGAAAAACCTGCAATTCGTGATCCAGACGGACCTCGTCGGCGAGACTCCTGGGCCCCCACGCGTCATCGCAGCGCACTCCTGGTGAGACCGCTCGCGCTACCGCGGACGAACATCCTCAGATCAGGGCGGTACCAAGTGGCAAGGCAAGACCTTTAGTGGGAGTCTCCCGCGTCTCCAAAAATTCCCCCTGACGCGGCATAGCCGGAATCAAACAGGTTCGGGCATGAAGTCAACATCGGTTCGTGACAATATCGCGGCAGGATGTTTTTGCGGCGATACCACCGGACCAAAGACGGCAAGCCGCATACCCATTGGTCGTTGGTGGAAACGGTGCGCACTGCCGATGGTCCCGCGGCAGCGCCGGCTGTGCGATCTCGGTGAACTGAACGCGTCGACGCAGGCGCGTTGGTTGAAGACAATCGAAGTCTTCAATGAGCAGGGTGACCGCCGGCAATTGAAGCTGTTCCCCTCGGAGATCGATCCCCCGCCCGATGAAGATGCAGTCGCTCGCGTGTTGGCCGTTCGCGTCCGGTTGGAACGGACGCGCCGGTTTGGGGATTGTTTCTCGGCCTGGAGCTGTGGCGGCGGTTGAATCTGGACCGGTTCTGGGAGGAGTCACTGGACTCGGCGCGGCGCCCAGTACCTGGTGGGCACGCCGCGTTCCAAGCTGAAGGAGTTCGAGGCTGAGATGATTGCTGCGGGCTGGCAGCAGGTCCGTCCCGACGTCGAGGTGAAGCGCAGCCGGTTCTCGACGCGGATGGAGAAGGCGCTCAGGGCTCTCACCAAACGCGTGGCAATCGACAAGCTGAAAGACCGCAACAAAATCGAGCGGCGGTTGGGAAGCATTCAAGCCCGCCACCCCAGGTCTCGGATTTATACGACATCAAGGTGGTCCAGAAAAATGGCCGCGCCGAACTCGAATGGAAGCTCATCGAGGAGCGGCGGAACTGGCAGCAAGCTCGCGAGGGTGCGTACCTGCTGCGAACGAATCTGCCGGCCGATGATCCGGAGGGGCTGCATCATCCTGCCCACCACGAATGGCCGCGCGATCCGGCTTCGGCACGCGCCGCCTGCGAGACGCCGTCGGCGCTGAAGATTCGGGACGCTCCGCGACGGATGTTTATGGAATTATGGTGATTCCTTGCGTTGCAGGGGCAACAGACGCAAGCGTGTCCGGTTCGGGTCAACGGTGAGCAGGGCGCCGTCCGCGAGTTCGGTCGCCATCCGGCGCAACGCGGCGATGACCTGTTTGCCGATCGCGTCAGGGCTGACGTCTTCGGAACGGATTT
>JAMCRS010000433.1:2156-2810 GCA_023380675.1 Chloroflexota bacterium
CCACCACGAATGGCCGCGAGATCCGGCTTCGGCGGATCACCACGCCCAGCGCCGAGCAGAAACGCTTACTCGAGCAGCTCGGAATTACCCTGAGCGCCTCAGTTTTGATCAAGAATGTAGTGCAGACTCGGCGATCGCCTGAGCTGATTCCAAACGACTTGCCCTAAATTTTGGCCGTTTCGTGACGAACTCGGGCTAACGGAAATCGGGATCAGCTCAGCGCGTCAAGTGCGCCGGACATTCTCAATCTGTGCATAATCGAGGGGACAACAAGCAATCGCCGCTTCAGAGCGACTCAAAAAGGCATCTCAACTGCAACACAAATTACTAGCCAGCAGTTGGTCTGTTACTACAAGGACTGGGGCGCGGGCCAGCCCTTTTGTCTTCAGTCATGGCTGGCCCGCTGTCGTCAGACGCCTGGGACGGCCAATTACACTTCCTCGCGTAGAACGGCTTCCGTGCGATCGCCCATGACCGCCGCGGCCACGGATGCTCAAGCCAGGCTCTCGATCTGAAAGATGCCGTGCTGGTTGGCCATTCCACGGGATTGCGCCCCTTCTGATGGTGCGCAAAGAACCACGGTCAGAGGAGACATTCCCCGGTTTTTAAGCTGCTCTGCGGGTCAGAGGGCCCGGCGGGCGATCGTCACCCTGC
>JAMCRS010000434.1 GCA_023380675.1 Chloroflexota bacterium
GGCATGCCACCGCCGGAGCCGGCAAGCCGGGTGGCGGCGGGGGCGCGGGGGCCATTTGGAATGACCGCACGTGTAGAGACGTGGCGGTGCCACGTCTCCGCAACCAATTCGACGATCGCGCGGGCCGGGGAATGGCATGCCACCGGTGGATCCGGTAAGCCGGGTGGCGGCGGGGGCGCGGCGGTCGCAAGGATGGCGGACACGCGTGGGGACGTTGTGATTTAGATGCGTGCGGGGTTGGAGACGTGGCACCGCCACGTCTCTACCATGTTCGGTACGCGATGCGAGCGGGCCTGGCAATAATAGAGGTCCGGCGGAGTCGGCAAGACGGCGGACGACGCGCTTGCGTGCCGTGCAATTTATGATATAATCAACACCAGTAGTTTAGAGCGAACAGGCGATGACCAAGACGAGTAACCGAGCCTGCCGCCACAGAAAGACCGGGACGCGACGTCGCGATTGAGATCCTGGTCGGCGTGCCTTCGGCGAAAACCACTTGCGAGCCGAGCGAAGAAGGTCAAGCGGGGGAGACCGCCAGCTCCGTCTTTCGGCGGGTCAGGCGTCCCAAACTCCCTTTGCTCTTGACCGTTAGACCGCTCCGGGGCCGTCGTTACCGGCATGGCGAGTGCGCACGCGAGCGCCGTCGCGCGTGTGCGAATCTGGGTGGAACCGCGGGAGAGACTCTCGTCCCATATGGGATGAGGGTCTTTGCTATTTCAAGGGGGTCTCATGCGCCTGGTAATGAAATTCGGCGGCACGTCGGTGGGAGACGGACAGCGAATCAAGCACGCGGCCGAGTTGGTCGCCTCAAGCGCCGCGCAAGGCCATAGCGTCGTCGTGGTTTCGAGCGCGATGAGCGGCGTCACCGACGCGCTCATCCGCGCGGTGCGCCGCGCGTCCGAAGGAGATGGGCAAACCTTTCTCGCCACCGAACGCGCTCTACTCGACCAGCACCTCGCGGCCCTCGACCAGGCGGTTGGCGTCGCCGCCGCGCGCACCAGCCTTTACGATCAGATCGCACGCCGGCTGGGAAGTTTTGCGGAATTCTGCCGCAGCGTTCACGTCCTGGGCGAGTTGACCCCCCGCGCGCTCGACGCGGTCGCCTCGCTCGGCGAACAACTCGTCATTCCAATCCTGACGCAGACCTTGCGAGAGGGCGGTCAGCAGGCCGAGCCGATCGAAACGACGCAGATCGTCGTCACCGACGATCGGTTCACGCAAGCCAACCCGTTGATGGATGCCACGCGTGCCAAGGCGCGTCAGCTCCTTCTGCCGCTGCTCGATCGGGGCGTGATCCCGGTGGCGACCGGTTTTATCGGCGCCACGCGGAACGGGGTCACCACGACGCTTGGACGCGGCGGTTCCGATTACTCGGCGACCATTTTGGGGAGCGCTCTGGACGCGGACGAAGTATGGATCTGGACGGACGTGAACGGCGTCATGACCGCCGACCCGCGGGTAGTCCCGGACGCGCGGACCATCGACGAGATCTCGTACGCCGAGGCGGCCGAGTTGTCCTATTTTGGAGCCAAGGTGATTCATCCGCAGACCATAGCGCCGGCGGCGGAGCGCGAGATCCCCATTCGAATCCTCAACACGTTCAACCCCACCCACCCGGGGACGCGCATCGTCCGCGCCGCACGCGGTAACGGACGCAAGGTCAAAGCGATCACCGCCATCCGGCAGCTCAGCATTATCACGGTCGAAGGCCGAGGGATGCAAGGGGTACCGGGTGTCGCCGCCAAAGTATTCTCGACGGTCGCACGGGAAGGGATCAACGTGTTGATGATCTCGCAGTCGTCGTCTGAACAGTCGATCTGTTTCGTCGTAGAGCAGGCGGCTGCCGCAAGAGCGTGCGCGGCGCTGGAAAAGGAATTCGAGCTGGAGCGCCTGCGCGGCAACGTGGACCGGGTCGCGGCACAGGACCAGGTCGTGATCGTCGCCGTCGTGGGGGCCGGCATGAAGGGAGTCCCCGGGATATCCGCCCGGGTATTCGGCGCGCTGGGTGAACGCGAGTTGAACGTGATATCAATCGCCCAGGGTTCGTCCGAATACAACCTATCCATGGTGATCGAAGAGAAGGACGCCGACCAGGCCGTACGCGCGATCCACGCCGGTTTTGGGTTGAACACCACAGCCTAGAATCGGACGCGTACCTTCGTCGGACGTCTGACTTGAATTCGGCAGGGATCAAGCGGGGTGATGCTAGAGGCGCGGCTTGAAATTCACGCGGAGGACGTATGAACGAAAAGATACCTGTTGCAGTGCTGGGCGCTACCGGCCTCGTGGGACAGAGACTGGTGCTCTTGCTCGACGGACACCCATGGTTTCAAGTCCGCGCGCTTGCCGCCAGCGACAATTCGGTGGGCAAGCGCTACGCCGACGCCGTCAAATGGCACCTCGGCGCCGAAATCCCCTCTTACGCGCGCGATATGGTGGTACAGCCTTGCGAGCCCGCTTACGACGTCTCGCTCGTCTTTTCGGCGCTTCCGAGCGATGTCGCCGGCGACATCGAGGAGAGCTTTGCTCGAGCGGGCCGGCTCGTCTCGAGCAACGCCGCCAACCATCGCATGGACGCCGACGTTCCGCTCGTCATACCCGAAGTCAACCCCGCCCATCTCGACCTAGTCCGCATGCAGCGGGCGCGGCGAAAATCCAACGGCGCGATCGTTTGCAACCCAAACTGTTCGACGATTCATCTGACGCTGGCACTCAAGCCGCTGTTCGACGCATTCGGCTTACGGCGCGTCGTCGTCACGACGATGCAGGCGTTGAGCGGCGCCGGCTATCCGGGGGTGGCCTCGCTCGACATCCTGGACAACGTGGTTCCTTACATTGGGGGCGAGGAGAAGAAGCTGGAGAGCGAGCCGCTCAAGATCCTGGGCCAGGTTGGAGGGGGATCGGTCGCCTTTGCGGACCTCAAGATCAGTGCGGCGTGTAACCGAGTCGCGACATCCGACGGACACCTCGAGACGGCGTCAGTCGAATTCGTCGACAAGCCGGCGATGGAAGACGTCCGACGCGCGCTCGCCGAGTTCTGCGGTGAGCCGCAGCAGCTCAATCTCCCCATGGCGCCGGCACATCCCATCGTCGTTCGCGATGAGATCGACCGGCCTCAGCCGAGACTGGACCGGGATGTCGAGAAGGGAATGGCGACCGTCGTCGGACGGCTGCGCGCGTGCAGCGTGCTCGACTACAAATTTGCGCTCATGGGCCACAACACGATCCGCGGCGCCGCCGGCGGAACGCTGTTGAACGCCGAGCTGATGGTCGCCAAGGGACTCTTGAATTAGCCGATCTGCCGCGTGATCAGCCGCGTCCGCCGTGCCGCAACTTGCCATCGGCCCCGCAAGCGCGCGGCCAAAGTCGTGACAACTTTAGATCGGCTCAGGACCGCCGAGGTCTTTGACCTCGGCGGTCCTGACTTTACGAGTACTGTTTCGTGAATTGCTAACGGGTCCCGCGCCGGCCGAAGAATGGGTACCGGCCCCAGAAACTTGCCGGCGGCCATGGCGAGTAGTTGGTCTGAGGCTGTGGAGTCGTAACCGTCGCTGGGGTGGAGGATGTTGTGGACGACGGGCACAGCGGGATCGTCCGCGGAAATGGAATCGGATTGCCCACGCCGCGACCATCACGCCGCCACCCACGCGGCCCCTCGTCGTAGGCCGGGAGCGGGGTGACGTCTGAGCGGGTGATCGAAAAGCTCGCGCCGTCCCCACCGAGCACGGACGGAGTGGCGAGCGCCTGGCACCCGGCGTCTACCATCGTGATTGCCTGGGCATTCGCCTTAGCGAGATCGATCGGATTGCCGTTGTCCGTCGTCAATCCGCCAGTGAACTGCACGGTCCCGAAGCTATCGAGCGGCAGCAGCCTTCCCCTAGAGCTCGGGTCCTCTTCGATCCATTCTGCGGACGAACGGGACGATGCATAAGAGACGGTCGTGTTGTAGGTCTGGCCGTTGGTCTTGTTGCTGAACGTAAACTGCCACTGATTCGACGACAGATGCGCGACCGACACGGCGACGGAATCCCCGCTGTTGACGGTGACCGGGATCCGATGCGACGCCGCCGGCAGGGTTTCGATGAATGCGGTCGTGCTCACCTGTCCAGTGCTGTCGACCATGCTTTGAGTCCCGGTCTGGATCAGGTCGTTCCGAGTGACCCCGCCGATGCCGACCCAGGTCGCGTCGGCGCCGGACTGACCCGTGCTGCTAACCTGTGGAACTATCCACATTCCGCTGACGGCAGTATAGGTACTGGCCGTCGCGGCGTAGCCAGCCCAGTTCTGCGAATTTCCCAATGTCGCGGTGGTCGCCGCGTCGGGGCCCATTTCGAGCGCCGGGGACAGCTTTGGGCTCGAAGGGATGGCGACCGCGGCGGTTATGAAGAGGGGCAGGGCGAAGCTTGCCGCTGCCGTCTTCCATCGTGCTGGAGTCGAGATTGACATGGTAGCTCTCCTGCTCGGGCATTGAACGGTCTCGCCGGAAATCCGGCGCCGGCGACCGCCTTGGTCGAGCCGGGTTATCGGCTGAAACCAAAAACGCACACGGCTTGGCGTGGCAATTGCTCCGCGTGCGATCCTTGTCGACGAGCAAATTATAGTGAACGGACGGAACCGTGTCAATCTGCTGCGGTCGTTGCGCGTGAAAGGTGTCACAAAGGCCGAGACTCAGTACATCACAGATTTGACTTCAGGCGGGTCAATGAGCGAGACCACGCCATAGATAACTTCGACTGCGCGCGCCAAGAACCGTGCCAAACGCTCTAGCGTCAAGTGTTGCCGCGCGAT
>JAMCRS010000435.1 GCA_023380675.1 Chloroflexota bacterium
ATTCGCCGCTGGGCGCAGAGCATACTCGCCGACACAAAGCATCTAGTGTGAAAGTGGTCCACTCAATCGCTTGGTGCGCCAGTGCGCCCCGGCGAAAGGGATAGCCATGTTCAAACAAATGCGCGAACCGGTCAACGGACTGACCCACTATTTCGCCGCGCTCGCGGCGATGTTCGGCTTGGTCGTTCTGCTCATGATCAGCCGCGGCGATTTTCTCAAGCAGGAGACGCTCTTGGTCTACGGATCCAGTCTCGTCCTGATGCTGATGGCGAGCGCATCGTATCATCTGATCAAAGTTGCGCGCCGCCGAATCGAGTTTCTCCGCAAGATCGATCACTCGGCCATCTTCATCCTCATCGCCGGCACCTATACGCCGATCTGCGCCAATCTGATGAGCGGCTTTTGGCAGTGGGGCATGTTGCTCGTCATCTGGGCGCTGGCATTGGTCGGAACGATTTCCAAGGTCCTTCTGATCAACACGCCGCGCTGGTTTACGGCCGCGGTCTACGTCGTAATGGGCTGGTTGGGGCTGCTGGCGGCGAACCAAATCCTCGCCGCGCTGCCGCCCGGGGCATTGATTCTACTGGTCTTGGGGGGATTGGTCTTTACGTTCGGAGCGTTCGTCTACGCTACCAAAACGATGAACTTTGTGCCCGGCGTGTTCGGCTTTCACGAGGTGTGGCACATTTTCGTCATCGTCGGCTGTCTCTGTCACTTTATTCTGATGCTGGTCTACATCGCGCCGGTCACGCGTGCGTAGACCGCAACGTCGCAACCCATTTTCTCCCAGCGATACCTTCGCCAGATACCCGTTTTCTTGGAGAAAACGGGTATCTTTAGAAAACGGGTTTTTCGCCGTCACGTCGCGCGTCTCACCCTTCTCCACGTCCGCTTGGCAGCCCCCGATATCGCATAGGGCGGCACCTGCCACGCGTGCTTTAGACCCCACAGGGATCGCAGGAAAGCCGGCCAGCGAACCAGTCTCGCAGCCAGCCTCTCGCCCTCTACCGATCGCACGTACTCTCGATAATAAGCCCAGAACGTCAACAACGGATCGCGCTCGTCCGGCGGGCTCGTTTTGGCGACATAGTCCCATCGTTCGGCGGAGGCGATCGGCGCGTCCTGCATCTCTTCGATTATCTCTTCCGGAATTCGCGCCCCCAACGTCCGCCGCAGATAACCCAGCGCTTGTCTCATCGTCAGCAGCAGCTCGCGTTTGCGGGCCTGGGCGATCAATCGATTCCAATCGATCTCTGACGTGTTCAATACGATCGTGGCGTCGGCGACCCAACGCACCGGCGGGAGCACATTCCACTTGAGGCCGTGGGCGCAGACGTGCAGCAGTTGATCGGTAGGATTCAGCGCGCGTGTCTCTACTCGTCCCACGGTGAGAGGGACGGCGGCGGCCCAGAAATCGTCGTCGTCGCCGGCCTTGCAGCATTCAGCCAGCACATGCCAGTGCAGATCGAACTCGTGACGGGAACTGTCCGTGAAAACCCAGGCGTGTGGAGCTCGGAATTTCGGACTCCAACCCAGCCCGGATAGTAGGTCCGCCGCTTGCGAAACCTGCGCGGCCGGAACGAGGACGTCGAGGTCATTCATCGGACGCAGCCCGTGATCCTTGTAATGGAGCAGGATGAGCGCCGCGCCCTTGAGCGCCATCGTCTCGATGCCGGCGCGGTGGAACGCCTCCAGGATGCCGGCCAGGACGTCGATCAAGAGGCGGTTCCGATACCACGCCTTGTGGTGGATGCCTTTGAACCGCCCCATTGCGGCGTCCTCGATCCCCTGGCGCTGCAAATTCCGGTACAGCAGCGGCAACAGCCGATGAGAACCCCAGTCCACATCGTCGAGGTCGACGAGGGACTTCCACTCTTCCCAGGCGCAGCGGGCTTGTTCGGTCTCGAGCAGCGCCGCGCGCAGCAGCAATTCCTGGCTGAGCGTCGGCCAGCATCCACCGGTGAGCGCCCTGGCGCCCGTAGGCTCGCTCACGCCTCACCTTCGAGCAGATAATTACTTTCGCGGCTCTCCTGAAGAAATGCCGTCGGCTCGCCGCTCGCGGAGATGCGGCCGTCCTTCATATAGTAGACCTGTTGCGCCTCGCGCACGATCTCCCGGTTGTGGCTGATCAGAATGGTTGCTGGCGCATAGTCCAGCTCCCGCAGATTGCGCATCAACTGCTGGATCACTCCGTGGTCCAGGTGATTCGTCGGCTCGTCGAGAATGAGCATCGGCGGCCGGCGCAGCACGGCTCGGGCGATGGCGACGGATTGCCGCTGACCGCCGGAAAGCAGCACCCCGTTCTCACCCACAAACGTATCGTAGCCGGCGTCGAAGGTCTGGATGAACTCGTCTGCGGCCGCGATCCGCGCGGCCGCCGCGATCTGCTCCCGGGTCGCGTCCGGGGAACCGTAGCTGATGTTCTCCGCGATGCTCCCGGGCAAAATGATCGGGTCCTGCGGCACGACGCCCATCTGGCGGCGCAGGTCGGTCATGTCCAGCTCGTCGTACGGCCGGTCGTCCGCGCACAGCCGTCCGGCTTGCGGGCGATACAGGCCCAACGCCAGGTTGACGAACGTGCTCTTGCCCGCCCCGTTCGGGCCGATCAGCGCGACGGTCGTGCCCGGCTCGATCGTGAGCGTCACCCCCTGCAAGGTCGGATGGGTCTCGTACCGAAAGTCGACCGCTTGGAACGCGAGCTTGCCCCTGAAATCGATGCGCCGCGTTCCCGAGTATGGAGTGTGTTCCTCCATCGAAAGGATCTGATGCAGGTTGACGACCGATTCCCGCCCTGCGATCACCTGCGGCAGCGCCGACGTAATGGCGAGCAAATAATCCTTGGCGATCGAAGAGACGACGTAGAACGCGATGAGCTCCCCCAGCGTCATCGCGTTCCAGCTCACCAGCAATCCTCCGACCGATAGCACGATCACGCTGGAAGCCAGGATGATGATCCGGTGCATCGAAACGTAGAGCACCTGATACCGGCTCATGACTTCGCTCGCCACGCGCAGCTCCTCGATGATGCCGGATTGTCGTCCCGTCTCGAATCGTTCGGCCGACTGCGTGCGGGTCAGGTCCAACATCTGAAGAACGAACAGGATGCCCTTGCTAAAGACCTGAAACGAGGTGTTGTAGGCCTGCACCTCCGCCCTCACCCGCGCTCCCATCCCGCGATTCATGACGACCAGCAGCGGCCCGATCGCAAGCATGACGACGAAAAGGAATCGGTTGAGCACGAACAAGGCGCCACCGATCACCAGCGCGGAGACCACGGCGGGCAAAAGCTGCGCCAGACCGAGATTGCTCATTACGTCGACGCGCTCGCTGTCCTGAACGATGCTGGCGTGCAGCTTGCTGGTATCGGTGTGGCTGGACAGGTCCCGCGGGAACGTATAGACCTTGTTCACCAGATCGTCCCGAATTCGCCGGGTCACTTGCTTGGTGATCCGCAGCGTGACAAACCGGACCGCGATCGTGAGACCATCACTGGAAATGTACAAAAGGACGGTCGCGCAGCCGGCGAGCACCAGGCGCACGACATCCCGCTCCGGAATCACGGTGTCGAACATGTATCGAAACAGCAGACCGATCGGAAACAGCAGAAACCCCTGCCCGACCGCGACCGCGACCAGCGCGAGCAACACGCGCCGCGAGTCTCGGTAATAGCCGAGGTATCGACGCCACGCTGCGGCCGTCATCTCGCCTCCGTCCGATCGCCGGCAGACGAGTGTGCTGCATCCGGGCGCCTCGGCGAGAACGCGTCGAGAAACTTGACCATTGCGCGGACCTCGTGGTAGCCCGCTTTCCAACTGCTGGCCTTGGTCGTGTCGCTCCAGTTTCCCTCGGCATCGGTCCGCTCGATCCAGACTCCGTCGGCGAGCATCTGACGGTTTCGGATCCAGCTCAGAACAAGGTCGAGCGCCTGGGCATAGTCCGCGGATTCCTTATGCCGCACGGCATCGCACAGGGCCACGAGACCTTCGGCCTGGACCCACCAGACCTTGGAGGTGTCGCTTGCCGGCTCTCCGGGCAGTCCGCTCGTGAAAAATCCCCCGTTTTGATGGTCGAAGCCGAATCTAAGGCAATAGTCGAGGTATGCTGTGAAATGGTCCCAGTCGAGCGGGACCTCGAGCGCCTCCTGCGCACGCAGCATGAGCCACGCGAATTCCAGCGCGTGGCCGTACGAGATGTCCCCCGGCGCGCTCGCCGGTCTCCCCCAATCCGGCGTGCAGTATCGCCGGCTCTCGTCTAAATTGCGCAGATAGAAATAGCGCGTACAGACCGTCAGGGCTTCTCGCAGCCGCTCCTTGACGAGAGGATTCCGCGTGACGTCGAAAAGCTCGGTCAAGACCTCCATCCAATGCATGTGGACCTGATCGGATTTCAGCCCGATAATGCCCAGGAGGTCGCGCGCGGGTGTCGCGCTCGCCGGCTCGAACAGCTTGAGGTTCTCATCCGCCTGCTCGAACCATCCCATGTGCTCTGCATCTCTCATTTTTTCGTCCACGGTTTGGAATACTTTCAGCGCAATTTCGAGTGGCGCGGCGCGGCCGCAGGCGCGGTAATATTCGACCAGGCCGTAAATTCCCATCGCCTGTCCGTAAAGAAACTTGCGGCCGTCGAGCGCTCTGCCTTCGAGATCGGCCTTCCAGTTGAATGCACGCTTGTCGCGGTCGAGCAAGTGGTCCCGGAGGAACCGGTAACCCAGCTCGGCTTCTTTGACATAGGTGGTGTGCGCGTCTCTGTAGCCCTTCCGATGCGCCAGGGAAAAGACGTACAGCAGCCGCGCTTGCGAGACGACGAATTTCTCCTTGGTCGCCGGCGCGCCCCGCCCTCGAATGCGATCGCCCCACCGCGCTGCCATGCTGCGCTGCCGGTCCGCGAGGATATATCCGCCGTTCTTCCAGTCGCACGTTTGACCCCAATAGCGGAGTGCCCGACCCAGCCGGCTTTTCATGTGCTCGACGGCATTCGCCCTGTCGTCGGCGGAGGACTTAACGGGCTGCATGTTCCGACCTCTTCGATTGTCGCTCGCACACCGGCTGAATCTCACGGCCCTGCCGTCAGGGACAGTCCCGGCATGCGACAAGGGCCGCGTGGCTCGGCCCTATCGCGGACGATCACCGTCCTCGTTCCGGTCGCTGCGGTGGCGCTTGCGGTCAATCGATCTTTTCATGACTTGCACAAGTTCCCTTGGTCCGCCAGGCGTCGTCAGCGAAAGATTTGAAGCGTGAATGCGCTTGCGGAGGAGCGCCTGAGGAAGAACAATCGTCGGCACGCCGAGATCCCTGGCCCGCGCAAACCAATCGACGTCGTGGCTCGTCGGCAGCGAATCGTCGAACAGCCCGACCAGGTCGAACGCACCTTTGCGCGCGACCAGCGTTTCCATGATGCAGGCCACCTGATCGCCTTCAAGCCATCCCTTGCGGAAGCTCGTGGGAATCTCGCACCCCGGCTCGACAAAGAACTTGGTTCGCGCGTTCGCATATTGGACCTCGGGGTGAGCCGCGAGATAGCCGATCTGGACCTCCAACTTGTCCGCCATCCACATGTCGTCGTGCGAAAGGAAGGCGACGTATTCGCCGTTTGCCAGTTGAATGCCAAGGTTATACGCGTCGGCCACCCCGTGACCCGACTGCAGCACATATTGGATCTGTGGAAACGATCGGGCGATGGTTGATGTACCGTCGGTCGACTGGCCGTCAATCACTATGATCTCCATCTCCCGATACGTTTGGGCGAGCACACTCTCGATCGCCTGTGCCAGAAAACGCTCGCCGTTTCTAACGGCGATGATGACGCTGACGAGTGACGCGGGCATTTCAAAAGGCCATCCAGACGTACGAGCCGTGGTCCTCAAACTGCGTCGGCTCGCCAAACTCGCGCTTGAGCGCAGACAACGCATCCTGTTCCATTCCGTTGGAGATCTCGCTCAGACTCGTATCGGACCTGACTACCAAAAAGCTGCGTCTCGCCAGCGGCTGAGCGGCAAGATCGGCCAGCAGCCTCTGATACCACACGCCGTCCTGCTCGACCGAGGTATCGGCGCGAATGACCAGCACGATGCCGGCGCCTCCGGAATCCCGCGCCGCTTGCACCTTGCGCTCGATCGTCGAGTCGAACGCGCACAGGTCTTCGCCCGGAGCGATCATGACCGCGTTCGCCAACAGTCCGGGCCCATAATATCCCACTGCGCCTTGCGCCCACGCCGGATAAACCGCAAGAACGTCACCGTCCCTCATTCTCGACTCCAGGAATTGCGTCGCTGATCTCCAGTCCTCGACCGGGATCCAGGCGTCGACGAGTGCCCACCGAGCCGCCAGAACAAGACACAACGCCCCAATGCCAGCAACGGCCACCCGCCTCCAAGCGACTGAGCGGATCGTCGCCGTCTGCATCGCGACGAACCCTACGAGCGGCACCAGTCCGGGCACGCCAGTCCTATACCAAAAGATCGAAGTCTGGACGACCGAGAACACCAACAGTTGCACGTAAAAGACCAACGCGGCCGCAACGAATGGAAGACTCTTGCGCCACTGCCCATAGACGACGAGCATGCAGCCGATCGCAGCGATGACCAGTTTCAGAATGACGTCGAGCGGAATTGCCAAGACCAGAGCGCTCGCCGATGCGTCCGCAACAGATTGGGACAACGCCGAGAATCCGGCGAGATAACTGAATACCCACTGGACCAGCGTCGCCGAAACGTGCGGCATCCAAAAGTCCTTGGATTGGATCTCGGCGATCTCACGAAAGGCAAATGCGATGTACGCGAATATCGCGCCCGGGATTGCGAACGCGACCGCGACTTGCCATTTCCGGATTCGCTCAAAGCGCACCGGGTCCGATGCCATAAAGATGAGCACCGGCGCAAGAACCATAACCCCCACGAGATGTGTGGTGACGACGAGCACGAGGCTGGCGGCGAGTCCGGCGTAGTCGAGCCATCCCTCGGGCCGGGCCAGCACGCGCGACGCAAAGTAGAACGCCAGAGCCGTGGCCAGAAACAGCAGGCTATAATCCCGGATCTCCTGTGAAAACCTGAGCAGCGCCGGCGCGGTCGCGACAACTAGTCCGGCGAGCACGGCCGCAAGTGACGAGTACTGCCACAGCCAGGCGATAATGACAACGACCCCCCCTACACCCAGCAACACCGAGGGGATTCTCAGAAGCGCCACCGTGCTTGCCACGCCCGACCAGAGCTTGAGCAGAATGAAATACGCCGGAAGTTGCTGATCGATCTTCAAAGCCAGAAGCAGAGGAGACAACCACTGAGCGTTCACCGCGCGCATCGAGAAGAATTCGTCGAGCCAGATGCTCTTGTCCAAACCAGGGAGTCGAAGCGCCAACGCCACGCCGGCGATGCCAAATGCCAGCACGTGGCGCGCTTGGAGCGAATGCCTGTACCGGGACAGAGCTTGCACGTGTCCGCCTATGCCTTCGCCGCCGACTGAACGAGTTTTTCGTACAGACTCTCGTACTCGTCGACAAACCGATCGTACGCGAATTTCTTCAGCGCCCGCTCGCGGGCTGCCTGTCCCATATTTGTCGCCACGTCGGGATGGTCCAGCAAATAGTCGATCGCGTTTGCCATTGCTGCGCTGTTCTCGTTGTCCACCAATAACCCGGTCCTCTCGTGCAGGACCACCTCGGGGAGACCGCCGACGCGCGTCGCCACGATCGGACGCGCCATTTGCGCTGCTTGCAGGGCAACCAAGCCGAACGGCTCGTTCCAACGCGACGGCATGACCACCACGGTGGCCGAATTGATCGCCTCGGGGACCTTCTCGGCGTCGACCCAACCGGTGAACGAGATTCGATCGCCCAAGCCCCGGTCGGCTGCCTGTTGCTCGAGAGCGTTTTTCGCCGTCCCATCACCCGAGATCACCAGACGAGCGCGAGGGTGACGTTCGGCGACCGCCGCGAAGGCGCTGATCGCCACGTCGAATCCCTTGTCCTCGACGAGTCGGCCCAGGCACAACAGGTTAGGACTGTCAAACTCAAGCGGCGCCGGCGCCAGACTCGGCGGCTGCAAGCCGTTGTAGATGACGGAGGACCGAGGAGTGATCTCCGGCACGAGTTGACGCGCTTGGTCCAGAATGGCCTCCGAGACCGCGGCCACCCAGCCGACCGCGCGGAGCATTTCTCCCCGCATACTGTTTTCACCCCACGTCCCGGGAAGCAAGAAATGCATTGTCGCCAGGCTGCGGGACCGGTCCGGCTTGTCGAAAAGAAGGTGGTAAAAGGTGACCGCGCCGGTGTAGTTGAGGTGGATCAGGTCTGGTTGAAAATCTTGCTTGATCTCGGCGATTCGGCGTTTCAGGACGCCCATCTGCTTTAGATCGCGTCTCACCAGCGCGCGCATGAGCGGCAGCCGATAGACCCGGATGCCCTGGTAGTCAATCTCATCCGGCGTAACGCGGTCCTGGAGGGAGGAAACGACGACGCTTTCGTGGCCGCGCGCTTGCAAGCCCCGCAGCAGCTGCGAACATAGGATCTCGGCGCCGCCCTGCAGCGGCCAAAACGAGTCGATCCAATGAAGGATTCTCATTTTGCCAATCGCGCAAGCAGTTCCAGAATGACTTGCGGTATCTTTCCCGGCTCGCTCCCGAGGTTCAGACCGCGATCGCCCGTCTGGCGAACGATCTCCGCCAGACTCTGAAATGTTCCGGCGGGCTCGCTCGGCGCCAGGTGGGACGTGCTCGGCGCAAGTGCGATCAGAGCGGCAAAGGGCGTCGCGGGTTCCAGCGTCGTCTGCAAGCTGCCGGTCACGCGGGGGATCAAAATCGCCTTGATCGGAAAACCGGCGAGGATCTTTCCCGGCAAGTGCTCGTAAAGGTAAACGACCGCCTTTTCGGTTTCTACGCGGTCCGGGTTGCTGATCAGTGGAGCGAGGAAAGGCAGGCGCGGCACGTCCCCACCCTGCACCTTGGCCGTGCTGTAAAGGCTGTGCGCCCACAGTCCACCCGACCGCCGGTCGAGCACACAAAAGTCATCGCTCGCGTAGCCGAGCACTGAATCGAGGCACGCGAGCGCCGTGTTCGATTTGCCGCTCCCGCTCTGACCCACCAGGAGCACGCCGCCGTCCGGCAAGCCGACCGCGCCGGCGTGAGCGGGCACGAGCCCGCGGCTGTGCAGCCAGAGGTGGAGCATGACGCGCATGGGAGCCGCCGCTTCATAGTCCGGCAATCGATCGGTCGACCGCAGCCAGTAGATGCCGCGTCCGCGCGTCATGTCCAGGAGGCGCAGCAATCCCAGGTCCAGGTCGAACACCATTCGGAACCGCTCGTCCGTCAGTCCGCGGATCGCGCCGCCCTCCACGACATCGTCGGCGCCCTCTGGGCGCGGAGGCAATGCTGTGTTTGTGGAGCGGCTGTCCAGAATGCAAACGGTCAACGCGGGTTCGAGAGCGGGGGGTGTACTGAGGTGAGCGAACGCACGCGCGAGCCGGTCGACCAGCGGTGCGCCCAGGAAACGCAGGCGGACCGGAAACCCGGCGATCGAATAATCGCGATCGATCGAACGGCCGGCGGCCGCCTGGTGAAAGCTAGTCCAGGCAGACTCGAAAAATGCCTGCGGCGGGGACGGCTCCTCGCCGGGGCTAGGTGGACTGCCGACCGACAGCGCACTCTGGCCGCTCGAAGAACGCGCGATCATCCGTTCTGATCTTGCTTTTCAACGGGCCATCCCAAGTCGTCGACTTGGTGAATCGGATCGAGCAGCAAGAGCGCCTCCATGTCGGAGTATTTGTGAAGAATGGGGGCTTGGAACGGCTGCGGGGAGGGAACGGCATCGGCATTGCCGGACGCATGCGGCCTTGAGGCAGATTCGGCGCGGGAATCTGCCACGACGAGGGATTCACCGCGCAGCTCGTCCATGAACTTGGCGACCTGGCCGGCGATCTCGCCGTGTTCCCCGGCGTAACGACGGGCGATCGCGGTCTGAATCTCCTCGTCGCTCGCGCCGTGTTCCAGCAGCCGCCAAATGTCCGATCCGACGTCGTCCAGGCTGTAATAGTTTCCGTTGCCGAGATTGACGATGACGACTTCGTCGTCAAAGAACTCGTGAATGACTTGCGGTTGATTGATCCTGAGCTGCATTGACGAGTCCATTCCTCGCACAAGACGCATCGGGAGAGTCGAAATCAGATGCAGCCATTATATCATGCGCGAATTGGAGCGTCAATCATCCCGCGGGAGGATAGTGCTGAGAAACCGCCTGTCATGGCGGGAGGTGCGTGTGGAGGAACCGCGTGTCATTGCGCACATTTCACTTCAACGCAAGCACCTGAATCAACGCGCGAGATTGCTTCGGGCGCTTCGCGCCCTCGCAACCCTCGCATGACTGTGGCGGTTTTTACCACAGCCACGGTCCCGCAAGGGCTGGTGTGACACGGGTATGCGAATTTCTCCACACTCTCCTTTCGCAGACTAGACCGTGATCAGCACGATTGCCAGTACGGCTCCGGCCACGCCGATCAACTGCAAACGACCCACGTGCTCGCGTATGATCAGCCAGGCCATGATCGCGGTGACGGCCGGGTAAAGCGATCCCAATACGGCGGCAACGTCCAGCCGCCCGCCTCGAACCGCCAGCAAGAAGAAGAAATTGCCGCTCACGTCGAGCAATCCGGCGAGAATGACCAGCCGAAGCGGCGAGCCCGCCGGGATTACGGTCCGGCGAGTGACGAGGGCATAGCCGGCCATGACCGCGCAGGCGGACACCCGCGCCGCCACGAGGGGCCAGAAAACGGCGCTCCGCCCCACCTGGTCCAGAGAAATGAAAAAGCCGGCAAATCCCAATCCGGCCAGCAGCGCCAGTTCGATCCCCGCCGGTCGGACGCCGGCCAAATCCGGCCGCGAGAGCAGCCAGACGCTGACGAGCGCCAGTGCAAAACCGATCAATTGCAACTCGCGGGGCAGTCCCTCCGTCAGCGCGGCAAAGACGACCGGCAAGGCAGTCGCCAGGACAGCCGACACGGGCGCGACGATGCCCATGCGGCCCTCGGCGTAGCCGCGGAGGAGGAAACCGATGCCGACCATTCCGAAGAGCCCGGCGACCCCGCCCCATATCAGGTCAACGGCGGGCGGAAGCGGCTCGAACCGGGCCAACGCGACGACCACCAGGATGACCAATCCAACGGAATAGGTAACGAACACCGTGTTGAACGAGCCCATGCGACGCGCGCTCAGGCCGCTGGAAAAATCGCCCGACCCCCATGACAGCGCGGCCGAGAGCGCAAATCCGGCAGCCAGAAAAGAAGGATTCAAGAATTACTCCTGCTCGATCGACTTTAGTCTCGAGGCCAGGGCGAGTCCATGAAATGAACGACTTTCCCCACCCGCTCCAGATAGAATCTGAACTTTCGAGACGGCCCATTCTACTCTAGTTCCAGTTCTAGGAAAAGCCGTCTTGTTCAAAGACCTTCGCCAAATCTCCCGCGCGAGCGCAGACAGAAACCCGTTTTCTTCTAGAAAACGGGTTTCTGTTTTACGAGAAGATCGAGCACGGCGTAGGGGCGACCCTGTGTGGCCGCCCTTTCCCGCCGGTCGCGAACGCCCATGCACAAACCGGATAACACGACAGTCCTCTCTCGCACCCTCTTTGCGGCCTTTGCGGCTTGGAGAGAATTGCCCGCGGCTTGCTGCAATCCCCGGCCGGAGACGCGTTCCCAGAAACCCGTTTTCTCGAACTGATGCCTTCGTCAATGCCCGCTTTGCAGATAAGTCAGAGCTTGGCCAAGGTGTGATCGAAGAAAACGGGTTTCCGGCCGGGCGCTCGGCCGTGTAGGGGCGGCCCTATGTGGCCGCCCCTTCCCGCCGGTCGCGAACGCCCATGCACAAACCGGATAATACGACAGTCCTCTCTCGCA
>JAMCRS010000436.1:0-2819 GCA_023380675.1 Chloroflexota bacterium
CCGGTGCCGGTGCCGGCTTAGGCCAGGAGCGTCGCGCCGTCGTTGAACGCCTGAGCAACCGCGCGCAGCATTTCGATCTGCTGGGGGCGATGTTCGTAGCCCGCGAAGCTGCCGGCAAACGCGCCGTCCGGACCCAGGAGCCGTTCGAGCGCGTCCACGTCGAGCGGATCATTGGTGGCTTTGGGCCGGAGCGCCGCCTCCCGCGGATTACGCGAGAAGAAGAGTCCCAGGGTCTCGTCCTGCGCGGCTCCCTTGGCGGTTAGCTGCGCGCCGATCGTTCCCGGCGCGAACGCGGTGTGCGCGCGGTCACGCACCAGGTCCATGAAGGCGTAACGCAGCGGCCAGTCCGAATGATCGCCGAGGCGTGCGATCTCCTGGATCACCTTGTGATCGAGCTTGTCGGCGCGTTCGAGCAGCGCGACGAAGAGCGCGTGCGCCGCACGCGCGTCTTCCACCGCACGATGACGCGTGGGGAATTCGATGCCGAGCTCGTCCATCAATTTACCGAGCGAAAAGCGGGACGCGTACGGCATGAGAATGCACGCCAGCTCGAAGGTATCCAGCGCGGGCGGCATCGGCGTATATCCGGCGCGTTGGAGGAACGCGCGATCGAACGACACGTTGTGGCCCACGATCGGATGCTCGCCGATGAAACGTTTCACGTTCGGCAGGACCGTGTGAAGAGAGGGCGCGCGCTCGACCTGGCTCTGGCTGATCCCGGTGAGGCGCTCGATCTTGTGAGGGATAGGGCGATTCGGATTGACGAGCGAAGACCACGTATCGATGACTTCGGCGCCGCGAAACTTGACGGCGCCGATCTCTACGATCGCATCGCGCTCAGCCTGGAGACCGGTGGTCTCCAAATCGAGCGCTACATAGGTGCGGGGCATGCCGGACTTTCTAGGAACGTGACTGGGCATCGGCGCGCGATGATGGGCTCGTCCGGCGCAGGCGAACGTGAGCGCCGACGCGAACCGACCGCGCAGATCCAACGTCTACGGTCATTCTAACACGATTGGGTACAAACGCAAACCAATGCCAGTCTCCATATTTTGTGGAGGAAAGGGGAAAGTATGGCCGGGTCAGCCCGCAGACGCTTGAACCGTGCGGTTGCGATACCGAGCCGCCGGTCTGAGGTTGTTCCTGTGCTTATTCCGGCCGGCCACGGCCGACCGGGAGCGCGCGAGCGCATGCCGCATTCGGCTAGGGCAGCATGCCTCCGTCCATCCAGTCTTTGAACAAACGCAGCTTATCCGCGTCCCAGGCCTGATCGCAAGGCATGTCGCCGTCGACGAGCCTCGCGTAGATATCGCCGGCGCGCGTCTTGACGTCGTCGTATTTCGACAAGTCGATTTTGTAGCGCTGCATCGTCGTTACGTCGCTCTCGCGAAACAACTTGCGGATGTCTGCCGCAAAACTGACTGCCACGGCTCCCTCCCTACAAAATGGAATGTCCGCCCGAACCGGATTGTGCTGGCCCCTCAAATCCGTGGGCGGGCCGGTTCCGATCCCGATCGCCGCGAAATTGGATACGGGTTCGGCGGCCGTCGGATCAGGCGTGCCCGCTCCCGTCGTCGGAATCCGTTTTGTCCGCTTGGCGAATGGCGCGCCGCATTTCGTCGTTCAGCGCGCGAACGCCCTTGGCAAGCCCACGCGATATTTCGTCCGGCGCGCCGCTCTCCTTGATCGATTGAGTAACCTGCTTGATCTGCTCGCCCGCGCGCTTGACGTGGTCTTCGTGGGCGGCCGAATTCAGAGCCTGGTCGAACTGGTCACCCATGACGTGGACCGCCTCCGAGATCTGCCGCTCCAATTCCTTGGTGTGCGGGTGTTCCCGCGCGACGCGCACGATCTCCTTCAACTGTTCGCCCAAATCACGCAATTCTTGGATCAGATCGTACTCGTGCGGCTCTGGCTCACTCATCTTGTCCGCTCCTTTTGGCGCACTCGAAATGAGATTGGTTGCGTAGGATCATATCTCGTGCGGCCGTGCTTGCCGGTTTTCCCACAGTTGCCGCGTCAACCGCATTTGTCCCATATGCTCGTTGTAGTGAGCCAAGATGTGCAGGATGCACCCGCGGACAGAGTGTTGTTCCCCGCCGCGCTCGCGGATCGCCGACAGATCCGCTTCGGTGAGACCAGCGAACACCTCGTGTGTCACGCTCGCCGCAGCCGCATAGGCCGCGCGGAGCGGCGTCGCGTCCTCGCCGTGAGCGCGAAATTCGGCCGCGCGGTCGCGCTCGATCTTGCGTCCCCCTACCAATTCGTGCAGCCAGGCCCGCTCGGCGCCGAGGCAGTGCGTGGCGAGCGCGAACAGCGAGTTGGTATCGTCCGCGAGCGGGCACCAGTTGAAGGCTTGAGGGTTCAAGCCGTCCAGCATCTGCAAGAGCTCGGCGCGCGCCTCTTGCAGCGCCACAACGTAACCTTCGGCTTCTGGAAGCATGGTCACTCCATTTCCACCCGGTTCTTGCCGGCGCGCTTGGCGCGCTCGAGCGCGTCCTCGGCCCGAGCCATGAGTGCAAGATTCTCCGACAGGTCCGTTCCGTCGGCGCAGGCGGCGCCAACGCTAACCGTCACATGCAGGTCCAGCTTTTCGGCGATGAAATGGTGCTGTGCGATCATCGTACAGATTCGATCGGCCAGGACGAGAGCGCCGGCCCGGTCCGTCTGCGGCGCGAGGACCAGGAAATCCTGAACGTCCGCGCGACCCACGATGTCCGCCGTCCGTGCCATATGCCGGACGAGGTGGCCGACCTCGACGAGGACATTGTCGCCGCTCAGAATGCCGTACTGCTGATTGATCTCGGCCAGATTGTCGA
>JAMCRS010000436.1:2829-3157 GCA_023380675.1 Chloroflexota bacterium
CGTCCACGAGCATGACCGAGAGAGGCGACTTGTACCGCACACTGCGCGCGGCCTCGTAGCCCAACACGTGAAGCAAATATCGCCGGTGATAGAGCCGAGTGAGCGGATCGAGAACGGAAAGGAGCAGGTTGGTTCCGCGCGATCGGAGCGCGCCGATGTTTTCGCCGGTGCGGACTGCCGCTTCGATCCTGACCTTCAGCGCCGCAGGCTCGAACGGCGCCGTGACGCAGTCGACGAGCGAAAGGTGCGCGTCCACCGCCTCCTTGGCCTCTTCCTTGTTTTCGGCGAGAAAAATGATCGGGACGTGCTCGGCCGGCGCGACGGCACG
>JAMCRS010000437.1:0-1028 GCA_023380675.1 Chloroflexota bacterium
CACTCGACCCGGCCCGGACGACGGCGCTGCTCGTCGGCGGGGGTGAGGGGATGGGGCGGCTGTACGACATCGCGCGCGAGATCGATCGCGCCCGACTCCCGATCCAACTGGTGGTGATCGCCGGACGCAACCGCAGGCTGTACGACCGGCTTGCCGCGGCCGAGTGGCACATCCCGGTCAGCCTGCAGCGTTTTGTGACTAACATGCCGGACTGGATGCATGCCTCGGACGTCATAATCACCAAAGCCGGCCCAGGGACGATTAGCGAAGCGCTGGCGTGCGGCTTACCCATCCTGCTGAGCGGATTCCTGCCGGGACAGGAGGAAGGCAACGTCGCCTTCGTCGAGCAGAGCGGGGCGGGCGTTCTGCGCCCGGACCCGGTGGAATTAACCCGGACGTTAGGCGAGTGGCTGGAACCGCGTGAAACGCTCGCCGGCTATGCCCGACGAGCTCAAGAGCTGGCGAGACCGCGCGCTTCGATCGACATCGTTCATTTGCTGGACGAGGCCTTGACCGCGCGCGAATTGCGAATATAATGAATCACGTTCCAGTTCTGCGGCCGCATCCGTTTGTCCAAGACTTTGAACCATGGCGAGTTCGCATCGAAACATCGACGTGCGGCGACGGTTTTCTCCCCACCTGCTAGCCGCCTGCTCGGTCGTTCTCCTCTCGGCCTGCGGCGGGGCTCCGGCCCTCAGCGCGCCAGTCCCCTCGACCGAACTCTCTCGCGTGACCATTACGTTCTGGCACGCCGAGACGGGGCCGGCGGCGTCTCTGCTCGACTCGCTGACGAGCGAGTTTCACGATCAGTATCCGGCGATCAAGGTCACGGGAGAAGCCAAGAAAGACGAAGGGGACCTGTTGCGACAGGGGATCGCCGGCATGGCGATGAATGAATTGCCTGACTTGGCGATTGCCAGCAAACGGACCATTGGCGAGTTTGCGCGCAAGGGAGCGGTGGTTCCGCTCGACGCGTTCTTCGACGATCCCTCGATTGGCCTGAGTGCCGCGGACCGCGGTGATTTCGT
>JAMCRS010000437.1:1129-5206 GCA_023380675.1 Chloroflexota bacterium
TACGCGTTTCCCTTTGACGAGAGCGCGATTGTCCTATATTACAACGCCGACCTGTTGAAAGGGGCAGGGATCACGTCGCCTCCTCGGACGTGGGACCAGTTCAACGCCGCCGCGCTCGCCACGACGAAGGGCGACGTTCGCGGCTGGGTGATGTGGCCGAATGCGCCGGTCTTGTACGCGATTCTGATCAGCCGGGGAAGCCGCGCGCTCAACGCCACTGAGACGGCGCCCCAATTCACGGACGACGCCGGGGTCAAATCGCTTCAATTGATCGCGGCGCTGAGCAAAGGCGGCTCCGCCTATTTGGTGGACACCCCGGACTCGGCGCGGGCCGATTTCGTGCAGGCCAAAACCGCGCTCTACGTCGGCACGACGGACGACCTTTCGGTCCTCTCGGACGATATGGCGCGCGCGGGCGCCGGTTTCCAGTGGGGCGTGGCGAGTATTCCGCAAACCGACCCGTCGCATCCGCAAACTGCGGTCTACGGATCCGACATTGCGATCCTGGCGCAGGACCACAATCACGCCCGAGCGGCGTGGCTTTTCATGCGATGGCTGAGCGAGCCGGCACAGACGGCACGTTGGGCGAGCACGACGCTCTCCGTCCCCCTCCGCGTATCCGCCCTACCGCTCCTCGCCGGCAGCGCATCCAGCCCGCTTTTGCAGCGGCTCAAGAACAGCTTTGGAGACACGCTGCCGATGGGCCGGCCGGTGCCGGCGGTTCACGACGCCGCGCAAATCGACTCGGCGATGGTGGAGATGTGGGCGGCAGTTGCCAATGGCGCCGAGCCGGCCGCGGCCATTGCCAACGCGGCGGCGCGCGTCAACCG
This sequence comes from Chloroflexota bacterium, assembly GCA_023380675.1. The sequence goes on from JAMCRS010000437.1 coordinate 1,960, forward strand.
GATCGTCGCGCCGCCGAGGTCGGGCGCGACGTCCACTCCCGGACCTTGAGATCGGACATCACGGATGAGCCAACGACTTGAAACAGCCATTACCGCCGCGCGTACTGCCGGCAAGATCCTGCGGCAGAAACTGAATGCCCGGCGCGAGGTTCACGCCAAAGGTCGACGGGACATCGTCACGGACGCGGACTATGCGGCCGATCGCGCAGTCCGGTCGGTCTGTCGGGCCAGGCATCCCAAGGACCACTTCCTGTCCGAAGAGGATTCGGCGGAGCGGCGCGGCGAGCTCTGGAGACTCGTCGAGGAAAACGAAGAGGAGCGACTGTGGGTGGTGGACCCGCTCGACGGCACGACGAACTACGCCCGCCGCCTGCCTTCCTTTTGCGTGTCGATCGCGCTCTACCAGCGGCGCGCGGTCCAGATCGGCGTGGTGTACGATCCGCTGTGCGACGAGCTGTTCGCGGCGGAGCGGGGCGCGGGCGCCTTGCTCAACGAGCGGCGCATGGTTGTCAGCACGACGCGCCGTTTTGCACACGCGGTGATCGGCACGGAATGGGCGCGGGGTCAAAAGCCGCGCGAGCGGACGGCAGAGGTCTTCGCCCGGATGGTGGGACGCGCGACCACGGCGCGCGTGTTTGGAAGTGCGGCGCTGTCTCTCTGCTACGTCGGCGCCGCGCGGCTCGATGGTTATTTCCACCTTTCGCTGTCTCCCTGGGACATGGCGGCGGCCGCGCTGATCGTGGAAGAGGCCGGCGGGCGTGTCTCGACGATCGACGGGAAACGATGGGACTTGCACTCCCAGGGCTATATCGCGAGCAACGGTCACTTGCATCGCCAACTGCTAAAGTATTTTCGGACGGATTAGAATGGTCACCCATCGCGAACGCATCGCTCGAGTCCTGCGCGGCGAGCCGGTCGATCGAACGGCGCACGGCGAATTCTTTCTGGCGGAAGAATTCGTGCGCCAGTTCTCCGGTTTCGACGCCGTACGCCCAGCGCGTCTAGAGCACCAGCACTACGCGGCCGTGGTCGAGGCGCTCGATCTGGACATTGCGGCCGTTTCGCTTAGCGCCGGCTGGGGAGCGCTGGAGCAGCCGGACGAAGACCGCGCGCTCGAGTCGCTGACCCGCTGGCGGGACGAGAGCGACCGCTTCGTGTTCGCGCTCATCGACGGTCCGTTCAGTGCGGCGGTCAAAGCACGCGGGTTTAACATGTTGATGCACTATGTGCGCGGGGCGCCGCATGTCGCGCGCGACCTGTTTCGGCGAGGCGCGGACGACGCGCGCGTGACCGCGCAGGCGGTGCGCGATGCGGGCGCGGCGGGCGTGGTCCTTGGCGAGGACATCGCATACGGGAGCTCGACCTATCTGTCCCCGCCGGATCTGCGGGAGCTTTACCTCCCGGCGCTGGATTCCGCCGCGCGCGAGATTCACAACCTGGGCGTCGCCGTCTTTTTTCACTCGGATGGCAACCTAAACGCCATACTCAAAGATCTCGGCCAGTGCGCGCTCGACGGTATCCACAGCCTGGAGCCGGAGTCGGGAATGGACGTGGCCCAGGCCCGCGAATGCGTCGGCGGACGGACCACTTTGTGGGGCAACCTGGGTTACGAGTTCCTGAGCGTGGAGCGGACCGAGCAGCAAGCGGCCGATGCCGTTCGAGCGATCGAGTCCGCTAACGACGGCCGGGGCGGTTTGGTCGTGGGGTCGTCCAGCGGACTGGTGCAGGGCCTGAATATCGAGACGGTGCGGCGCGTCCACCGTGCCGGACGATGAGACCGGCAGACCGGGTTCTGCGTATTCTATAGAGAGGGGTCTTGACCCGGCGGTCGGGCCGGAATAGAATCGCGCCGACGAGTGGCGCGGGATTGCCCGTGATGGAGGCAAAATGAAACCCTTGACGGTCCAGGTCGTCGCCTACGCGCCGACCCAATATTTTCACTGCCAGCACTGCGAGGTGGTTTTTCAGGAAGTGGGCGTCGACGGGGTCAAGAAATTTCACGACGATGCCGTCGAGTCATCCATGCCGCCGGACATGCTGCAGGACTATCGCGAGCTGTCCGACTGGGTTCTGAGATCCGCGGAGCATTACGGCGGTCGCGTGGTCTTCAAGGTGATCGACGCGGCGTCGATGGAAGGTGTGCTCAAGTCCGTCCGCTACGGTGTGCGCAGATATCCGGCGGTCGTCGTCGATGGCAAGGCGGTGCAGACCGGCACGGATTTCAAACGCGCGGAAGAGCTGATCGACCAGAGTCTGGCGCTGCAGCCGGCCAGACCGCACTCCGATTGACAAAAATCGGATTGTGGCCATAATTGGGTGCATCAGTGACGACGGAGAAGGTAACCGCTCACCCGCCGATAGAGACGAGGGGAACAGGTGAAAGCCCTCCCGGCGGAAGACGGCGAGTTCACTCCCGAGCTGCGTGCTCGAAATCTGATCGACGAGAGTAGAGCGCGCCGTATTCCCGACGTTATATGGGCTGCCGACGTGGGTCGGCGGAACGAGGGGGTCGCGTCGTATTCAAGGTCATTGCCGCCGAGTCGGCAACCGTGAACACACGGCGACCAATGAGGGTGGTACCGCGAGAATTGACTCTCGTCCCTTTGGGACGGGAGTTTTTGTTGTGACGACGATGGATATTACGTTTCATCTGGTGCCGGCGGATTATTTCGATTCGCTCGATGCTCAAGCGGACTATGCGCCTTTCGACTTTTCGCGGGAGGGGTTTATTCACTGCACCGACGGCAACGCCGAGATGGCTCGCACCGCGAACCGTTACTACCGATCGACCCCCGGCGCGCACTATTACCTCTATATCGACAAGGCGAAGGTGCGCGCGCCGGTTCGCTACGACGACCCGGCTCGACTCTATCCGCACATCTACGGTACGCTAAACCGCGACGCGATCGTCGCGGTCCGGCCGGCGGTGCGAGACGCCGACGGGACATTCCATGCGCCTGAGGCGAGCTCGTCTTGAGCGAGGCAGACCCCACGCCGGCCCGCCTTTCGCCGTGGGCCGCGCTGCGGCATCGCGATTTCCGGCTGTTGTGGTTCGGGCAGATGATCTCGTTTGCCGGCACCCAGATGCAGCTGGTGACGATCAATTGGCACGTTTACAGTCTCAGTACATCACAGATTGAGCTAGAGAGGCGAACCTGAACTATGGCATAATGCTTCCATCCCGCCAAGGAGGAAGCAGCCATGTCCAAGTCCGCCTCAGCCCAGCCAGCCCAATTGACTGACCAAG
>JAMCRS010000438.1 GCA_023380675.1 Chloroflexota bacterium
CCGAACTCGGGGCCACGCCCAACAAAGCGCAAGTCCATGTCTTTGCCACCTTGAAACAGGAACGGGTGTGCCTGCCCTTTCCGCTTTTGGGCTTGGATTCGGATAATGGCAGCGAGTTCACACTTGCACCTGCCCAAACCGCAGGTGCAGTGCAGGTGTTAACGACGAACTCCATCGCTATTGTGTGGACGAACACCTCACCTTCACCCGGGGCCGGGCGGGGCACAAGAACGATACGCCCTTCGTCGAAGAAAAGAATTGGTCCGCGGTGCGACGGTTGGTGGGCTACGGGCGTTACGACACGCCCAAGCAAGTGGCCCAACTCAATGCGCTCTACCGCGTCTATCGCTTGTATTTCAATCACTTCCTGCCGCTGACGAAACTGCTCCGGACGGAACATCACGGCCGTCGCGTGAAGAAAATCTACGATGCGCCCAAGACGCCCTATCAGCGGGTGGTGGACTCCCCCGACGTGAGTTCACCAGCCAAAGCCAAGCTGCGCCGCGAGCATGCCCAACCCGATGTCGTCAAGCTGAAGCAGGAAATCGATCGTCGGCTAGCGGAGCTCAAGCCGACTCGGCACGGGTAACATTCCGGCGTGCCGTCACGAATTCCGTTTCGGTAACATTCTCTCGTGACGTCACGATCTCGTTTCGGTAACATTTTCTCATGAAGTTGCGCGTTGCTATATTCACGCCGGGTGGGCGTCAGCATTTAATGGGACGGCCTCTGGACGATTGAAATCGCAGCACCGCAGCGCAAACTCGCCCCCGCCATCTGGGCACCCAAGAACGCGACGGCCGTCCCAGCGCGGGCGTTACGAGAAACAGCCGGTGCCGCCGGTGCACGGCCGAGACCCCACGCGTTTTTGACCATGAACCGACTTGGCGTTATTATGCGGCAGCGCGCGGACAGGATTGCCCAAGCCATTCTTGCGCGTGCGTTTCCCGGGGAACTCTAGTCTGTGACGTGCATCGGCATGGTCGTGCAAGTGGAATGGAGCATTCCAAATGAGTAGTACCTTCTCAAGGCCGTTTGACGTGCTTGATGAAAGCGATATCCGTGACCTCATCGATGTGCGTCGCGTCCGAGAGCATGTTCAGCTCGAATACAAAAGCAATCTGCCTAGTCACAGCGACAAGGACACGGTGGAGTTGCTGGCCGACGTGACCGCGATGGCGAACGCCATGGGAGGCTACATCCTCATTGGCGTCGAAGAGGACGAAGCAAGCGCCGATGGCACACCGTCTACTGTAGCCGGCATTGAGCATGGCGATGACGAGGTCCATTGGATTCAAAGCGTTTGCTTGAGCTGCATCGATAGAAGAATACCGAATCTACGGGTCCGAGATATACCGCTGGCAAACGGCCGGACGTCCGTAGTTATAGAAATACCGAATAGCCCGTTAAAGCCACACATGGTCACCTACCGGAATCATCGTTCATTCCGGATGCGGCATGGTCGAGAGAAGAGCGATATGAACATGCAAGAGGTTCAGGAAATGATACTCCGGATGCAGTCGTATAGCGCCTCCCTCGAGGAATTCCTCAACGGAAGAAGAAGGTTCACGGCGGAGCATTCAAACGGCCGGCCATGGATGTTGCTCATGGCGACGCCGCTGTACGTCGAAGCCGAAAGGCTCGACGCACTCGCTCCAGAAATAAGGGCGGTACTGGCGGATACACCCAAAAGCATTGATGCGTTTGTATCCGGGGTAACACGTGTTGCGAGCGAGCCGACTATCTACGGCGCGAAGGTGGCCTATGGGTACTCTTCCCGAGATGAGCCACCCAATTTTGCGCTACGGCTCTTTCGGAACGGTCATCTCGAATACGCGGCCCGGTTGCACCTTTCGCAGGACGGAGCGCCCCCCGTACTAAAACTGCTGCCCTATGACATCACCTATTTCCTGGTTCAGTTCCTGCAAGTGGGCCGCAGCATATTCGAACTTGGAGAAGTAGACGTCCCCATAGTCGTGACTCTCCATTTGCAGAACGTCGCGCACTCGCTACTAGTCTGGTGGAAGAGCCGAGAGGAGCGCGTGATGCTTGAGCGGTCCGAACAGATTCGATACTGGGAGGAAAAGTTCCTCTCGATAAGCATGACTGCACGGGACCTGAACGATTTGGATGATGCCGCTCGCCGGATTATCGACCGTCTCTTTAACGCATTTGGCAGAGATGAGAACCCACATTTTGATAATGATGGCCATTTCATCAGGCGAGAGTAGTTGCCTGGACACGGACCGATGGAAAGGACGAAACTCCCCTTGCAAGAAAGGTGTCTGATGCGTGTTCTCTTCCGCCAACGCGAGGATTCATGCCCGGAGTGATTCAAAAGTTCTCCGATGAGGGGAGCACACATCCTTTTACAGCGCGCTTGTTCTTCGGGATTCTCCAACTGCGGGACGTCATGCTATCACGACGGGAGGGCGGAGCCACCGTCGCTTCCGCGCGTGCCGAATTCGACGCCCTCTACAGCCCGGTCCTCAATGCGCTTCACGCCTCACGTGCCGCGGACCTTGGTATTCATGGCTTGCTGGCCGAACATCAGAGGAAGCTCGCAGCACGCGAAATTGTCAGCTTCCAGGGTGACACGCTTGACCTTGGCGAGAGCATTAACCAGCCACTTCGAGATGAGGTTAGCAAGCTACTTGTAAACGGGACCATCGCGATAAAAGCCAGCCAAAATGTGACCAAGCGTCTTGGCGTCCCAATCGCGTGTGTTTTTGAGAGGGATGCGTCTTTTGAAAAGGGCAAGTCCGAATTGACGCGGCTAGGACATCCCTATCTGGCCGAGTACCTTAACGATATCAGAAAGAGCTGGTCGGCTGCCTTTATTGATAGAAGAAACGCTAGTGAGCACCGGAGCTGGTCTCTTCCAGACGTCGAATACATTGTATCCTACCCTACCCTGTCGGTTGAACTCATCGAGCCGCAAATCGACGGGACTCCAGTTGGTCGGTATTCGACCGTCATGCTCGGACGCGTTATCACCTTTGTGGAGGATGTCATCACGTACGCATTCAAATTGGCTATCGGGCCTCCGCTCATCATCGTGGAAATTCCCAAGGCGCAGAGAGACCCCTCATCTCCACAGCGCTTTCGGGTGGCTGTTCATGGCCAATGTCCTGAGTGGGTGCCGGCATTCTCCGATTCCGGCTTTCCTTGAGCCCGCCCTGGATGGATGAGCCTAGTTAGAGGCAATGGCGCATCGGCAGGATATTCGCGAGGGTAGACACAAGCATCACATAACCGCGCTGTCAGTAAGGTTGACCCCTTTGTCAGGACCGTTTGTAGCAGAGATTAAGGTGGATATAGGCAGGCGTTAGTCGGGGCGTCTCGATCAACTGCCGACGAGCACAGACTCTAAATGGCTGGTTGCTGGGCAGGTGTAGGGGTTTCCAACAGAAGCCTGACAGTGAAAAGCATCCGGCTATACTCGCGTTCCAGACATACGCAAATAGGCCAAAAGAATCCGCCTGACATCCCTGTAGGGAGTATTAGGCGGAATCTTGCTGGGCGAGCAATAGTTGGGCAGAAGGAACGCGTAGGAATTGACGAATGATATTACCAAAGAAGCGAGACCCCAGGTTCATCACCGTGCGTCGCGGCGGCACCCTCCAAGACGCCGATCATCAGCTGCTGGCGATATGGGCAGCCGATTGCGCACAGCATGTGTTGCGCCCATTCGAGGAAATGCAACCCAATGACGACCGGCCGCGTCGAGCTATCAAATTGGCGCGCGCTTGGGCGCGCGGCGAGATCACGATGTCCCAGCCCCGCGCGGCGGGCGGGCATGCGATGGCGGCGGCCAGGGATCTGAGCGGAGCGGCGCGCCATGCCGCGTATGCTGCCGGTCAGGCGGCGGTGGCCGCGCACGTCGCCGCGCACGAACTCGGTGCGGCCGCCTATGCGATCAAGGCCGCGCGCGCGGCTGCGCCGGAGGGAGAGGGCGAGAGCGCGGGGCGACTCGAGTGCCGGTGGCAGCGCGACCAGCTCCCCGAGGCGATTCGCGATCTTGTCCTGGACGATCAGCGGTTGCGAAACGACATCTGCTGGTTCGTATTCGATTGCTGATGGCGATCTCTTTTGAAAAGGTGAGTTTAAGGACCCAACCGGCAGGTTATTTGGTTGACATGTCAGGGCTGCTGCAAGGCATTTGAGTCCCTTGCTGTGATCGTGTTGTTTTTATCCTCCGCGTGATGTAGAATCTACCCGCGCGGATTTTTTTTGCGGGGACCTTGCTCATGGAGACCGGGATCGCCTACTTTGGGAATCGCATGCCCAAGCACCTCGTCGAGGACATCAACGATATCGCCGAGCACGGCTGCACCTATATGGTCCACACGTTTAGCGAGAACCACTGGATGTACTATCACCGCACAATGCAAGAGATTTTCGAGGTGACCCATCGCGCGGGCTTGGAAGCATGGGTCGACCCGTGGGGAGTGGGTCACATCTTCGGCGGCGAGGCGGTACAGCCTCTGGGTCGCCCGCAACCCGGATTTCTGCCAGCGTGATGCCGAGGGACGCCATATCCCCGCCGCGTGCCTCAACCAACCCTCCTTCCGCGAGTTCATCCACAGGTGGGTAGATGCCGCGCTTGAACTGCGCCCGGATATGGTCTTTTGGGATGAGCCCCACCTTTACGTCGGCGTCTGGCACGGCGAGCCGGAACGATGGTCCTGTTGCTGCGATCTCTGCCGCGACCTCTACCGGCAGCAGCACGGCGAGGCTATGCCATCAGAATGCACCGACGCCGGCGTTCAGGCCTTTCGTGCCTGGACAGTGTTCGACTTTTTGACCGATGCGATTGGCTATGCCCACCGTCAGGGCGCCCACAATGCGCTGTGTATCTATCCTGAATAGGTCATTCCCGATCTGGGCCCCGCGTGGAGCGATATCGCCCAGATGCACGGCCTGGATAACCTCGCCACCGATCCCTCCTTTCGCCAAATCTAATCCGACTCCGGTGACTCGGGACCGGTGGACCAGCTTTAGCGGGGCAAATGTAGACAAGATCGTCCGCCTGACGCGCGCACACAACATTGACTCGCATTTTTGGATACAGGGGTTCGACGTGCCCGCAGACGACGCGGGCTATATGGAGGGGGCGGATCAGTTAGGGGTGAAAGCGGGGATCACGAACCTGGCGGCTTGGCCACGACGCCTGCAGCCACATCTCTTGTCTCGCCTGCGAGCAGCCGGCCCTCGTGTGGAAGACGATTGGCAGACTCTATGGAGGGTTCAAGGTTCCAAGCTCAAAGATCAACTTCCTCGAACCCTGAAGCCGGAACCTGTAAGCCTCCACTTGCGGCGTCCGCCCGATCGAGATTCACGACGAGGGCCAGCTCGAGCATGAACACAAAAGCAAGGTCGACATAGAAATAGGCCGCGTCGATCATCCCATGCGCGAGCGCCGCCGTCATGCTTGCCATCAATCCAACGGCGAGGGCCCGTGCATAGGAACGGCCCGGATCGTCGCGGTGCGACGAAAAGACACGCAGGCCGCGCCGGTAAAACTCTCCCACGATCCAGACGAGGGCGACCAACCCCAGAATCCCCAGGCGGACCCAAAAGTCGAGAATGATGTTGTGCGGGTGAGAAAGGTTGGGCTCCCGCCATGCGTCCGGCTGCATATACTCCGGGTACTTGTACAGAAAGTTGTCCAGTCCCACGCCCGTCAGCGGATAATCGCGAATCATCGCGAGCCCCGATTTCCAAACGCTCACCCGGAAGAAGCCCGTCCCTGTGCCCTGCTGAAAAAGCGACTGACCTCGCTCCGTGCGGAGAAAGGGGACGAGCACGATGATCGCGACGACGATAAGCGCGGCAACCGCCAGCCGCACGCGGCGACCACTCAAGAGGGCAATGACCAAGAGGCCGGCAGGTAGTCCCAGCAGCCACGCCCCGCGCGACCAGGTAAGGTACAGGCAGATGCCCATCGGGAGCGCGGCGAGCGTGTAGAGCACACGCCGCCGCCTGCTCATCCGTACTCCCAACGGGAGGGCGAGCGCGATCGCGAGAGGCAGCGTCCGATCGAAATAGAGCGCGAGGTTGTTCGGCGAGCCATACACGGCCAGCACCCTCCGCACCCCTTCGCCCACGATAACATAGTCGGTCAGAAAATACTGGTAAAGCCCGATGCACGCAACCGCGACGCCCGAAAGGATCAGAGCGTCCACGAGGCTACGCAGCCCACGCGCATTCAATCCCCCTCCGCGCACGAGCGCATACAGGAGCGCGGGCTCGATCACAATCACGCGCCACTCGCGATTCGCGACCCCAAAGTTCGCCGCGAACTTGACCGACATCGCTCCGACGAGGACGAAAAACACCACCGCCCAGTCGACAGATTTGAGATTGGCCGCCATCTCATGGATCGGGGCGATTGCGGATTGTGCCCATTCCCATGGCCCGGCGTGTCCTCGGAACCGCTCACTGCCTTCTGCCCGCTGCCTTCCGCCTTCTGCTTTCTCGGAGCGAAGCGGAGACCCCGCGTTTTTTGCGGGGTGCCTACTGTCTCTTGCTTCCCAGCGCATGCCCGTGCGAAGCGCCCACGCGGCGACCGACACAAGCGTCAGAATCTCGACGAGCGAAAACTGCATCGTCCCGACGAGATTCTTGGGCAAGAGATAGAACGGAATTGTGAATATGGTGATCGCCAGCGCATAATCCAGCCGCAGGGCGGAGAGCAAAAAGATGGGGACGAGGAGCGCGAGATTGAGCGCCGTGTTCGGCGAGTAGTAAAAAGCAATGACGCCAAGCGCGAGGAACGCAAATTGCGCTCGGTCGGGCAGCCTGGCAAAAAGGGTCTCAAGGGCCTCCCAGGCAGCGCCCCACGGAATCTCAAATGCCGCGACCGTTCCACGCCAGACGGCTCCGAGCGCAACCAGCGCCAGCGCGCCGAGCGTCATGTACCAGCGCACAAAATCAAAGGTCGCGGGCTGCACGGGCTCGTGGCTTGCGCTCGCCAGCGTCCGGTAGAAGAGGCGAGGCTGCCAATTGCGGTCTACGAAAGCAAAACCCCACAGCGGGTCGCCGGCCGGAGCGTTCGGTTGGAAATCCTGTGCAAGCAGGACTGTCATCCACGGCCATTCGCTTTTAGCCCGCCGGATGGCGCCCGCGAGCCGATCGCTCTGTACCTGCTCCGTGTCGGTGCCCCAGGGAGATGCCGCGCCCTCCCAACCGGCCGGCAAGGCGTTCCAGCCGAACTCCACTGCCCAGACGGGTTTCGCCGCATCCCCGTGCGCCAGCATCTCGTCGCGCAGCAACAGGACACGCGAGAAATTGAAAACGTCCGGCGAGACACGCCGGTCCTCCGGCCCGCTCCACATCCCATACGGTTTTGCGCCCAGAACGTCAAAATAGTCGCGGGCCCCGGCATCGTACATCTCGCGTAGGAAAAGGATGTCCGAGTAATCGGGATGGCCCCGAATCTTTTCCCCGTTCGGCGCGAGCCCTGCCGAAACGATCCGAATGTTCGGATCCGCCGACCGCGCGGCCACAGCCGCCGCCCGCAAGAGGGCCGTGTATTCCAGGGGATTCGCCACCCGCTTGCCCCAGAACGGGTGGATATTCGGATTGTCCCAAATCTGCACGTACTGGATCTGTTCTCCGTAACGCCTGACGAACTCGGAAACGAAACGAGCGTAATCCTCCACATGCGCAGGAGGGGCCGTCGTCACATCCTGATCGCCGGGGGCGCGCGCCCAAGCAGGAGAGGTGTCGAGGACGGCGAGCAGGTGCAAGCCGTGCGCACTCACGCGCGCCACGATGCGGTCCGCCGTGTCCCACCGGAAAACTCCCGGCTGTGGCTCGATATCGTTCCAATAAAAATGCTGGCGGACCCACTGAGAGCCGCTATCGTGAATCATCTGGAGGGCGCGGTCGAGATCGGCATCCGAGTACTGCTCGAGCGCCGCATTCAATCCGAGCGCCGCGGGCGGGCGCCTCGGCTCGCCAGCCGCGTAGGTCACGCCGCGCGTCTGCTCCTGCTCATCCCGGACGTCGGAAAAACCGACCACCCCGACGACGGCCAAGACGAGCAAGCATATGGAGAGAACAAAGAGCGCGCGAAGGCGTTTCATTGGCTCACTGGCTCATTGGCCGATTGGCTCATTGATCAATTGACTCTTCACCCAGTGTGGCAGCGACGCATCCCCTGTCGCCGTCAGTTGAGACCAGCCCATGCTCGCCATATCATAGAGCCACAAGTCTCCGTCCCGCACGACGATGAGCTGGCTTGCATCCGGCGACCAGGCGACCTGGACAAGAGGCAGGCCTGCCTCGCCGCCCTCGGGGAAAATCTGACGCTTGTTCCCGCCGTCGCGGTTCATCACGTACAGGGCATACAGACTGTGCTCGCTGTCGCTCGGCGAAAGGGCAACACCATACGCGATGTTGCTTTCGCCTTTGGCGTCGACAGGCGACCAGACGGGCGCAGCCCACATCCCTGCCTGTCGGGCGAGCGGCGCCGCGACCGTACCGTCCCGCGCAAATGCCCACACTTGAAAAAGCGGATTATCGTTCGCGACATTCGGCGGGTCGACCGCGGCGTGGACGACGGTGACGACAAAGCGACTATCCGGCGACCAGGACACCGGCGGTTCCCAAACCCAGTCCCCTGGCGCCAAAAAGGGGGCGAAATACTTGAAGGCGGCCCGGGGCAAAGGCAGATTCACGAGGGAAGAAGCGGAAATCTCGGAAAATCCGATTTCATTTGTCAGGGCGTAGGCTATGGCCCGGCCATCCGGGGAGAGCTCCAGGTGCGGCCCCCACCAACTATACGGCGCGGGCTGACTGGCATCCCACAGCCGTTTCGCTTCCAACAGCTCGGCGGTACCCTGGCCGGAGCCGGGATTGGCGAGCACGAGAGTCGCCTTCCAGAGATCATTGTTTGCCTTCCACCCGGGCGCCGCGGCCGTCTTCTCGCCGGTCGAATACAGAACCGTCCGCGCGTCGCCGGACAACTCGGCATACAGCACATCCTTCAGCGGCAGCTGGCGCGGCGGGTCGTTGACGAGCGTATCCACGAGCCAAACGCTATTGAGCACCGTCGAGTTCTCAGCGCCCGCACGGGAATAGAGGAGGTACCGGCCGTCCGCGGAAAGCGAAAAAACGCGTCCGTCGAGATCGCCCGTCGTGGTAAGGGGACGCTTGTCGCTGCTGTCATTGCGCATCACCCATGCATTTTCATTGGCGAGGTACGTCACCATCCCGGCGACGGGAATGCTCGGCAGGCTCCCCTGCGTCCCGATCGCGAGAATCTCGTCCTTGGGCTGAAGGACAATCTGGCGGCCGGTTTCGCGGCGCGACACTTGCTGGCCGTTTTCAATCGTGATCGTGTACACGATTTGGATCGTCCCGTTCTCGCCTAATTGCACCACGCGCATGCGGCCCTCGGGGTAGGATTCATCCCGGATCAACGTACGCTCAAAGGGGATGGCTTGCTGAACCTTTTCAGTTTTGACCTGCACCCGGGTGACGGTGACCGTCTGGCTGCGGGCCAATTCGGCATAGAGGGGAGGATCGACGCGGTCATTGTCGCCGAGGACAACTTGCTGCTCCTGCAGGACTTGGTCCACCGTGACGGCCTCTGTATCCACGACGCGGCGCTGGCCGTCCACCACGAGGACCACCCGCTTGGGGATGGGCGCGCAAGCCGAGGCGAGGAGGGCGAGCCAATAAAGGAGGACGGCGGAGCGAGCGAGTGAGTGCGAGGCTTGGCCCTCGCGCCCGTGATTGTTCGATGCCGAGGGATGCACGAGCGGGAGTGTAACACAGGTTTTTTGATTTGACTAATTCGCCCTTTATCGTTACAATGTGCGGTGTTGTCCAAACGCTACATCCCCGGCAAGCACTCTATCCATAGGAAGGTCGGTTCTGAAAAATGCCTGATGAAATTGTCCTCACCGCCGAGCCTCGCACGGTCATCGGCAAGCAAGTGAGCGCCCTGCGCCGCGCCGGTTCCGTTCCGGCGATCCTGTACGGGACGCATCTTGAATCTCCGATTCCTTTGAAAATCGACGAAAAAACTCTCAAGCTCGTCATCGCCAAGGCAGGACACAACCGTTTGATCCGCCTGACGCTGGATTCGGGTGCCCCGCGCCTCGTGCTCGCGCGTGAGGTGCAGCGCAATCCGATCACCTGGCGTATCGTGCATGTGGACCTGCAAGAAGTCTCCATGACCGAAAAGATCACGACCGAGGTCCCCTTGTCTCTCGTCGGCACGTCTCCTGCGGTGAGCCGGGGCGAAGGTCTGTTGATCCACGGGATCGACGCCGTTCAGATTCGCGCGCTCGCCAACGAGTTGATCACGGTGATTGAAGTCGACGTCTCGTCCTTGAACGACTTGAACCAGAGCCTTTTCGTCAGCGACCTCAAGGTGGGAGAAAATATCGAAATCCTCACGCCGCGCGACGAAATGGTCGCCAAGGTGGTGCCCGTGAAGGAAGAAGTGATCACGGAAGCGGTTCCGGCGGCCGCCGCCGAGGTCGAAGTCATCGGCAAGGGCAAGAAGGAAGAGGAAGTTCCCGAAGGAGCGGAGGCCCCTGCGGGCGGCGAAGCGAAGAAAGAAGAAAAGAAATAGCGGGTTTCGGCCGATCAGGTGGGGCGCCCAGCGCCCCACTTTTTTTGCGTTTACGGGGGTTATGGTATAAAATGGCAGGGTAGTCCCACGGCGGTGCGTCGCTCCGTGGCGTTATGGCATGCCTATTTCCTTTTTTGGATTCGTCCAACTCGGGAGCCCTTGATCTGTGTTTAGCCCCCTCAACTCGCTGTTCGGACTCTTCTCCAGCGATATTGGAATTGACCTCGGGACCGCCAATACCCTCGTTCTCGTCCGCGGACGCGGTATCGTCATCAATGAGCCCTCGGTCGTCGCCGTCGAAAAGAGAAGCAAGCGAGTCCTTGCCATCGGGTCGGAAGCCAAACAGATGGTTGGCCGCACCCCCGCGGACATTATCGCCATCCGTCCTCTGCGCGATGGGGTCATTTCCGACTTTGACGTCACCGAAAAGATGCTCGAGTACTTTATCGGCAAGGTCCACGACCGGGGCATGTTCCCCATCCCTCACCGGCCGCGCATCGTCATCGGGATTCCGAGCGGCGTGACCGAGGTGGAAAAACGCGCCGTGCACGATGCCGCCATGAATGCCGGGGCGCGTGAGGTTTTTCTTGTCGAAGAGCCTATGGCCGCGGCGATCGGGGCCGGGCTTCCGATCACCGAATCCATCGGCAGCATGATTGTGGATATCGGCGGGGGCACGACGGAAATGGCGGTCTTTTCGCTGGGCGGCATTGTCGTCAGCCGCTCGATCCGCGTCGCGGGCGATGAAATGGACGAGGAGATCATCCGCTACGCGCGTGAAAAGTACAACATCCTCATCGGCGAACGCATGGCGGAGAATATCAAGATCGCGATCGGTTCCGCCTTTCCTCTGGTCGAGGAAAAGACGATTGTCCTGCGCGGCCGCGATCTGATCACGGGCATGCCCATGGCGATCGAGGTCTCGAGCATCGAGATTCGCGAGGCGCTCGCGAACCCTGTCAATCAAATTGTCGACGCGCTCAAGACCACGATCGACGAGACGCCGCCCGAGCTGGTCTCCGACCTGATGGTCCACGGCATCGCGCTGGCAGGCGGCGGGGCGCTCCTGGGCGGCGTCGCGGGGCGGCTGTCACAGGAAAGCAAAATGCACTGCTACGTCGCCGAAGACCCCCTGACCTGTGTGGTGCGCGGCGCCGGCCACGTCCTCGAGGAGCTCTCGACGCTCCATCGCGTCGTCTCGAATTCACACGGGCAGCACCGGTAATCCAAAGCCGGGGCCGATATGTACCCAAGCCGCGATCGTTTCACTCTGCTCGTCATCCTCATTCTCATCGCTCTAGCCGCGTTAGCCCTTCACGAATTCGGGCAACTGCAACCCCTCGAAAATCTTGCGTTCACTTTCATGGAGCCTTTTCTGGTCGGCACCACGGATGCTCAAGGTACCGCGCGGGGCGCCTTTGGCAGTTTTGCCGACGTGAATGCGCTCCGCGCGCAGATCGCCGACCTGCAAGCCCAGGTGGACGCGGGCAAGCTGGATCACATCCGCGTGCAAGAGCTCGAACTCGAGAACAGTACGCTGCGCCAGCAGCTCTCTTACGCGCAGGCGAACCCTGATTTTGATCTCGTGGGGGCAACCGTTCTCGGACGCAACCCCGACCTCGCGCGCATTATCGGGTACGACCCTTCCAATCTCGTCCGGTCCATCATCGTGGACCAGGGGAGCGCGGAAGGAGTGATCGCCGGTATGCCGGTAGTGACACCACAGGGGCTGGCCGGCCGGATCTGGACGGTCGGCACGCATTGGTCCAAAGTCCTTTTGATCGTCGACGCGTCCAGCTCGGTCAACGCCGTCGTTCAATCGACGCGGGCCACGGGCGTCATCCAGGGCGGCCCGAGCACGAACCTGACCGACAACAACCTGCTCATGAAATACGTCCCGCAGGGTGATGCGATCAAGGTGGGAGACACGATCCTCACGTCCGGGTTGGGAGGGAATTTCCCCAAGCGAATTGTGATCGGCCAAGTGATCGACGTTCACAAACGCGATAACGAGCTCTTTCAGGAAGCGACCATCAAACCGACGGTCGATTTTGCTCGTCTGGAATTCGTACTCATCATGAAAAGGTTTACGCCCTCCGATATCACGAGCGAGCCGACGGAGACCCCGACGGCCGCTCCCACGCCGACGAAGACGCCCACGGCAGTTAAATAGTTGTTCAGTCTCGTAGTTTTGCAGTGGCCACGTTGGGAGAGCCTGACGCTGTTAGTGGCGCGAGAGCTAACCACGAAACTATGAAACCAAGCAACTGTGGAACTAGGCAACGATCCAACTACCCAACGATTAACCCATGACTCTCTGGTTACTTGTACCTGCTTTCGCCATCGTGAGCATTATCCAGACGGCCGTGCTGCCGATGGTCTCCATCGCCGGTCTCAGGCCGGACCTGGCGCTGCTGATCGTCGTGGCGTGGGGACTGCTGAGCAATCCGGGGGAAGCGGCAGTTTGGGGTTTCGTCGGCGGGCTTTTTCTGGACCTCGCCTCCGGATTGCCTTTCGGGACGCAGACGCTGGCACTCACCGGAGTCGGCCTCCTTTTAAGCCTGGCCCAGACGAATATCTTTCGGAGCAATCTGCTCCTTCCCCCCGCCGCGATGCTGTTGGCAACCCTGGTCTACAATCTCATCATCCTCGGCATCCTGAGCACGCTGGGCTGGCAGATCAATTGGGAAGATTACGTGGTGTGGATCACGCTCCCGACAGCGCTCATCAACACGTTTGTGCTGCCGCTGGTCTATTTCCCGCTGCAGAGACTGCACCGCTTTCTGCATCCGCAGGTGGAATGGTAGAGCCGCTATAGACGGCGCATCACCCGACGGTTCTCTCCCCTCCGAGTTCTTGCGTTTTCCCGATAGTCATTCTTTGCCTTTTCTGATATTTCAAGTATAATTTTCGGGTCTCGCGACGGGCCGCAGCATTTGCACTACGAGGAACTCGGCGTGTCCGGGCGCCTTGCCCAGAGGCCCAGTTTGAGCGCGCCGTCGGCTGGCGACCTGACTTCCCACCCGAGAGGTTTGGTGTCTACTCCAGAGAACGAGTACTCGTACGCCCAGGAAATCGTCGACGAAGAAGAGGAAAAACCGCGCGGCCATTTTCGCCTCCTGCGGACCGCGGTCCTCGTCGCTTTTGCCGTCCTTGCACTGCAATTGGGACGCATCCAAATTGTGCAGGGCGGCTATTACCGCGACGAGGCGAACCAAAACCGTTTTCGCCTGGTTCAAACGGATGCCCTGCGCGGCATCATCTACGATCGTGTCGGACGCATTCTCGTCCGCAACATTCCTTCCTTCAGCGTTTCTATCGTCCCTGCCGACTTGCCGGATGACCAGCAGGAGCGGATTTTTCGCGACCTCTCTTCGCTGCTCAACGTGCCCATCGATACGGTCATCGAAAATACGAGCACGGATCCCGTCGGGCGTTACCCGCCCGATATCGATCGCTCGGTGACTCCGCCCCAACGCAAATTGGGTCTGCGCGAGATCGTCGCACAGGGCCGCCGCGACCCGTACGCGCCCGCTCTCGTCGCCACGAACGTACCGCGCGAGGTCGCCTTCTTTCTCGAAGAACGACACCTGGACTATCCCGGGGTGCAGGTGAACTTGAAACCGGTACGCCAGTATGTGGATGGAGCGCTGCTCTCACATATCCTTGGCTACACTGGGATGATACCGGCGGAGGACCTCTCCAGTTATTTGGACCAGGGCTATGCGGGGAGTGACGAGGTCGGGATCGCCGGTCTCGAGTATACCTTTGAGCCCGACCTCCATGGCACCAAGGGACGTCGGTATATCGAAGTGGACGTCGCGGGGCGCGAGGTCGCCAACCTCGGCGAAGAACCGTCAACCCCCGGACACAATCTTGTCCTGAATATCGACAGCGAGCTCCAAAAGGCAGCCGAAGCGGCATTGGAAAAGACCATGCGGGATGCCAAGGCGACCCAGGAGGCGGTCGCGATCGCGATTGACCCCCGCAACGGGCAGATCCGAGCGATGGTCGATATCCCGAGCTACGACGACAATCTTTTCGCGACCGGAATTTCGACGGACGATTACCTCAAGCTGGCCCAGGACCCGCTGCATCCGCTCATCAACCACGCCATCACGGGCCAGTATCCGCCCGGGTCTACCTTTAAACTGATTGACGCGAGCGCGGGACTGCAAGAACATGTGATCGACGTGAACACACGCATCACGACGCCCGGCATTATGTGGCTCGAGAACCAATACTATCCCGGCGATCTCGCTCTGGCGCAGCCCTTTTACGATTGGTACAAGCCGGGCTTTGGTTCGCTCACGATCCGGGATGCCCTGCGGGTCTCCTCCGACGTCTTTTTCTACAAGCTCGTCGGCGGTTACAAGGACTTTGAAAACCCCCTCGGCGAAGACCGTCTCGCCGCCTATGCACGCCTGTTCGGCTTGGGCGACCTCACCCATATCGATTTGCCGGGGGAGGCCAAAGGCCTGATCCCGGACCCGACCTGGAAACGCAAGACGATTGGCGAGGTGTGGACCCTGGGCGATTCCTACAACATGGCGATCGGGCAAGGCTATGTGCTCGCCACACCGCTCCAGGTCGCGGATTATACCGAGGTGGTCGCGAATGGCGGCACTTTGTACAAGCCGCAGCTCGTCTATGCGGTGACGGACGCCGATGGTCATACGGTGCGGACTATCGAGCCGCAGGTGATCCGCAAGCTGCCCATTGATCCGCAGGTCCTTGCCCTCGTGCGCGAGGGGATGCGCAGCTCGGTCACGAGCGGCACCTCGACCAAAGCGAACCTGGCCGATATCGCGGTGGCGGCCAAGACCGGGACGGCCGAATATTACGGACCCAAGATCAACGGGAACTTGCCGACGCATGCGTGGTTCACCGCCTTTGCACCCTACGAAAATCCGCAGATCGTCGTGACGGTGTTTGTGTATGGAGGCGGCGAAGGGTCTGTCGTAGCCGCGCCGGCCGCCACGGATATTCTGAAAGCGTATTTCAATCTGCCCACCGATGCCCATGTCAATCCCGGG
This sequence comes from Chloroflexota bacterium, assembly GCA_023380675.1. The sequence goes on from JAMCRS010000438.1 coordinate 15,631, forward strand.
CCGTCGATCGGCTCAACGCTTCAACCGGGCGCGACCACGCCCGCCAATCCGCCCTCCGGGCCCGCTCGGAAATACGTGGGGCGCCTCGTCGGCGTGGATAGCTGGATCGAGGAACAGCCGGGCATTTTTGGAACGGTGATCGATTCGAACGGCCGCGGCGTCTCGGGCGCGCGCGTGGCAGCTGACAAGTGTGACGGCAATACGGTCAAGATGGCGAATACCGACGGCAACGGGGCCTTTAGCTTCAACAATCTCAATTGGAAAGAGGCCTCGCGCTGGTGTCTTTACACCGTCTCGCCAGGGGATTCGGACCCCTTTGCGGTGGACCTCGCGCCGAACCAGCGCTTTACGATTCAGTTCGTTCCGACGCAGTAGGTTGTCTGCTCTGCTCTCAACAGAATGGAGGAAATTCTGGGAGAGGCTCTTGCGAACCCATTGAATTCGTGCATTTCGTTCAAAGGCACACGCGAAGGCCTGCACATCTCGTTGGGCGAAGGCGCGTGGCAGGATTTGCTGAAGGAATTGGCCGTGCAGCTTGATCGCCCGGGCGTGCAGTCTTTTTTCCGCGGCGCGCGCGTTTTGCTTGAAACCGGCAATCGGGCGATTGGCGTTTCCGAACTGGAAGAACTGATTGGCATGCTCGCGGAGCGTCAGATGACGTTGAGCACCGTGTTGGACGACCCAGAAGCACAGAATGTGCTAGCGAAAATGCAGGCAAGCGCGGAAGGGCAAGCCGTGCCATCCGCAGCACCGCAAGCGGCAGCGTCCGAAGCATCGCCTGCGGCGGCAGCGTCCGAAGCACCGTCTGCGGCAGCAACCGAAGGACCGGCAGCGGCACCGTCCGAAGGAGCGCCCGCGGCGGCGACCGAAGGAGCGGCGGCGGATTCCACGGCGTCCGCGACAAAATCCAGTGCAGAATCCGGGTCTGCTGCTGGAGTGGAACACACTCCGGGCTCTTCACCGCCGGCCGAGCCGACGCCGGCGGCGGACCCTTCTGCGGCCGCGGGAGCGACTCCAGAGGATCAAGTGCCCGGTCCCGGCGCGGACAAAGAAACGAAGACGACCGCGCTGCCTCCACCTCCAGAGTATTTACCTATGGAGCATCCGCGCAACGTGACTCCTCCCGTGTCATTCGACGATTCTGAAAGCAAGAACGACAGTTCCCCCGCGCTGATCTTTCGCCGCAGCGTTCGCTCGGGGCAGACGCTCAAGCACAAGGGGACGATCGTCATCCTCGGGGATGTTCATCCAGGAGCGGTGGTCATTGCCGAGGGAGATGTTTTCGTGTGGGGACGTCTGCGCGGTCTCGTCCATGCGGGCGCGGCCGGGAACAACAGCGCCACGGTGAGCGCGCTGACGCTTGCCCCCACCCAGCTGCGCATCGGCACACATATCGCACGTGCGCCGGACCAAAGGACGCAGCACACGTCTCCGGCCGAAATTGCCCGTGTACGCGGCAACCAAATCGTCCTCGAGCCCTGGAACGGCGGCAGAATCTAGCGCACGTGGGCCAGCTCTCGCCGGCGAACATGCGCGAGACGAAAAACTCTATGCGGAGCTAAAGATGTCGGCACGAGTGATCACCATCACCTCCGGCAAGGGCGGCGTCGGCAAGACCACGACCACCGCCAATCTCGGCGTTGCCCTTGCCCGCCGCGGGTATCACGTCGCCTGTGTGGACGCGGATATCGGGCTGCGGAACCTGGACGTGGTCCTAGGGCTGGAAAATCGGATCGTGTATGATCTGGTGGATGTCGTGGAGGGACGGGCCCGTCTCCGCCAGGCCCTTGTGCGCGACAAGCGCTTGCCCGAACTGCAACTCCTTCCGGCCGCGCAGACGCGAGACAAGAATGCCGTGAACGAAAAACAAATGATGCGCTTGTGCGATGACTTGCGTCAGCAGACAGATTTTATCCTGATCGATTCGCCCGCGGGGATCGAGCAGGGATTCAAGAACGCCATCGCTCCCGCCGACCAGGTCTTGATCGTCACGACTCCTGAAATGTCCGCCGTCCGCGATGCCGACCGCATTATCGGCCTGCTGCAAGCCGCCGAAAAGGCGCCACCTCAGCTCATCCTCAACCGCTTGCGTCCCTCCATGGTGAAACGGGGAGATATGCTCGACACCCCGGATGTCTTGGAGATCCTCGCGATCGATCTGATCGGCATCGTCCCGGAAGACGAAGCGATCATCAGCGCCACGAATAACGGCATGCCAGTGGCCTTCGACGGTCGGACGAGCTCGGGCAAGGCGTTCGTGCGTCTGGCCCAGCGCTTGTTAGGCGAACGAGTCCCCATCCCGCCACTCGACGAGTCACCCCGCTTTGTGGATCGTTTCGCGAAGCTGTTGCGGCGGTAGCTCGAGAGTCTAGAGAGGACAGCATGAGTTTCCTAGCCCGGTGGTTCGAGCACCCGCCCGCCAGTAGACCTGTGGCCAAAGAGCGCCTGAAGGTCGTCCTGGCCCAAGAGCGCATGCGGATCTCTCCCGATACCCAACGGGTCTCGATTTCCTTCCGCGGGACGCGAGAAGGACTGTGCATTACGCTCGGCGATGGCCCCTGGAAGGAGTTGGTCGGCGAACTGGCTGTCCAGCTCGACCGCCGCGACGCCGATGCAACCTGGCGCGGCGCCCGGGTGCATTTGGAAACCGGCAATCGATCCGTCGGCTCTCGAGAACTGGAAGAGGTGTCGCGTCTACTTGCCCGGCACGCCATGAGTCTGAGTTCGGTGATCGGCCAGGTGGTCAGCTCCAAGCTACCCGCTTCGATCCAGACCCGGTCCGTGACTCCACCGCCGCCGCCCATGCCGCCGCCTCCCGAAGCACTCGGGTTCGATGCCCGCACCCCTATCGCCAAGCCGCCGGCCTCGCCGGGGCGGCCTGTTGGGGCACCCAAGCCGACGCGTCCCGCGCGCGCGGGGTCTGCTCCTCCGCCAACCAGCGCCGAGTCTCCGGCCCCGCTAAAAAGCGCGGGGGCTTCCATCCGGTATGCGACCAAGCCTGTGCCAGCAGGGGAGCTGCCCGATTTCAAGCCCAGATTCGCCAAGGCACAAGCCGGGATCACCGCGCCCGCTATCGCCGCACCGGTCGATCGCGAGAATCCCTTGCAGGCCTCCCAGGCTCTCCTCATCCGGCGGACGGTGCGCTCGGGTCAGGTCATTCACTACGCCGGCACGATTGTCGTCTTTGGGGATGTGAACCCCGCGGCCGAGGTGATTGCGGAAGGGGACGTGATCGTGCTCGGCAAATTGCGAGGCGTCGTCCACGCTGGCTCGGCCGGGGACGACAATGCCGTCGTGGGGGCTTTGATCCTTGCGCCGACGCAGGTACGGATTGGCAAGCAGGTGGCCCGCGCGCCGGATGAAAAACGCTGGCATCCGTGGCCAGCCGAAATCGCACGCATTCGGAGTGGACAGATCGTCGTCGAGCCGTGGGGAGTGCCGTGATGAATGAGCCAATGGCCAGTGGCCAATGAGTTCCCAGTCTCATCCCGCGGCCCCTGCTAAAAGGAGCGGGGCAGGAAACGCGGGACCATCGCTCTGCTCCGGGGTTTCAGGTTCGGGTGAGTCTCTAGGCAACCTTGGACTTGCCTGAAACTTGACTTGGATGTGGGGTTAGAATGCCGGCACGAGTAATTACCATCACCTCTGGCAAGGGCGGCGTGGGCAAGACGACGACCACCGCCAACCTCGCCATCGCTTTGGCGCGCTGCGGTCATCGCGTGGCTTGCCTGGATGCGGATATCGGCCTGCGCAATCTCGACGTGGTTCTCGGCCTGGAGAACCGCATTGCGTACGATCTCGTCGACGTGGTGGAAGGACGGGCCCGGCTGAACCAGGCCCTCATCCGCGACCAGCGCGTGCCGGACCTGCAGCTGCTTCCCGCGGCGCAATCGCGCGACAAGACCGCCGTCAACGAAATGCAGATGGTCCAGCTCTGCAGCGCGCTCCAGAATGATTTTGATTTCATTCTGATCGATTCCCCGGCGGGGATCGAACACGGCTTTAGGAACGCACTCGCGCCCGCGCACGAAGCCATCATCGTGACCACGCCCGAGGTTTCGGCTGTCCGCGATGCCGATCGCATCATCGGCCTGATTGAATCGGCGCAAAAGCCGACCCCGCGGCTCATCATCAACCGGCTGCGGCCTCTGATGATCCGCCACGGGGATATGCTCGATACGCCGGATGTATTAGAAGTTCTGGCCATCGACCTGATCGGCATCGTTCCGGAGGACGAAGCGATCGTGGTCTCAACGAACCGCGGTTCACCCGTCGCCCTTCAGGAAAAGGGCGGGGCGAGCGCGGCTTATATGCGCATCGCCCGGCGCCTGCTCGGCGAACAGATTCCGTTTCAGAGCTTTGACGGCACGACGAGTCTGCTCGACCGGATTGCGCGTTTGCTCGGACGCTAACCGTCCGCGCGCGGTCGATTTCAGGAGAGGGGTGCGCCAGCGCAGATTGCTGATCCAGGGGGCAGAATGAACTTGATGGAGCGGTTATTCGGCCGTTCACCTTCGAGCGCTATGGTGGCCAAGGAGCGCCTACAATTGGTGTTGGCCCACGACCGCGCTTCCCTTTCGCCGGGCGAACTCGAATTGTTGAAGGACGAAATCATCGGCGTGATATCCAGACATATCAGCATCGATCGCGCTCACGTGGCCTTTACTCTCTCCCGCGGCCCGGAAGGAACTCGCCTCGTGGCCGATATCCCCGTCCTGCGCCCGCCGAGCGTTGCGCACGAGGCTCCCGCCTCGACTCCAGCGATCCGCAAGAGGTCACGCAAGACGCGTTAAGCGGCACCTATGGAACGCACGGACCGTCAGTTCTTTAAGCATTTTGATCTCTGGCTCTTCGGCGCGACCGTTCTCCTCTCGGTCATCGGAATCCTGATGATCTACAGTGCGACGGCCTGCATCGACGCACAGCCTCTGGATTGGCAAAGCACAGCGATCAAGCAGCTCTTGTACCTGACCGGCGGCGTGGCGAGCATGTTCATCCTCACCTTCGTCGATTATCGACTCTACGCCGCGCTCCGCTGGCCCATCTGGATTGTGACCGTCGGGTTGCTCGGCATCGTCTCAGCCATCGGCGTCATTACGCACGGCGCGCAGCGCTGGGTCGACCTCCCCTTTTTCCGGTTCCAGCCCTCCGAGTTGAGCAAGCTCCTCCTCGTCCTCGTCGTCGCCAAATTCATGTCCGACCACGAGGAGCAGATGAGCCAATGGCGATATCTCGCCGCCTCCTTTGCTTTTGTCGCCCTGCCCATCGCGCTCGTCTACCTGCAGCCCGACCTGGGCACGAGCATCATCCTCGCTCTGACATGGGGGGTGATGGCGCTCGCCGCCGGCATGCGCCCCCGCGACGTGATGATCGCCGCGGCGGTGCTTTTGGTCGCCGCTTATCCTATCTTTACGACCCTGCAGCCGTACCAGCAGGAGCGCATCCAGACCTTTCTCAATCCGGAGATGGACCCGCTGGGGTCCGGCTACAACGTTACCCAAGCGCGCATCGCGATCGGGTCGGGCGGAGCCCAAGGACTGGGCTTTTGCAGTGGAACCCAGAGTCAGCTCCGCTTTCTGCGCATTCGGTCCACCGACTTTATCTTTTCGGTGATCGGCGAGGAGCTGGGATTCTTTGGCGCACTGTTTGTCATGGGGCTGATCGCGTTTATCCTTCTGAGGATGATCCGAGTGGCGGGTGTCGCGCGAACGACCTATGGCAAACTGGTCGTCGTGGGATTGGTCGCGGTGATTTTCATGCAGAGCTTTGTGAATCTGGGGATGAATGTGGGGTTGATGCCGGTGACCGGCATTCCACTTCCGTTCGTGAGCGCGGGAGGAAGCTCTCTGATTACACTTCTCATGGGTGAGGGCGTCGTGCAGAGCATTCTCATCCGGCACCAGCGGTTTGATTTGACGGGGGCGTCGCGACGGTATTAGAGGACGAGGGCCGTTGAGGCGTTGCGTGGTTGGATGGTCGGATCTATGAACTCGGCCCGTCGTACGGAGCCGAGTTTACTATTTCTTCTTCCCTCTTGCTCGTCCCATCTATTAGATTTCCCTCCACCCTGCCCTTGCGTTTCGGCCGACCAGGCCGTAGGGAATCGGTTTAGCCCGATGACCGGGGAACCGGATTTTGGGCCCACGATGACATCATGGTAGAATAGGGGTGTGGTGCCAGGGGGGGGCTTTGCGGCCGACGATTTGAACGGACCCGCTCCCTCGCCATCCCGCTTCGAGGAGAAACATGCCCCATCACTGGGGAAGTCTTCGTGTCCAATTCATGCTCCTCGTTGTGCTTGCTGCTATCCCAGCTTTCGGAATCACATCTTATCTGACCGCGCAAGACCGCGCGCGCGAGGCCGTCTCCGCACAGGCGAATGCCGTGGACGTGGCGCGGCTTGTGGCCGGCGAGTACGAGCGTCTGACGCAGGAAACCAATGACCTCTTGGGCCAAGTCGGTCAAGAGCCCGCGGTGCGCGGGCACGACGAGAAAGCTTGCAGCGCACAATTGGCCAGTCTCCTCAGCCGCTATCCCGTCTACGCCAACCTTATGGTATTCCGGCCTGACGGGACTCTGGTCTGCAGCGGTCTGCCCTTTTTGCGACCCACGAGTTCTATCGATTCGCCTTGGTTCCAGCGCGTCCTCTCCACGCACGCCTTGACCGTCGGAGACTATGAGGCAGATCGGGTCGACGGCCGATCGGGGCAACCGATCGCCCTTTCGATACGAGACAACACCGGGCAGGTACAGCTCGTTCTGATGGCGGAGCTTGATCTGGAGTGGCTGGGCGATTTTATCGCCAAGACGCAAGGTACCCCCGATACGAGCATCACTCTTCTGGATCGGAAATCGACTATCGTGACTCGATATCCTGACCCGGCTCCGTGGACCGGGAAACTGTGGGCGGCACCGGGTCTCCGGCCGTCGAACGGTTCCGACGAGGCGGCATGGGAGGGGCAGGATATCGATGGATCCTCACGGCTATTTGCTGCCGTTCCGCTCGGAGACCCGACGGCGCCCGTGGGTTCTGTCGTGGTGGGAATCCCTGCCGAATACGCGTTTGCTGCCAGCACCATCAACTTTTGGCGCAACGTCGCGACGATTGCCGTCGCCGCGGCGAGTGTATTGGGAATCACTTGGTTCGGCGACAAATTGCTCGTCGGTCGACAGGTTCGCGCCCTGGCCCAAGCCACCCAAGCGATCGCCGCCGGGGGGGTGCAAACGCGCACCGGTCTTGCCGGCACTTCCGGCGAATTGAGAGATTTGGCGGGCAACATCGATCAGATGGCAGAAGCGCTCGCCAGGCGGGACAAAGAAAGGGAGGAAATGGAAGCCGCCTTGGTGGAAAGCGAAGAGCGCTATCGTGACCTTTTTGAGAATGCCACCGATCTGATCCTATCGGTAGCGGCGGACGGGCATTTTCTTTACACGAACAAAGCCTGGCGGGAGACGCTCGGATACGACGTTGCCGATTCACCAAAGTTCTTTGACAGCATCGCGCCCGAGGCACGCGCCGATGGCGAGAGCATCTTTGAGCGCGCCATGGCGGGCGAGCAAATGGACCAGATCGAGCTGACCTTTCTCGCCAAAGACGGCCACAAGATTCTTTGCGAAGGGAGCGCCAACTGCAGATTCGTCGACGGCCGGCCATACGCACTGCGCGGCATTTTTCGCGACGTGACATCGCGCAAGCAAGCTGAAGCCAAGCTGATTTATCTCAGCTCGCACGACACTCTCACCGGCCTGTACAGCCGAGGCTATTTCGAGGAAGAGATGGCACGCCTCGCGCACTCCCGCCGGCTTCCCATCAGCATCGTCGTGGCGGATCTGGATGGGCTGAAGCAGGCGAATGACACTTTGGGTCACTTGGCGGGCGATGAGCTTCTCAAGCAGGCTGCGCGCGTCTTGTGCTCGAGTTTCCGCCAAGAGGACCTGATCGCCCGAATCGGGGGCGATGAGTTTGGCATCCTGCTCCCTCAAAGCGATGCGGCCGTCGCGGAGGAAGCTATCGCGCGCGTGCGGCAGAATATGGCCGCGCAGAACGAGCCGGGAAAGATTCCGCTTCTCCACCTTTCGCTCGGTACGGCTACCGCATCCTCGGGCGAGTTGCTGATCGAGGCCCTGAAGATGGCCGATGCCGCGATGTATGCAGACAAGGCCTCGCGGCAAACACCGCGGAGCAAACAGAAGAACCCCATCACATGAACAGACGATTTGCATTGCTGGTTGGCAGCGTACTTCTTCTTGTCTTCGTCGTCGGAGGCGCCCCTGCCGGAGGGGGCGCGCTTCCGGACAAGACCAAAAAGCCGGTTCCGACCCACGTCGAGAAAACCAAGCGGCCTCACCCCACCAAACGACATCCGACAGAGCAACCGTCGGAGCAACCGACGAACCCGCCCCCCACGCAGCCAGCGCCACCGACCAGCGCCCCGCCAACGGTAGCACCGCCGCCGACCAACCCGCCCCCAACACAGGTACCCGCGGCGACCAGCCTGCCTCCCACAGAGGCGCCCCCGCCGACGAGCTTGCCGCCTACTCAAGCACCGGCGCCCACCAATTTGCCTGTTACAGAAACACCGGTGCCGACGAGCACCCCCACCAGCATGCCGACGGAGACAAGTACGCCAACGCGTCTCCCCGAACAACCGCCGGCAAAAGAACGACCATCTCCTACGCCGCCGTTCGAGACCCAGACGCCGACCGAGACGGCCGTCCCCACGGAAACGGCTGTCTCCATAGAGGTGCCTACCGAACAAAGTGTTGTGCCGAGTGTCCCGGCAGATACGTCGACCCCCGAAATGACGCCGGTGCCGACGAGCACTCCTACGAGCACTCCGACCCAAGTCAGTACGCTAACCGCTCTCGCGGTCCCGACGCCGTTCGCATCGTCCGTTGCGCTCAACGAGATGTTGACCAGACCCGAGGGCATTGACTGGGATGGCGATGGCTCGATCGATGCGGGTGACGAATGGATCGAAATCTACAATTCGGGCCCGGCACGAGTCGACCTCAGCGGTTGGCACTTGAGCGCCACCGACGCGACGAACTCGACGACCTACACGTTCCCGCCAGGAACGACAATTGCCGGCCGCAGTTATCGCGTGTTTTACGCAAGCCAGACCAAGATCTTCTTGAGTGGATCCGGTGGCCAATTGCGTCTTCTTTACCCGGATGGTCGCGTCGCGGACAGCGCACACTATCCGGAGCTGGGGCCGGACCAGTCGTACGAGAGGTCCGCCGATCGCGGCAGAAGCTGGACCGCAGACTGCATGCCCTCGCCTCATGCGCCCAACTGCAGCGCCGGCGCTACTCTGACCTCGACCTTTAACCAATCCTATTTCGAAAAGCACATTGTCGATCTATCACAGATCGAGAGCATCGATCAAGCCGTCCTCGCAACCAATGTGCTGCTCGCCATCCTATTGGCGCTCATCGCAGGAATTTTCGGGGACTGGATGAATTCCGCGATGGTCAGTCAGGCCGCGCCGGTCGATCGGATTATCGGACGTTCTCGCACCCTCTCGAAATCCTTCCGCCAAGCGGGAATTTGGTCGAGTGCACGAACCTTGAGACGGCTGCTGTTCTGGGTGGGAACTCCCATAAAACTGGCCGGGCTCTTCCTGGCTTGCGGCTTTATCCTTGGGTTCCTTGATCCATCCCTTGACCTGACTCAAGTCGACAGCTGGCTGTTAATCCTTGCGCTGGCCATTTCCATCGGCCTGGTCGTCGTGAGTGTCCTTGCCGCTCAACAGCTGGTCTTGAGGACCAACGGCAATCAAGCGGATCGGCCGATCGGAATCGGCCATATCCTTCTTGTTCTGGCGACGACGGTCTTGTCCAGACTGGCCGGCTTGGTTCCAGGCATCCTGCTCGCGGGCCCTACGCGACTTGAACAGAATCCCGATATCCAGGTCAAGCTGGATCGGATGGCAGTGGGTGCCATGATCCTCGTGGGCCTCGCGGCGTGGGTGGTTGCGCCTTTGGTCGATACGGACGCCTGGTTCAAGACCGTCGCGTTGTTGACCTTTGCGACTGCCGTGCAAACGCTGTTCTTGCAGATGCTGCCGCTCAAGAATTTGCACGGTCGCTCCTTGTTCGAGTCCAGCCGGCCGGCGTGGTTCGTTCTCTTCATTCTGATCGCGCTGGTCTTGTTGGAGACGATGTTGAACCCTGACGGCTCCTTTATCGCCGCCTTTCAATCGCCGACGATGCTGCTGCTCGCGCTGGGCGCCGTGGCCTTTTCAATCACCAGCGTGATTCTGACGCTCTACACGCATAGGCAGCGACCTGTGAACGGTTGGCAATCTCGAGATGCGTGACACAGTCGAACGCGACCAGAGTTTCTGATAACACAGAAATGCGAGGTGGCAGGTTGAAAATGGCAGACTGGTTCGCCGCCGACCACACGGCCAAATCCTCGAACTCGACAGTCCGATAGACGATGCAGACCGCATCACCATCCTCTTGCGCCGTGTGCGGGGCCGGCAATGCCGGCCCCGCACACGGCGCAAAAAAAACCCTCTTCCTTGGAAAGAGGGGCAGGGGTGATGGGACTTGCGCTAGAACCATTCTTTCTGGAGCTGATCTAACCTCCCGTCACTCTTCATCGCGTCGATGACCGCATTGATCTCTTGCAGGAGCGTCGGCGTGTCTTTGCGCACGGCGGCGACGATCAATTCGTCTACGAGCGGGTTACCGGCCGTCTTGACTCCCCCCTGGGCATGCAGGAAATCCTCCACCGCGATGCCGTCGGTCAGTACCCCGTCCACTTGCCCACTGCTCAGCGCCTGGAGGGCATCTTTCGGCGTATTGAACTCGCGCAAATCGTAATTGAGGCGGTTCTGCCACTTGCGTGCAAAGCTGTCGCCGCTCGACCCCAATTCGACCCCCACCCGTTTGTTCGCCAAATCGTACCAACTCTTGGTCGTCATATCCGCGCTGCGCACGACGACCATCGGCCCACTGTTATAGTACGAGTGCGAATAGAGCACGTCTTGCGTTCTTCTCGGATCGTAAGGGAGCGCGGAAAGGATGACGTCGAATTGCCCCGTTTTCAATGCATCGTACAGACCGTCGAAACCTGTGTAAACGTACTGAACCTTGATCGTCTTCCCAGTCTGCGCAGACCAGTCGTGCACCCACTCCTGCGCGAGGGCGATGTCCAGGCCCGAGAGGTTCCCCTTGCCGTCGTCCGCTTCAAAGGGAGGGAAAGAGGGATCGATCCCGATGCGCAAGACGCCTTCTTGTGTGATGCGCACCCAAGTCGCATCCGGCTTCGGCGCCGGCTTTGGCTTCCAGCTCACATAGGCGTAATAGCCTGCGAGCGCAAGCGCCACGAGCACAACCGACAGCGTGCCGATACGCAAGGATGAAGGACGCGGGTCGCTAGACCTCGGGGCCTCCGCGAGGATGAAGGATGAAGAACTCATCTGTCGTCTGCTGCCTGGAGTCTGTCGTCGCTTTTCCTTGTCACTTGTCCCTTGTCACTTGCCACTTGTAACTTGTTGTGTCGCGTACTTTTGCACTTCGTAATAGATCGGCTTGGGATCAAAGCCGGGCGTGACAAACGTGTAATAATCCTGATACGTGAGCGTCGGAGCAGGGAAGCGGAACACCCAGAACACACAGGCGTCCAGCCAGTCCCACTCCTTCGCCAGGTCCAGCGCGCGGAGGGTGTACTCGATCCGCTGCGCCGGGCTCACGGCTTTTGTCCAGCGCGGGTGGTCGTTCCACCCCCCTTCCGTGATCATCACATGCTTGGCGCCGTCTCCGTTCGCGATCATGATGTCATGCAGCAATTCCGTCCGCCGGAAATTCACAACCCCCGGCGAAGGTGGATCGTCCGCGGGCGCCGTCCAACCGTAAGCGTGGACAGCCAAGATGTCGAAATAGTTTTTCGCCCCGGCATCGTACATTTTTTGCAGGTACTCCAGGTCGCTCATCGTATCGGTCGAGCCCGGGGCGGCGAGCGTCGGCGCGAGCGCGCCGGCGAGCACCTCCACCGAGGGGTCCGCCTGTTTCGCCGCAACATAGGCCGCCTGTAAGAGGCGCGTGTACCCGGCAGGATCGACCGGGCGGTAGCCCCACTCGAAGCTGACGTTCGGCTCGTTCCAGATGATGATATACGAGACGCGGCCCCGGAAATGGTTCACGAAGGCTTGGACGAAATTCGCAAAGAGGGGTACGTGGGCATCGTCAAGGTAGCTCGTCACCGAATCCTTGGGGCGAGCCCACGCGGGCACAAATCCCAACCGCGCGATGACGGTAAGCCCCTGAGCCCGGGCATGATCGACGACCAGATCGGCGTGCTGCCAATCATATTCCCCCTGACTGTTCTCGATATAGCCCCAAGGAAAGTACTCGACGATCCACGGCGCGCCCATCTCGCGTACCATCTCGAGCGTCTTTTGGATTTTCCATTCCTCCACCTCGTCGGTGAGGCGGGTATGCACACCGAGTTTCGGACTGGTCGTCTCCACCTTTTGAGGAGGCCCGAGCATGACGAGAATTGGCGGGGGCGCGACGAACCAACTGACGATGACGAAAATGACCATCGCTTCCAGGCCCCGCACGCCATAGCCCAACATTCTGCGGGGATTCCGTCGTCGTTCAGGCTGGTTCATAATGTCCTGGATTATATCCTATTTAGGCCCTCATTGTCGAACAGAGAAGGGGCCGCGTGGGGAGCCCATCGCCTAAAAGGGGTGGGCGTCAGGATTTTGGGTGACGGTCTCCGGGCGATTGAACCCGCTGGAGACCGCGGGGCAGGCATCACGGCACCTTCGGCAAGGCAAAGTCGGCTTGCGCCGACTGGGTAGCCAAAAATGTGACCGGCACCCGCCTAGAAGCGGGGGCATTGACAAGGAGGCAAGAGTCAGGTTAGAATGGCTGCCATCGTCGAGCACCTTACGAACTGAACAGCTCCTGGCCGGTGTGTTGTCTCTCTGCCTTTTGCTTTACTCAGGAGGAATCCGGAATGGCAGAGAACGAAGTCGCGTTATTTATCGACTTTGAGAACGTTCGTTACGGCCTCAAGAACAACTACGGTCGTGAGCCTGATCCGCAAATGTTGATGGCCAAAGCTCGCAAGTACGGCCCGGTCGCGTTGGCGCTCGCCTATGCCGATTTTACAGAGCACCCCGACTACTTCCGGCGCAAGCTCGAAGTGGCTGGGATCACGCCGCGAGACATTGCGCGGCGCAGCCCCGACGTCGCCCATAAGAGTTCTTCCGATATGGCGATGCTGATGGACATGATCGACTGCCTCCTGGACCGTCCGTCCGTTGGGATTTTGATTTTGATGACCGGCGATAGTGATTTCATCCGGGTCGTCGCACGTGCCCGTCATCGTTTTGGGAAAAAAGTCGTCATTGCCGGGGTACCGGGCAGCGTCTCCAACGACTTGATTGCCGCCGCCGATGCCGCCGATCCTCTTGTCGAACCCGGGTGGGCCCCCACAGTGCCGGTCGAACTCTCTGCTCCCCTTACTCCAGACTCGTCTTTGCTCCCAGAGAATTCTAGTTCAGACAATTTGTCCGAGATTGAGCGCCGTCTAATCAGGCTCATCGCCTATCTTGATCGCACCCGTCCCTACCTCACCTTTCTCTTTGTCAAGACTCATGCGCTGTCACCCAACAACCAACTCAATTTGAGTCCGATGCAAGTGGATCTGGTACTGACCCAGTTCAAGGAACGCGGCATCTTGCGCGACGAGACCCGCGAGGTGGATGGCCGCACTTTGCGCCTGCTTTATTTTCGGCGCGACCACCCTCAAGTGATGGGGGTTCTGAGCGGTCCCTAACTGGCTTGGTTGATTGTTTCATGCAGAGGGCACATGCTGCGCCGCAAGGGGAGCTTTCGACGAAAAGAGAGAGAAATCATTCGGTTTCTCTCTCTTTGATTCAATGGGGCGCCGCCACCTCGGGGGTGGAAGTCTCGAGCGGGCTCTCGGGGCCGGTTTTCGCCGAGTGACCGAGCAGCCACGCATTGATCGCATACGCGGCCTTGCGCCCCGCGGCAATGGCGGTCACGACCAGGTCCGCGCCGCGAACGTCATCACCCGCCGCATAGACCCCTTCTTCCGTCGTGTCGGGATTGTCTTCATTCTCCACTTGAAAGGTGCCCCATCGCGTCATCTTGATGTTCGGAGTCGCCTTGGCAATCATAGGGTCCGGTTTGTACCCCAAGGCCAACACCACGACGTCCGCATCCACCTGGTAATTCGCCCCTTCGATCGGCTCCGGCCGCGGGCGCCCCGAGGCATCCGGCGCCCCGAGGCGCATGCGCTCCATTTCAATCTTGCGCACGTGCCCATTCTCATCGCCGATGAAACGGACCGGCGAAACCAGGAACTCGAAACGGACCCCCTCTTGGCGCCCGTGCATACGCTCTTCGGCGCGTCCGGGCATCTCGTGTTCGGTGCGCCGGTAATAGTCCGTGACCGTCCCGTCGGCGAACCCGTGCTGAGCCTGGAGCCGCCGTGACGTGCGCACGCAGTCCATGGACGTATCGCCGCCTCCGATGACCGCGATGTGCTTGCCGATTTCCGGCAGCGAGCGCATGTCCTTGGGCAAGATCTCGGGGCGCAAGTTCCCGCGCACGAGAAACTCGGTCGCTTGATAGATCCCCTTCAGGTCCTCTCCCGGCAGCTTGGCCCGGTTCCCGATGGTCGCACCCACCCCGAGGAACACCGCGTCGAATTCCTCCAGCAGATCATCCACCGTCACATCCTGCCCGACGAGAGTGTCGCCGACGAACCCAATCCCAAGCGACTCGAGCTGGTCGAACTTTTTGGCGATAATGTCCTTGGAGAGCTTGAACCCGGGGATACCGTAGACGAGCAGGCCGCCCGGCTCCGGCCACGCGTCATAGATGACGACCTCATGTCCCATCACGCGCAGCTCCTCCGCGACGGCGATGCTCGCCGGTCCCGCCCCGACCACGGCGACGCGCTTGCCCGTCGCCGGCTCGACCGCGCGCCCGGGAAAGCCGCTACGGTTGCGCTGATAGTCGGTGCAATACGCCTCCAGCTTGCCGATCATGACCGGCTTGTCGTAACCCGCGACCGTGCACGCGCCCTCGCATAACACTTCTTGCGGACAAATTCGGCCGCACACTTCCGGCAGGTTCGACGTGAGACGGAACACATTCGCCGCCGCCTCCACATCCCCCTGTTCGATGAACATCATCGCGCGCGGGATGTCATTGTGAACAGGACAGCCCAGGATGCACGGCTCCGGCGATGGGCAGTGAATGCAGCGCGTCGCCTCCACGACCGCCTGTTGGTCGTCGTAACCGAGAAACACCTCACGAAAGTTGTGCACCCGCACTTGAGGGTCCTGTTTGGGTGGAATACCCGTCGGGATATGTGCTCGCTCGTATCGGTTTGGATCGAGGTCTAGCGTGTTCGGGTCTTGCTTGGGTGGAAGGTGCCCATTCTGATTCTCGTTCTTACTCTGCTCAGCCATCTCAAATCCACTTTTCTACTTTCGGCATCACTTTGCCTTTCCGTTTAGCATATAACGCCTGCAGGGCCAAAGCTGTTACTGAAGCACTCGCCACCACCAGAGCGCCCGCCAATACCGCGGGCGCTGGCACCGTGCTCTACGACGTATGGCGGTTAGGAGGACCAGCGCGCGAACCATCCCGGCTCGACCTCCTGTTCCTCTTGCAGGCGGCGCAAGCGCGCCCGCATCACGCCGGACCGGCCGAGATAGCCCACCACCTTCTTCGGATTGCTCCGGCTGACCACAGGCAGTCGCCCCACATCATTTTGCAGCATCCTGATCGTCGCCTCGTAAACGGACTCGTCCGGATAGGCGACGATCGGCGCACGGCTTCCCCCTTCCAGCACGGTCAAGTGTCCCTCCTCCGTGTTCTGCTGCTGCAAAGCATTGAGGACATCTTTGTACGTAATGATGCCGGCGAGATTGCCTTGCTGGTCCACAATCGGTACCGCCTGGTAGCGCCACAGGAATGGCTCGCCCTTGCCGTTGCGGGCGATCTGGTCGGCGAGTTCCGAGACCTGCATGTCGGCCGGTACGCAGACTACATCCGTCGCCATGACATCGCCCACGCTGACTTGCTGGAGAACATCCACTTCGTACTCCTGATTCACACGCAGGCCGCGGCGCACCAGTTTCATCGTCATGATGGTCGAATCCCGCATGACGAAAATGGCAATCAGATCGGCAATCACGCTGACGAGCATCAGCGGGAGAACCGAGTTGTAATCACGGGTCACTTCAAAAGCAAAGATGATAAAGGTGAAAGCGGCGCGCGAGGCGGCACCAAAAACGGCGCCCATCGCGACGAGTCCGAACGCGGCAGGGTCGAGATGCAATCCGGGGACAATTCCGTTCATGAGTGTGGCGAAGACCGCACCCATCGCCGCGCTCGACATGAACATGGGGGCGAGCAGCCCGCCCGAGGTGCCGGACCCGAGGGAGATGACCAGGGCCAGCGCCTTAAAGACCATGACGAGGAGGAGCAGGTCAAACGATAACCGGTTCGTCAGAATATCCGTGATCGTATCGTAGCCGACGCCCAACACGCGCGGGACAAAAAAGCCGATAACGCCGAGCGCGAGAGCGCCGATGGCCGGCCACCACATCTGGTCCACCGGCAGCCGATCGAACTGGTCCTCCACCCAATACAAGGCTTTGGTGAAGATAATCGCCGCGATTCCGCAGATCACTCCCAAGATGATATAAAAGAAAAGGCCTTGGGGCATGCCAAAGTTGACGGTGCCGACACCGAACATCGGTCCCTGTCCCATGAGCTCGTAATGGACGCTGGTGGCGAGGGTGCTGGCGATGACGAGAGGAATGAAAGAACGGGCTCGGAATTCAAAGAGGAGCAGTTCGATCGCGAGAACCACGCCCGCAATCGGGGTGCTGAAGGTGGCAGACATGCCGGCCGCCGCGCCGCAGGCCAGGAGCACCTTCCTTTCCGCCGCCGTGGTTTGAATCACCTGTCCGACGATGGAGCCCACCGCGCCGCCGGTTTGAATAATAGGGCCTTCGGCTCCGAACGGACCGCCCGTGCCGATGGCAATCGCGGCCGACAGCGGCTTGAGAATGGCCACTTTGGGCTCGATGCGGCTCCGGCTGACAAGCACGGCTTCCATGGCCTCGGGGATGCCGTGCCCTTTGATTTTCGGGGAGCCGTACTTGGCCATAATCCCGACGATAATGCCGCCGATCACGGGAATAATGATAATCAATGGTCCGAGGTGGCTAAAACGCGGGCTGGCGAAAGAAAAAGCAAAGCGCTGGAAAAACGCGAGATTGGTGACGAACCCAATCAAGGTGTACAAAATGAACGCGATAATTCCAGCGCCGATACCGATGGCAGCGGACAGCCAGGAGACGAGCAGCAAACGAAAATTAGCCGCATTCTCCGCGGGTATTTTGGAGCGAATCTCCGCTCTCATTTGTTCTGACATGGTGCCTCTTCCAATGATTCGGCTGATTTTGGCTTATGTGTCCACGACCTCCGCAGAGCAGGATGGTAGATCCCAACCCGCGCGCAAGCTATAGTCTATTGGGTCTCTCGGTCGCGATTCCACGCCTGGACCTGGCGGACCAAACCGGCGACGACGGTGACGAGCTGGACGAGGTCCCGGGCATTCAGACTGAACCCTTTCTTCTCGGTTTCATTCTCGGCCGTCTCCACGACCTGAACCGAGCGGCGTGACGACACATGTCCAGAGATTATAACGGCCATCAGGGCGCCCGCGATGCCCCCGGCCACGGCTCCGGCGACGGCGGGAAAGATATCGCTCCGGCGGGCGAGCTTCCAGACCTCTTCGATACGAGTCAACATGCCTTCCGGATTGAATTGTTGTTCCATTGCTCCTCCGATTCGGTCACGCCCATGGGGTATATCGTTCAACGGCCGAGCACATAATTGACGACGCCGCGGGTCGTGATGCTTGCCCGTACGGCCGCGGTCTGTATGCTGATCGGAACCTCGACGACCGCGCCCGAGACTCGCGTCGCGCCGCGGTCGATGCGCATCGCCCACAACTGTGCCTGCAGCAGCGGGCTACGAATCTTGCGCTTGACCCAGCGCAAACCTTGGACGACAAAGAAGAGCGCGACGAGAGGGCCGACCAGCATGGCCCCGACTTCGAGGACGAGCAAGATAACGGCGAGATCGCGCAAGATCACAAGGATGGATGGTTCCATAGAATTCCGGATTCCGGATGGCGGAATGGGAAATGGTCGTCACCCGACGCTCGGGCGATCCGAGATCCACATTCTGCCATTCACAATCAACATGTGGCGAGGATATCCGCGGCGTATTTCCGCGCTGGATCATCGCCCGAGTCCAATAATCCGCGCAGCGGCTTGATTCGCAAGGAGCTGGGAATGCTCTTGAGGGCTTGGGCCGCGGCGGCGCGCACCTCCGGCTCACCCCTCTGCACCTCCACCACAAGCGCAGGCACCGCCTTGTCGGCGCCCACGCGGCCTAACGCTCGGGCCGCCGCCGCCCGGGCTCGAGAATCCTCCTTCCCCGTGCGGCCTTCGCCTCGCAGGATCACGAGGAGCGGCTCGATCACCCGGCTGCTGAGCGACCCGCCCAGGGCTTCAATGGCCTTGCACCGGACGTCGGCATCCGGATCGCGGAGCTGTGGGAGCAAATAGTCGAGCGCATGGTCCGAGTGCAAGGATCCAAGCATTTGGACTGCACGGCCGCGGATGGCCGCGTCCCTGTCCTTCAAATGAGCCGACAGCTCATCCACCCCTGCGGGGTCATCCAGATCGGCAAGAGTGTCCATAGCCTCTGCATTGCCATCCCAGGCGGACCGGGTCAGCTCTCTCAAGATCGAATCGCGCAGATCCGATCTCACGTCGCGTGCCTGTGCAACCACGCGTCCCGCAAACGCCCAATCTCTCCGCGCGGCCGCCTCCTGGATCAGTTCGGCGGCATCTCCGGATCCCGCGTAAAAGACAAGAACCTCCTGCCCTTGGCGCTCTTGCATTAACCCCGCGATAGGCACCTCCCCGGGCGCCTGCCGGAGCGCCCGCGCGGCAAAATAAGCCTGCCACAATTCGTGGGTGAACTCGACCGCGCGGTTTCTGCTCGCCCGCAAAAACCCGTGCCCTTTCGACAGAAAACTGTTGGATAGAGGCTCCCCGCGGAGGCAAGCGATTCCCAGCTCTTGAAATGTCTTGGCGTTCTCGTCAGACCCATCCAGAGTCCGGTCCACGTAGGCGTCGAAGAGTGCGGTGCGCGCAGCGGGCAGCGGACCGCCACTCTGCCCTATCTGCCACAGCAGCGTCAGCGTAAACGGGTTCGAGGTGAGCGAGCGGGGCACGCGGCTCGTTTTGAGCGCGTTGACAAATGTGTCCGCCCGGGCGCTATCTTGACCGCGAGCGAAAGTGAGAATATCGCCGTCGCCGAAAGCGGGCAGGCGGAACTCGGACAAGCCGGGGAGAGATGCTTTCGCCGTCGCCACCATTCGCGTATCCGGGTATTGCCCGAGCCAAGTCTTGAGTGAGTCTTCGTCGAGGGCGTCGATGTCGTCGACGAGCAGGAGCATGCGGCCGGAAGCGAATGCATTGCGAGACCACTCGCGCGGATATAGAGCCCTGAGAGCTTTGGTCAAATTGAGCGCCTCGAGAAAATCGGACGGCGCCGGCAGGGTGCCGGCGAGATCGCGCGCGGAGATGAAAACGGGAATCCGGGCAGATGCCGCGCCGGACAAGAAGGCCTGCGCGTGGCGCTTGGCCAGGTGCGCCAAAACCGCTGTCTTGCCCGTGCCCGCCGCTCCGGTGACGAGGACGCGAGGAGAACTCGCGAGCGCGGCGTCCAATCCGCGAATCGGAACCAAGGCCGTCTCGGGAATGCGCGCGCCGCCGGGCCAGGCGAGAAATCGAAAACGCGCCACGAGGTTTTCCGCATAGTTGTGCTCAAAGCGGCGCGCCGGGTCCAGCCATTGGTTGATAAAGGTCATCTCCGTCCTTTCTGAATCGGATTGTATCATATCCCGATTGAATATTCAACCAGAGCTTTGGCCTTGATGTGTCCGCTCGAGTACCAGAGATTTAGGGCGTTTGTTTGGTTCTGTGGTATAATTCGAGTAGCCTACTCTCGCTGGGAAGCACCGATGGGAACCGTGATCGCCATTGCCAACCAAAAGGGGGGCGTCGGCAAGACCACCACCGCGATCAACCTCGGCGCGGCATTGGCGGAAAAGGGACAGTATACTCTCCTCCTCGATTGCGATCCGCAGGGAGCCCTCTCGATCGGGCTCGGACTGCCCGCGTACGACCTGGACCTGACGCTCTACTCGGTCCTGACCGACAATCGTATCCCGATGGCCGCGGTCACTCACCATATCCGCCCGCATCTGGATCTCGTCCCATCGAATATCGACCTCGCCAGCGCGGAACTGCAGCTGGTCGCGATGATGGGACGCGAATTTGTCTTGCGCGACGCGCTGGCCAGCATCCGAGATCGCTATCGTTTCGTCCTGATAGATTGCCCGCCCAGCCTGGGTCTGTTGGCGGTAAACGCTTTTGCGGCGGCCGACGAGATCCTGGTGCCCTTGCAGTGCGAATTCCTGGCGATGCGTGGATTGGATGCTCTTGTCGATACGATCGCGCGCATTCAGCGGCGGCTCAATCCTCAACTGAAATTGCTCGGCATTGTGCCTACGCTCTATAACCCGCGCAAAGGCCACTCGCGCCAGATGCTAGAAAAGGTGCGGGCGACTTATCCGAACAAGGTGCTCGACATCATCATCAAAGAGAGTGTGCGCTTTGCCGAAGGCCCCGAGCAGCGCCGCACCATATTCGAACTGGACCGCAACAGCGATGGTGCGGCCGCCTATCGTGCCCTGGCAGAGGTAATCAGCAATGGCCGACCGGCCGAGTAACAAGCGCCAGCCCGGCGAAAAACAGGAACCGCCTCCCCCTGACCCGAAGCGGCGCCCGGTGGATACCCTCGTTGGCGACAGCGCGGCCGGGGGGAACTCGTCCTATATCGTCGAGCCGCCCCGGCCGGTCACCTCCGTCTCACCGCCTCCCGTCCGCGGCGCCCCCCGCCCCGCGCCCCCTCCTACAGGTGCTCCGGCCTCATCCAAGCCGAACCGTCCGGAGCGACCTGGCCGGTCCGGCTCCTCGGTGCCTTCCTTTGCTTTTGAACCGGCGAGCGAGCCTAAAGACGCTCGCTCCGATGATCCCGCTTCATCCGCCGGCACCACGGCACCGGCAGATCCTACAAACTATGTGACCGGTTATCCGGCCGCGACCCCCGAAACCGGACCGGACTCGATCCCGTCAAGCCCGGATTGGGGCGAATCCGGCGCGGGTTCGGGCCAAGCGGGGCCGGAATCGAGCCAATCAGGCTCGGATTGGGGCCAATCGGTCGTCGCCTCGGCTTCTTCTGATCCAATTGCGGCGCCGCCTGGCACGGCTCCCACTCTATCATCCAACCAACCGCCTGCAGCAAATACGGGCCAAGACTATGTCACATACGTCTCCAACGCGATTCACCAGTTGTATCAAGAGGTAAGCGACCAACTCGTCGATAGTCCCACCGTGGCAGAGTACTGCATGAAGCTATTACACCAGGCACGGGATGCGTACGGCAAGGGAGACTATCCGACGGCCGAGTTTTATGTGGAATCGGTATATGCCAAGATGAAGCGGAGTGCGCGCAGCATGCAGTTGTCGCACAGTCCGGTGGTCTTTTTGCTGTGGTTCTGGGAACTCATCATGTTCGGATTCTGCGCCGCGCTGATCGTGCTCACCTACATTAATGATTTGACTGTATTTGCGCTTCCGATTGCACCCGAGTTTGTCGTGCTCGCACGCGCGGTCGCGTGGGGCGGCCTGGGCGGTGTCGTCGGCGCGATGTACAATCTTCCCTGGTTCGTGCAATATCGCGAGTTTGACCCCGCCTACAGCATGAATTACTTTTCCCGTCCGCTCCAGGGATTGGTCATCGGCGGCCTGGTCTTTTTGATTTCGCAAGCAGGGATCTTTGCGGGGAACATTATCATACCGGGTGTATCGGGCGCGAATGGATCGGGCGAAATCCCCGTTGGCCCCGTCTTTTTGTATGTGCTCGCCGCGCTCGCCGGTTTCAAGCAAGAGTACGTGTACGAATTCCTAGACAATATACTCAAGTCGATTTTCCATTTGCCCGGCTTGCCGAGCGCCCTCACCATGCCGACGCCTACGGCGACCACCTCCTCATCGCTTCCCATGAGCGACCAGTAGATAAATGGCTCCGCCCCGCAAAAAGCGGGGCGGAGTCTTATAGGGGTGTGGGGGCAAAAATGTGTGCAACGTTCAAACAGCCGAGTGCATCATCTCAGGTAAGCTTGACCGGATGCAGACGCGGGTTGATCGTAATCCCCGGAATGCGCCCGCGCTTGGCAATCGGCTTGCCCTCTATCTCTTTGATGTCGCCGGTGAAGTCAATCGGCGGAGCCCCGCTGATCACGCTCCCAACCCCATACGCATCCACCGGCGCATTCGCCTCACGAAAGAACCGGACGCGTTCCAGGTCCACTCCGCCGCTGACGACAATCTTGACCTTCTGGAAACCCGCCTGATCAAGCCGGGCGCGTACTTCTTTGACCAGGTCCGGCGTCACCCGTCCGCGCTCGGTCGGCGTATCGAGCCGGATCCCCCACAGACGGCTGCCGATCGCCTGGGCCACTCGGACGGCCTCTTCCGCCTCGTCGTGAAAAGTATCCACGAGCGCCACGCGGTTGATTTCCGGCGGCATCCACTTGTCGAATGCCTCCACCGCTCGAACCGTATCACCGAAGATAAGAACCATCGAGTGCGGAATCGTCCCCGAAGCTTCTTTGCCGGCCAAGCGGGTCCCCGCGGGGGTCGCGCCGGTGATGCACCCGCCCACAATGGCGGCGTATTCCATTTGCGGCGCGACACTCGGGTGGACGTGGCGGGCGCCGAAGGAAATGACCGGGACGGGCGCGGCCGCTTCTACAATGGTCCGTGCCTCCGTAGCCCAGCCGGACTCACTCGCCAACGTGCCCAGTATGACCGTCTCGTATAGGCCAAAGGCGGAATAGCGGTCGCGGATGCGAAGGACGATTTCCTTGGCGCTCATCGGGGCGCCTTCTTCCAGCGCCTCTACTCGCGCATTGGGCGCGGCCACCCTCAAGAGGTCCAACACTTCGTTCATGCCGCAGAGGATGCCCGAACGCCCGGGGAAAATCTCCATCGCCACGACTGGGTCCCGCCCCTCTTTCGCGAGGATGGTTAGGGTGCGAGAAAAATAAACATCGGCTGTATCGCCGCTGAGAATGCCTTCCGGTATGTTCTTGTCAGTCATAATGTAACCAATGAGCGCGCACGCGAGCCGCTGCAAAATCAGGTGATGGCTCTGACGACCTGAATGCCGTTGAGCGCCATATGGTAAAGGAAAAACTCATGGATCAAGTCCGCATCGTGGGGCATGGCGCCGATCTTGGCGGCGGCGGCAACGCTCATATCGTAGGTATCCACGGCGTTCGCCGGAACGATCACGCGCCGGGTCCAGTCTCGCGCGTTGGCTCGCATCTTGATGTACATCGCCAGCTGATAGGTGCAGAGATCGGTGCAATCGCCGACCACGATGAACGTGTCGATATCCTGGTGGGTTTCGAGCCAACGGTTCAGCTCCGTGTCGACGGCGGGGTGGATCGAATTTTTCTTGACGATGAAAAACTCGCCCGCGAAGGGTAATTCGCGCAAGGCGCTCACCGTCTGCGCCTCGGACGTGCCGCGGACGCAATGGGGCGGAAAACTCTTAAATTCCGCCGCGTGTTCCGTGTGCGAATCTTGGACGAGGATAAAATTGCGAACGCCCAAGGCGTAGGCGTCTTTGAAAAGCTTGACGACCGGCTCCACGAGGGCTCCCACGCGCGGGCTGGCGAGATTGCCCTCGTAACAGAAGCCATTGATCAGATCTTCAGAGCAAACGGCGGCACAGGCCGGGTCTTGGACTTGTTTCTTGAGATCAAAGTCCTTCAGCCCGGCATACCAATCATCCAGCCATTTTAGAAATGCGGCACGATTCTTGGTGGCCATTCTTCCACCTCCATGCTCCCACTGGCCTCACTCTCCCGAACCGACCGCGTTCAGAGGAGTGAGGCCAAGTCAATCGTTGACTCGTTCGACCTTGGCTCCAAGTTTTTGAAGTTTCTCTTCGATCCGTTCGTATCCACGATCGATCTGACCGATGTTGTTGATCACGCTTTGCCCGCGCGCGCCGAGTGCGGCGAGGAGCAGCGCCATCCCCGCGCGGATATCGGGCGACTCGAGCCGCTCGCCGTGTAGGCGGCTGGGCCCGACCACCACGGCGCGGTAAGGATCGCACAGGATGACGCGCGCGCCCATATTCATCAGCTTGTCCACGAAGAACATGCGCCCTTCGAACATCTTTTCATGCATGAGAATCGTGCCGTCGCACTGGGTCGCCACCGTGAGCATGATGCTCATCAAATCGGAAGGAAACGCGGGCCAGGGTCCGTCGTCGATTTTGGGCACCTGATTGTGCAGGTCATCTTGGATCCGCAGACTTTGCTGTGCAGAAACGAAAACATCCGTCCCCCGCACCTGGCAGTGAATGCCGAGGCGCTCAAAGGCGAGGAACACCATCGGGAGATGTTCCGGGGCGGCGTTGCGGATCAACAGCTCGCCGCAAGTCATGGCGGCCAGACCGATAAAACTGCCGACCTCGATATAATCGGCGCCGACCACGAATTCGCCGCCATGCAGATGATCGACCCCTTCGATGGTGAGCACGTGCGTGCCAATCCCTTGAATAGAGGCGCCCATCCGGTTCAAGAAACGCGCCAGGTCCTGGACGTGCGGTTCGCAGGCAGCGTTGCGTACAATGGTCGTCCCTTTGGCGCGTGTCGCCGCCATCAGGACATTTTCCGTAGCGGTCACGCTGGCCTCGTCGAGAAAGACCTCGCGCCCGCGCAGCTCAGGGGCCCGCATATCAAAGCCGTCGTTCACGTGAATATCCACGCCGAGAGCATGCAGTGCACTCATGTGCGTGTCCACGCGCCGCCGCCCGATCACATCACCCCCCGGCGGGGGCAGCTTGACCTGGCCGGCCCGGGCGAGCATGGGGCCGGCGAGGAGGATGGAAGCACGGATTTGTGCACAGATTTCTCGATCGAGCTCCGTCCTCCGCACTTCGCGTGCTTGAAGAACCAAGTCGTGAGGTCCCAGTTCCTGCACCTCAACGCCCAGTCCTTTCAAGAGACCGAGCATGTCTTCCACGTCCCGGATGCGTGGAACATTCCGCAACGTGACCGGCTCATCGGTCAAGAGAGATGCCGCCAGAATCGGCAGAGCGGCGTTCTTGTTGCCACTCGGATAGACTGTACCCCGTAATTGGGTTCCCCCCTCGATGATGAATTTATCCAAAATCGACTCCAGGCAAGTGATTTATAGTGCATGTGCAAAGGTGAGGTAGGACGTGGTAGGAGCTAGTCTCACCGAATTCCCGTATCGATCGAGACGTTCAACGTGACGGTCATGCCGCTGGTGATCGTCACATCGGCGGGCAGGTCCCTCGCCCGGTCAACGCCGGAGGGCGCCAGACCTACGACGTAAGAGCCCGGCGCGAGGGTGACAGCATAATTCCCCTGGCCGTCGATCTTGACCCGCTGAACCACGGTCTTGCCATCCCCCTGGTAAACGACCAACTGGCGCGCGGCATAGACCTGGGGAGGCACCGTCGGAGTCGGCACGCCGACCCGTTCCACCGGCGTCAAAGGTCCGATGGTTACATGTCCTTCCAAATGGCCTGGCGCAACCACTCCCGGCGCCACTCCTGTCAAGTTAGGCGGCTGGCAAGCCGCCAATCCGAGCAAGATAAAGAGGGCAAGGAAATACCGCATGGTGAGCAAGCCCTAGACGTTGAATCGGAAATGCATCAGATCGCCATCGTGCACGATATAATCCCGGCCTTCCAAGCGGAGTAAACCACGCTCGCGTGCCGTCGCGAGCGAGCCGATCGCGAGCAATTCCTCACAGCTGATCACCTCGGCGCGAATAAACCCACGTGCCATGTCGGTATGCACCGTGCCGGCGGCGTCGATCGCCGTGCTCCCTTGTTTCAGCGTCCACGCTCGCAATTCCTTGCCGCCGGTGGCGGTGAAGAACGTGATCAGATCGAGAAGCTCGCAGGCCGAGTGGACCACACGCTGCAAGCTCGATTCGGCCAATCCGAGCGCCTGCCGATATTGGTCCGCCTCCTCAGCCGACCATTCGGTAAGGTCCATCTCACATGCCGCACAGACGACCATCGCATGTGCCTGTGCACGACGGGCGACTGCCGCCACTTGGGCAGCCAATGGACCGCCTCCGGGCATATCTCCTTCTCCGACATTCGCCACGAACAAGAGCGGTTTGGCCGTCAAGAGCTGGAGGGGACGCATTAGAGCGAGGTCCGCTTCGCTCATTTCAAGGGTCCGGACAGGGTGGCCGGCCGCCAGGTGCTCGCGCACCCGGTCGAGAAGCTGCAGTTCGCCCGCGAATTCCTTTTTGCCTGCTTTGGACGCCGTGCGAACCTTTTCCTGGTGCTTTTCGACCGTTTCCAAGTCGGCGAGGGCCAGTTCCAGCTCGAGCGTTGCAATGTCCGTGCGCGGCTCCAGCTCGGTCGAGACATGCGGGATATCGGGATTGTGAAAGCAGCGAACGACGACAGCAATGGCATCGACGTTGCGAATGTGGCCGAGGAACTGATTCCCCAGCCCCTCCCCTTTGTGGGCATCCTGGACGAGACCCGCAATATCGACAACCTCGAGCGTGGTGGGTGTGATTTTTTCGGGGTGAATCAGGTTGGCGAGCGCATCCAAGCGCGGGTCGGGTACCGTGACCACGCCGACATGAGGCTCAATTGTGGTGAAGGGGTAGGGAGCCACGGCGGCACGGGCACGCGTCAGCGCGTTAAAGAGAGTCGACTTGCCGGCGTTTGGAAGACCAACGAGGCCAAGCTGAAGTGCCATCGTTTCTCCTCCTCTCAGAGCCGCCTGAACAGGTTCAAAATAATTATAACACACATTCCCTGGGGACGTGCTATTTGGATTATTAGGAATGCTTATAAGAAAGACGTTGGAAAGGCCTCCCAAGTTCACTGACCGGCCCTCGATCCGACCTATTCCGAATGCGGCGGGGTGAGGGGATTCGGGACTGGCAACGCCCCTGTGCTCAATTTCGCGCGCGCTTTTGAGATTAGGCGAAGTGTGGTATAATCTGCCGCGCACTTTTGTAAAGGATCAGGGAATTTGGGGCTTGGGCCCTGGAGATAAAGGAGTCCCGGTGAATTTCTTTCCTTCATCTGTAGCAATTTCCATCCCTTTGCCGAACGGTCAGTCTTTTCCGATCTATTGGTACGGCATCCTGATCGTGACCGGCGCGCTCGTCGGCGCGTTCATTGCGACGCGGCAGGCCAAGCGCCACGGGATCGATCCCGACCATATTTGGAATGCTCTGCTGATCGCACTGATTCTGGGCGTGATCGGCGCGCGTTTGTACCATGTGATTTCGACCCCGACCGGCACCAACATCGGTTTCGAGTACTATGTGCAGAACCCGATGGAGATTCTGAACTTTCGCCAAGGCGGTTTGGGCATCTACGGGGCCGTCGCCGGCGGCGTGTTGGCACTTTTCCTCTATGCGCGTTATGCCAAGCTGAACTTTCTCCAGTTGGTGGACCTCGCGATGCCCGGGCTCGCCATCGGCCAGGCGATTGGTCGCTGGGGCAACTTTTTCAACCAAGAGTTGTACGGTTTTCCAACCACTCTGCCGTGGGGCATTCCGATTGACGCCGCCCATCGCTTGCCCATGTTCGCCGATTTGAGCCAATACCCGGTCGCGACGGCGCGCTTTCAGCCCACCTTTATTTACGAATCGCTCTGGGACCTCGGGATGGGCTTGCTCTTGCTCTACGTCGCACGGCGCTGGACGAAGGAGAAGAACGGGGACCTGTTCCTGTTGTGGGGCGTCCTGTACGGCTTTGGGCGATTCCTCGTCGAGTTCCAGCGGCCGGACGCGTGGATGATCAGCGGCGTCGCGACGGCGCAAATCGTCGGCTTGATTCTTGTGGTCGTCTGCGGCGTCGCGCTCGCCTACCGGCACACCGGTCCGAGCAAGGCGACGGCAGCCGCGCAAACCGCCCGTCAGCGCCGGCAACGACAGCAGCCCCGCTAGGTGAGAGAAATCATCATAGAAACCAGGTTCCAATCTTTCGGAACCTGGTTTCTGATTTTCTAGTGGGTCTTGTCGAGAATCTCGACCGGCACCTTGGTCTTTTTCTTGAATTCCTCGGCGTCCTTGCGGGTGCCGACCACGTTCGGATCGCCATAGTGCATCGGGATAGCGAGCGCCGGTTTGATGGTATCCGCCGCCTTGGCCGCCTCATCTGCCGTCATCACGTAGGTGCCGCTCACCGGCAAGAGGGCGATATCGGTGCGGATGCTCGCCATTTCGGGGATTTGGTCCGTATCGCCCGCGTGGTAGATGCGCTTGCCGTTCAGCGTCACAATATAGCCCACGTAGCCCGCGCTTTGCGGATGGAATTTTTTGTTCACGTTGTACGCGGGCACGACCTCGATGGGGACATCGCGGACGGTCAGCTTGTCCCCCGGCTTGACGAGCGTCGCCTTGGGGCTGAGCTGCCGGGTCACCGCGAGCGGCCCGACAATGATCGTGTCCGCCTTCGAGATGCTCAGAATATCGTCTTCGGACAGATGATCATGGTGATCATGCGTCACGAGAATGATGTCCGCCTTTTTCGCGTCCGGCGCCAGCTTCCAGGGATCGACGTAGACGACCCGCTCCCCTTCCAGTCGAAAACTGTCGTGTCCGAGCCAAAAGATTTGATCCGCCATCAAATACCTCCTCGCCGCCCATTGTCGTCCAAAACCGAAATTGTGCAATCCCTGTTGACGCGGAGCGGGGACTCTGATATAATAAAATTGCTAAAACGTATTACTAAACCGTTTTACCAGGCGGGTGAGCATGGCACAACGCAGACCGACGTCGAAGGATGTTGCCGAGCTTGCCGGAGTCTCGCGCACGACCGTCTCGTTCGTGCTCAACAATGTGCCTGGCATGCGCATTAGCCAGAGAACCCGCCAGCGCGTTCAAAAAGCCGCTCTGCGGCTGAACTATCACCCCGATGCTACCGCACGGCGAATGGTCAGCGGTCGAACGCACGTCATTGGCTTTGTCTTACGCCAGAGTGCCGACCAGACCTTCGCCGATTTTTTTCTTCCCCAGGTTCTCAACGGACTGTTCCGCGGGGCCGCCGCGCAGGATTACCATGTTCTGTTCGAGCCGGTCGCTCCGGACGACAAGACGGGCGCGTATGCCGCGCTCCTCCGCGAGCGCCATGTCGACGGCATTGTCCTCTCGGGCCCGCGGACGGACGATCTCGAATTGGAGCGCATGTACGCCGAGGGAGCGCCCGTCCTCCTCATGGGACAACTACCGCAATCCCGCATCCCCTTTGTCGACGTGGACAACGTGGGGGGGGCCGAGCTGGCCACGCGGCATCTCTTGAATCTCGGGCACCGGCGGGTGGCCCTGATCACAAATGCGCCGCTCGCCTACACAGGGAGCGCCGACCGGATGAAAGGGTACCGGCGGGCGCTGGCCAAGGCAGCCATCCGGTTTGACCCGGCCCTCGTCCGCTATGGCAACTTTACGCCGCAGAGCGGCTATGTCGCCATGCAGGCGCTGCTCGAGGTCAGGCCGCGTCCGACGGCCGTCTTTGCCGCGTCGGATACGGTCGCCTTCGGCGCGCTGCATGCCATTCGGGAGTGCGGGTTCCGCATCCCGCAAGAAATGGCCGTCGTCGGTTTTGACGACGTGCCGCTGGCAGAATTTGTGGACCCGCCGCTGACGACTCTCCGCCTCCCCGCTTTCCAGATTGGAGAGAACGCCGCGAACGCACTCATCGGCCTGATCGCGAAAGAGCGCGCCAACCATCCGCAAATGCTCTTGAAAACCGAACTCATTATCCGCGAATCCTGCGGCGCCCGCTTGCGCTAGAGCACACCCAGTCAGGAATTCTCCGTCGCTTTGGTCCGGATCATCTTTGATTTTGGAGGGTCGTGTTGCACGACGAATCGGAGGTGGACAAGCCATGCTGATTTTCCGGTTGGCTGACCGAAGGTTCCAACCTCAAGCCAAACTAGACCCAAGGAGGAGAACATGCTTGCGCGCAAGAGTTGGTTCGTGTTCGCCGTTTTGATCGTACTGGTCCTGATCGCCGTCGGGTGCGCGGTCCCGGCGGCACCGTCGGCCCCCGTCGTCGTCACCGCACCCCCGGTCGTCGTGACCGCTACGCCTGCTCCGGCCAAGGCGGCGCCGACCGGCGCGGGGAGCAAATCCATCAACGTGGCTGCGACTTGGGGCGGCGCTGAACGGGATGCGTTCCTCGCGGTCATCGATGCCTTTACCGCCAAGACCGGCATCCAGGTCAACTACGAGTCCATGCGCAACAACATGGGCGCCATCCTGCGCACGCGCGTGGCCGGCGGAAACCCGCCCGACATCGCACTGGAACCACGGCCCGGCGAAGTGGCCGAGTTCGCCAAGGCGGGGAATCTCGTCGACCTGAACACCTTCATGTCGCAAGCCGATTTGCAAAAGGCGTTTGCCCAACCGTACCTCGACCTCGGCAACATCGGCGGCAAACAGTATGGCTTTATCTTCAAAGCCAACAGCAAGTCCACCTTCTGGTATCGCGCGGCCGATTTCAAGGCGAACGGTTGGACGCTGCCCAAGAACCTGACGGAATTCACGGCGCTCGCCGACAAGATGGTCGCGGCGGGCAAGACCCCGATGGCGACCGACGGCAGCTCCGGGTCCGCCTGGGTTCTCAGCGACTATCTCGAGAACACCGCCATCCGGCGCATGACCGCCCAGCAGTACAACAACCTCTACCTGACCCACACGGGGATCGCCTGGACCGATCCCGCCCCCAAACAAGCGCTGACCGACTTTACGCTGTTCTTCAAGCCCGGCTATCAGGTGGGCGGGACGCAGGGAGTGCTCGCGGGTACGTTCCCGAACATGATCGCACAGGTCTTTGGCCCGAGCCCCAAAGCAGAAATGCTGTATGAGGGCGGCTTTGTCAGCGTCCTTGTGCAGGACGTGAACAAGAGCATCAAGCCCATTGACGAGATGGACTTTGGCATCTTCCCGGAAGGGGACGCGCAGTATGGCGACCCGGTCATGGGCGGCGGCGACATGGCGGTCATGTTCAAGGATTCGCCGGAAGCCCGTCAGTTCATCCAGTACATCATCAGCCCCGAAGCGGCGGACGTGTATGCGGCCACGAACACCATTTCGCCGAACAAGCAGATCGACACGAAAAAATTCACCAACCCGCTGGCGCTGAAGGAGTTCCAGCAGCTCATCAATGCCAAGACGTTCGTTTTTGATGGGTCGGATATGGCGCCTTCCGCGTTCGGCGGGGATCATCTCTTCACCGAACTGCAGAAGCTCGTCCAGAATCCCGGCAGCGTGGACACCGTTGCGACCGAGTTGGAGAACTTTGCCAAGAACGATTACAAGTAAGGTGTGAGCAGGGGCGGGGGCGCGGCCATCCAGGCGGCGCTCCCGCCCCTCCCGTTTCACGGCAGGAGATGGCGTATGAGACGCGCACAGAGTGGTTGTGTAGCCTGGCTATTCGCGCTGCCGGCGCTGTTCTTTCTCTTCGTCTGGTTGGTCTATCCAACGCTGTGGACGATTCACGCCAGTTTTTACAGCGGCATCGGCTTTAACCTCACGGAATTTGTGGGGTTGGATAATTACACCAAGCTGTTTACGCAAGACCCGTACTTTTTCAACAGCAGCACCTTTCCGCCGACCGGCACCGCCGTCAATAACGTCATCTGGCTCTTTGTGTTCACGACCCTCGTCATCGTGCTGGGCCTGACGGTTGCGGTCCTCGCCGAAAAAGTCCGGTACGAAGCCATTATCAAAGCCGTCGTTTTCCTACCGTACTCGATCTCGGCGGGGGCCGCCGGCATTATTTGGCTTTTCATGTACGACCGCAATATCGGCTTCGTCAATGCCGTTCTCGGCGTGATCATCCCCGGTTGGCAGCCTCTTGCCTTCGTCGGCGATGTTCGTTTCGCGACCATATCCATTATCATCGCGGCGGTGTGGATTCAAACCGGGTTTACAACCGTCGTCATCTCGGCCGCGCTCAAGGGCATCCCTGCCGATCTGATCGAGGCTGCGCGCGTGGACGGCGCGAACGCCTGGGATATTTTCAGCCATATCCAGGTGCCCATGATTTCCTCGACGATCACAGTGCTCGTCGTCACCATGATCATCTTCGTGATCAAAGTCTTTGACCTGATCATATTCATGGGCGGAACGCTGGGCGGGCCTTTTGGCTCGGCGCGCGTGATCGCGTTCACCCAGTACCTCGAAACCTTTATGAACGGGCACCTGGGGTATGGGAGCGCCATCGCCGTGATCATGATGCTCTTGGTTCTGCCGATCGTCCTTTACAACTTGCGGCAGTTCCGGCGCGAGGAGGCGATTCGATGACGACAACGTCCGAGCAAGCCGCAGCGGCGCCTCTCGCGGTGGTCCAGCGCGAATCCCTGAGCAAACGTCTGGTCGAGTCTCTGAGCAAAGCACCGATCCATTTCGCCTTGATTCTGATCAGCGTCATGTGGTTAGTGCCGAGCGTGGGCTTGCTGGTCACCTCGTTCCGTGAACGCCAGGATATTCTGACGAGCGGCTGGTGGATGGCGTTTGTGCAAGGACGCTTTACGCTGCAAAATTATCTGGGAGTGATCCGGCCGACCGGCGGCACCGATACGGTCGGGCTGAACTTTATCAACAGTCTGATCATCACGATTCCCTCCACGATCCTGCCGATGTTTGTCGCCTCGCTCGCGGCCTATGCCTTTGCCTGGCTCCAATTCAGATGGCGGGATACGATCTTTCTCGCGATCGTCGCGCTCCTCGTCGTTCCCTTGCAGATGACGTTCGTGCCGGTGCTCCAGCTGTACAACAACCCATTCGCGCCGCTGCAGTGGCTCGTGGGCCTGGTGGGCATCCATCTCGCCATATCCCCGATTCGGCTCACCTCTTCGTTCGTGGGGCTGTGGCTCGCGCACACCGCGTACGGTCTGCCACTCGCGATCTACCTGCTGCGTTCCTTTTTCGTCGGCCTGCCGCGGGACCTGCTCGAAGCCGCCCGCATCGACGGCAGCTCGGAGCTGCGCATCTTTGCCCGCATCGTACTGCCCCTGTCGGTCCCATCGCTCGCCGCGCTCACGATTTTCCAATTCCTGTGGGTGTGGAACGACTTTTTGGTGGCGTTGATCTATGCGCAGAGCCCCAACCTCCAACCGCTGACGGTCGGTCTCAATAACATGCTCACCACCTACGGTCCGGAATGGGACATTGTGAGTGCGGGCGCGTTCATCACGATGGTCGTCCCGCTCATTGTCTTTTTCAGTTTGCAAAAGTACTTTGTGACCGGCATTCTCGCGGGAGCGGTCAAAACGTAAAGGGGGAGCGCTTTTGTAGCCTAGCGCCTTGTGCGCGTCCCACTCTCGCGTGCAGTCCACCCGCGGTCACCGACGCTCTTGCGGTATGCCCACCAGTCATTTCAATCTTGACGTAGGGGGGGATATCCGCTATAATTTAGACACCGTGCGGGTGTAACTCAGTTGGCAGAGTGTCTGCTTCCCAAGCAGAATGTCGTGGGTTCGAATCCCATCACCCGCTCTTGAGGACCGGGGCATTGGCCCCGCAGAAACCAGCCGATGCCGGCTGGTTGTTTGTTTTCTAGTTACGAGTCCCTTCGGTCATTGAATCCAAATTCGTTGATAGGAGCGACTCGCGTTGCTATCCTCGTACTCGGAGGCGAAGCATGACGATAGAGGTTCCCAAGAACGCGTTGAGGCTATTGACCGATTTGACGGGCGAACCCCGTTTTGAAGTGGCTCTGTGGATGGCTCTCCGGGACACGGTGGAGCATCGCCTCGAAAAGATCGCGGCGGAACGCAAGGCTTTTGAAGACAAGTACCAGATGGACTTTACGGCATTCAAGCAACGATGGGACACAGGCCAAGTGCCTCACCAGGATACCTATGAGGTGGAGAAGGACTATTTGGAATGGGAGGGGCTAATCACGCGGCAAGCTAAGCTGGAGGAAACCGCCCAGTGGCTGCCCCAGACGCAGTAGAATTCGCGACTCGCGTCGCTGGCGCGTGCCAGGCGTCTCCGATCGTTCAATCGTATTCAGTCAGCATCCAGGATAACGTACTGGTCAAGGTTCGCGCCGACCTTCGCCCCGATTTGTTCGTGGACGTGTTCTACAATGCAGTTACGGGCAAGACCTCTTTCGCACTGATCAGGTCCAGTGTCCGCCTATATGGCGTGGATAACACAACGTCTTGGCATGTTCATCCCTTCGAGGACCCTGACTCGCACCAAACTTGTCCGCCAATGGAGTTCGAGGTGTTCCTTCAGAGAGTTGAGGAATGGCTGAGCGGAAACCTCCATCCCTGAGAGGGGCCTGTTTGCACCAGCCCCAGCGACCGGGCCGATGTTTTGTTTCGGAGGATCGATGAGTCCGAAAGAAATCGCAGCGCAACTGGAAGCTCTGAGTACGGCTGAAAAGGCAGAGCTGCTTAGGCGGCTCGCGCTCGACCTGACTCATGCATGGCCCGGGATTGACAAGACGCCGGGCGTCGCGGGCGGCGAGGCGTGCATTACGCACACCCGGATCCCGGTTTGGGCTCTCGAAGGTTATCGCCGCCTGGGTTGGAGCGAAGCCAGGATCCTGGAGAACTATCCCACACTCCATGCTTCAGATCTGGTGGCCGCGTGGGCCTACGCTGATGCGCATGGGGACGAGGTTGACGACGCCTTGCGCAAGAATGAGCAGGCTTAGCATGGCGCGGCTTTATGCGAACGAGAATTTTCCCTCAGGGACCTTACCGAAACACCAGTCCAATAAGGCTGGTGTTTTTCGTTGGGCAGATGGCCTGATTCCGAACCCCACTTGAATCTTGGTGGCTCAAGTCTTCAAGCAACCAACCCTGTCAGCCACGAGGAGAGCGGGAAAATGTGTCGTCGATTTTGATCGGAAAGCCAAACGCGAACTCACGGAGCGGCTAAGCAATGCCGTTGGCACTAACGAGCACCTGATCGAGGAGTTGCGAGACTATTGCCTGCACCATAAGGATCCAGCCGTCCAGGTGGCCGCCATCATCGGCCTGGAAAAGATTGGCAGCAAGAGAGCCGTTCTTGCCCTGACAGAACGAGTGTTAGACGATGGGGCTTGGCACCCGTCCGAGCGGCCGATGGAGGCGCTTTCCACGCTGGTTCAGAGTGGGGGGCTTCTGGCCTTGACGGCGA
Organism: Chloroflexota bacterium; assembly: GCA_023380675.1. The sequence continues at coordinate 51,027 of JAMCRS010000438.1, forward strand.
CCTTCTTGAGCGATAGCCGTTGTGTTCACCCGAAACTAACCCTGCTATACGATGGCGCCAAGAGGCTGCGCCGGCAGGGCGTGGCCCGGTCGCTTGAAGCGATTTACCGGCAGGCGGGCACGAAATATAACCTCCAGGAATTAGTCCCGGAGGTTCATATGACGCTTGAGCGCATTCCGCTTGCGGACATCTCCAAAGGCGCTGTTCTTGCTGGGCTATTTCGTCCCCTTCCCGTCTGGGTAGGAGACGTTCCTGTTCCAGACGATGCTAAAGCGGAACGTGTCATTGCCTACTGCAAGCTGCGGGTCCCAGGTCTTGCAGAAATCTTGGGGGCGCAGCACAATTCCGGTATTTAGCAGTCCATGGGAGCCTGGCTACTGCCCAAAGATACATGTTACCGTCTCTCTCTTCGGAGCCACTCCAACGGCGTAGATGGGGCTAATATCTGGCGAATTCTGCGAGGAAAGCGGGAGAGCGTCCCGCGCGAAATCCTCATTCGCCTGGGCGTCGCCCTTGTACTCGAATCGACTAAAGCAGAGAAACTGATCGAAACCACCAACGAACTCCTCGAGGCAGCAGGCCTCGGGCGACTATAAGGATCACTTTGGGACCGCAGAGGGCCAGGGAGCGCTCCCTGGCCCTCATGATTCGTTGCTCAGCGCACTATGAGCGGCAGGAACAGCGCACTGGCTGCGCGGATGGTGTATGAGTAGACGGAGTTCAGTTGTGCGGTGCCGGACTGACGGCTCACGCTGCCCTTGCCGGAAGAATCCGTTTGGATTACGTCGATTGTGTATCCTCCAGTCCCCGTTCCGATGACTTGGAGGTAGTATGAGGAACTTGATGGTTGGGGGATCAACACGTACTTGAATTCGGGAAGTGTGTTTCCGTCCGGACCGGCAATGGCGCCCGTCACATATCCGGCATTAGGGATTTCATTATAGGATAGTCCCGTTCTCGGATCGTAGCCTACTCGGCGTCCTTGGGTATCGGTCACAAGAAGTTGGACGGGCGAGTGAGCGGAAATCTCTACGGCAGATCGGTTGAAGGTGGTTGGGCCAAGCATATAGTAGTAAGCAGCTTGAAAATCGTTCTTGCCGTACCGGCCCAAAAGTGTGACCTGGCCGTAGACTGGATCATTGATGGTATAGGTAGCCTGATTGTGGACGGTAGTCTCACCCGTGACGACCACGTAGTGAACACGAGTCGGCGAACCGGAAACGCCAAGTTGAAGCATCACCAAGTCCCCCTTGGTGAGCTGACTGTGCAACCCAGTAAAGTCGTTGGCCGGTCCTACGCCGCTCTGGAAAACATTCACTCCCTTTGACCAAGCGTACTGCTCGAAGGAAACTGGATCCAGCCCCTGCATATGTGCGTTCAAATCACCGGGGTCTGTCTGGAGCGGCGGGGAATAGAGTTGCCCATAGTGACCAAGAATCATTGCGTAGCTTGCAAGCGCACAGCCATACCGACCAACGGTGTCGTAGGTATCACCGCTCGCATTGCCGAGGAGAGTCTGATTGTACCATGGGGGGTGCCAGGGCAATGTCGATGGCGTGGACGGGTCACCTTGCAGATAGACGGGGACCTTGCCAATTCCGAGAGTCCATTCGGAGAAATTCTGGGTTGCATCGCCCGAGAGCACAATAGGCTGGGCATTTGGCCAGAACTTACAACCGCTTTTGACCGCGCCCAGCGTGTACGTGCCGGCGGCCAACCCGCTCAGTGCATAGTTTCCATAGGTGTCGCTAGGCGGACTTGTGTGCCCAGCACCATCGGAAACAGATACGCCGGAGATACAGCCGCTGCTGCCATCCGTCACGCGGCCGGAGATGGAATATGACACAAAGTTGGGAGCGAAGATGGCTACTCGATTGTGACCGGTATCAGCAACATACAGATTGCCCTTGCTATCAACACTGACACCGTTTGGTGCGTACAGGTCTCCTTGCCCAATAGTTGCTAAGAGCACGCCATCATTTGAGAATTTCTGGACACGATTGTTGTTCGAGTCTGCTACGAAGACGTTGTTGGATTGATCAACAAACACATCCTGGGGAAAGTTGAATGCGCCCCAGCTGGTCAAACGATTGCCGTCGGACTTTAGTTTGACAACTGTGTTGCCAGAGATAACGTAAAGATTCCCGGCTGCATCGAGGCGGACTGCCTCTAGTGCTCCTCCAACATTCACCGAGCCGCTCGTTCCCCAGCTCGTTACGACGTTCCCGCTAGAGTCATATTTGTGAACTTGCCCGTTCCAATCAGCAACATAGACAGAATCGTCAGGGCCGACTCCCACGCCGCGAGGCCAGCCAGCGCTCCATGCAACGCCCTGGCCGCCACAGGAAGCTAATCTAACCACGCGTCCATTGTCAGTATCAGCGACGTAATAGTTCTTGGCGCTATCCTGCGCGACCTTTTCTGGCTTATTGAAACCGGTCCATTTGCAGACAAAGGTTCCGTCGGGCAGGATAAGCTGAACTCGATCGTTGTTATAGTCCACCACCGCTATTCGGCCGTCATGGTCAACAAAGACATCAACCGGGCCGCTAAACTGACCGTCGCCAGTTCCGGAGCTCCCTAAAGATTTCACGAACACGTATTGCTGAGATTGAGCCGCTATCGGTTGCGTTCCGGAGGGTAGAAGCGCCATCGAACCGATGATGGCGAGAACCTTGGCCAGAGGCGCTAAACGGACTCTCATTGTCATTCTCCCTGTTTGCTAGCAAAAAGCACCCTCCGACAACGCGCGGCGCGTCGAACGGAAGGTGCTTGGACATCTGCGAAGAAAGCACGTAGTAGAGACGTCCTTGTCTCGTACGCCCCATCTCTGCGCTCCTCGTGTGGAGTGGAAGCAGCTCGTAGATGAACGATCAGAGGCAAAGGGCAACCTACGTTGCCATTCTATCACCAATCCCGATGAAGGCAAATTCGCTCTTCGCCCGGGTTGCCGTAATTGCCTAGATCGGGAGTGGCCAAGTGGCTTGATTGACAAGTGAGACAGCACGACTATAATGGATACAAAGTTCAAACCAAACACGCCATTCTGCCAGGGAAAATTCCGTAGTCGGAAATCGGGACGCAGAATGTCGCATTCGAGCGAGACGAAATTCTGCCGGGGCGATGCCTTGTGATTACTTCCCAAGCAGAATGTCGTGGGTGCGCCTCGTGAGGCGACGAATCCCATCACCCGCTCTTGATGACCGGGGCGAAGGCCCCGCAGAAACCAGCCGATGCCGGCTGGTTTTTTGGTTTTACGATAGACGCATCTTATGCCCACAGTTCTCGTCATTGGACCCTATCGCTTCTTCTTCGTCTCGATTGATTATAGCGAGCCCCCTCGCGTCCATGTGCGGCGGGAGAAGATGGTCGCCAAGTTTTGGCTGGACCCTATTGCCTTGCAGAATGCAGGCGGCTTTAACCGCACGGAGCTGAACAAGATCACCGACTTGGTCGATGTGAACCGAAAGGTGCTTTTGGAGCGATGGTATGAGTTCTTCGGTCATTGAAATTCAAGAAGCGCGCGCTACCAGGGTCACGTTGACAGACGACTCTCTCGCCGTCGACCTGGCGGATGGTCGCACGATCATAGTACCTCTCGCGTGGTATCCCCGCTTGTGGTACGGGAAGCCTGAAGAGCGCCACCATTTCGGGCTTATTGGAGACGGTACGATCATCCATTGGTCCGACCTCGACGAGGATCTGAGCGTTTCCGGTCTTTTGGCAGGCCGTCACTCGGGGGAGAGTCCGGAATCACTCAAGAAATGGCTCGCCGCTCGGAGCAAGTGAGGGAAGACGAGCTTCGGGGAAACTGCAGCACAGTGGGTGGAATGAGCATATCTCTCACGTCAACATGCACCAGCCGTTTCGAGCTGGTGCATTTGTTTTCCGCTCCTCCATAACGCTATTAGAAACAAAGCTTCGTAAATGGCTTGACGTCCAATCTACGCCGCCTTCAAGCACCGTGACTCTGAGCAATGCTCGAGCAGGCATACCACCAAGAATTACTCGGAAAATAGAGTCCAGACAAAAAGTCTTTCTTCTACGTCGCTTTGACGACGGAGACGGTTAGCCTATAATGGTACAGAGCCGCGTTGTCTCTTGAAAGAGGCGACAAATACCGTCTTCGGCTCAAGGGGTCTGTCATGGAAAAGAAAAACATCGATTGGGCGAATCTCGGATTCGGTTATCTCCAGACTGAGAAGCGGTACGTTTCCAATTTCAAGAACGGTGCCTGGGACGATGGTGTTTTGACCGAAGAGGCTACCGTTACGCTCAATGAAAGCGCAGGAGTCCTGCAATATGCGCAGACTATATTCGAAGGGCTGAAAGCCTATACGACCCAAGACAATCACATTGTCCTCTTTCGCCCAGAGCTGAATGCCGAACGGATGGAGGCTTCTGCCAAACGCTTGGAAATGCCTCCCTTCCCCCAAGACCGATTTATCGAGGCGGTCGTCCTGACGGTCAGAGCGAATGCTGCTTTTGTGCCGCCCTATGGGTCAGGGGCCGCTTTGTATATTCGCCCGTATTTGTTTGGTACCAATCCCGTCATCGGCGTCAAGCCCGCCGATGAGTATCAATTTCGTGTGTTTGTCACACCCGTCGGTCCGTACTTTAAGGGCAAGGCCCGCCCCCTTTCCTTGCGGGTCAGCGATTTTGATCGCGCGGCGCCCAACGGCACTGGCCATATCAAAGCCGGGCTGAACTATGCCATGAGTCTTCACGCCCTCATGGCGGCCCATCACGAGGGGTACGATGAGAACCTGTATTTGGATGCGGCGACACGGACCAAGGTCGAAGAAACGGGCGGCGCCAATATCATCTTTGTGACCAAAGATCGCCGAGTCATCACCCCCAAATCCAACAGCATTCTGCCCTCGGTTACGCGCCGCAGTCTGCTCTATGTCGCCAAAGAATACCTTGGGCTGGAAACCGAGGAGCGCGAAATTGCGTTTGATGAAGTGCAAGACTTTGCCGAATGTGGATTGTGTGGTACCGCGGCGGTGATCTCGCCGGTGGGCAAAATCGTCAACCACGGCGAAGAGGTTTGCTTCCCATCCGGAATGGACAAGATGGGAGCGATTACGCAACAGTTATATGATACCTTGACAGGCATCCAGATGGGGCGCCTTGAGGCTCCGAAGGGCTGGCTGAAAATCGTCGAATAGACGGAGATTATTTTCTTCCCAAGCAGGATGTCGTGGGTGCGCCTCGTGAGGCGACGAATCCCATCACCCGCTTTCGAAACCAGACTGAAAGAGGCTGGTTTTTGTTATTCCAGGCAAGCGAGCGATTCTTGCCCTGACCGAACAAGTGTTAGTCGATGGGAGCTGGCGCCTGACGGAGCGGGCGATGGAGGGGCTCGATATGCTGGTTCGGAGTGGCGGGCCATTGGCTCTGACGGCAACATTCCTGAGCGACAGCCGCTTCGTTTTCCGGAAACTAACCCTGTTATACGTTGGCGCCAGGCGGCTGCACCGGCATGACGTGGCCGAGTCGCTGGAAGCAGTTTACCGGCATATGGACACGAAATACGAGCTCAAGGAATTGGTCCCGGACCCTCTTCCAACGCTTGAGCATTTTCCGCTGGCAGCTTACAATTTGAATATTTTCAGCTTCGTTTCGCCTCTTTGGATCGCCAAGAGAGAGCCGCCGCCCTACGCGTGCGCTTGGGGCGGCGGCTGTCGGTCCTATCCAGGCGCAAGTTCGACTACCCTGCAGCGCGCCAAGACGAAACGGGTCAGCTTTACACGGGGCTATCCTTTCCTTGCCTCACCTAGAGAGGTATGGCAGGTACAATCGGGCCCCGACCAACACCTGAACATTTGTTTGTGCTAGGTTCCCGTCGCTGTCGAAGGCGGCCAACGTAATCGTGTGGTTGCCGGGTGAGAGCACCACGCTCGCGTTCCGACCGCTGCCAATGACCGCACTCCCCTCTTTCCACATGATCGAAGTCTCAGGAAGTGCGCCGTCCTCCGGATCATTCGCATCCCCTTGCAGGATCACGGGATTCCCCGGCGGCACCACGTCGTTCGGATGCGGTAAAGTGATCGCCACCGTCGGCGGTTTCCGCGCGACGGTGAAGATAGCCGAATCGGCTTGACCGGTATTCAACCCGTCTGTCGCAATCACCCGGAACTTGGCATTCGTGCTGCCGGGGAGCGTTGCAGTATCCACGGGCAAGCTGGTGCTGTGCACATTGGCGGCAACTGGGAGCCACGTTTGTCCGCCATCGGGAGAGTAGAGCACCATAAAGGTCAGGGGGTCGCCGTCGAGATCGTTTGCGGTCCACTGCACGTTCTGGGTTCCACTCCACTCCGCCCCAGCCGTCGGTGCCGTGATGTTCACCGTCGGAGCATGCGCCGAGACATTGATTTGGTCCAAGACCTGCGTTCCCCGCATGAGCCTGATGCTGCTCAACGCCGCGGGGTCAAATCCCCTCGGCAGTGCCGCTTGGAAGTTAAAGTACGCAGTGTTGACTGGCTCCTCGGGGTCGTCCAGAAACGCGATTGGGAAGGTGAATACGTCGAAGGTGCCCGCGCTCTTGTTCACGAGCCGGAGAATATATTTCCCTTGACTCGGATTCGGCGTTGAAATGCCGGGCTGCACAAATACCGGACTCAGCGTACCCGTGCCATCGCGGTTTATTTTCCCGGACAAGTAATAGACCGTCTGCGCAGCAGAAACCCCTTTCGCCGCCAGCGGACCTGACCCGGCTGCAAAGTTGTTGTAGAGATTCGTCCAGCGGTATGGGGAAATCCACTTGGTCGGCAGATTCCCCGACTGGCAGTACGACATGAGATCAGGATACGTGCTGGGAACGACGGAGTGAGTCGTGCCACTGGCAGACCACGGCAATCGCGTGTCGAAGCCGACTTCGTTGACGTTGCTGTTTGCATACGGCCAATTCGTATCCGGACCGGCCGCGCCGCAGCCATTGGGCACGTGATGTCCCCACGTGCCCGTGACGGAGCGGTCCAGATTGTGATTGATCTCATGCGCCATCGTACCCTCGAGCGAGGAGCCTCGATAGCCGCGCGCGACGCGCCCCGCGCCGCCGATCCAGACCGGATCGGAGATACCGCCGCCCGATGGAGTTAGCCCGTAGATTTGATCGGGCATGGTAAAAGGGACCTTGCCGGTGAAGATGAACGATATCGCCCAGCCGACGAGGGTCGCGTTGTAGTAATTGTTTAACGCGGCGATCGTATCACCCACCGTCGTCGGTCCCACGACCGTCCAACTTTTCTGCACAAAGTTCACGTCGCGGAGCGGGTACACCGCCTTCAGGTAACTCTCCTGACTGGCAATCTCCGCATTGGAGGGGACCACCGGCGAACTGCTGGTGCCTGTGTTAATGGGCACGACCCAATAGGTGGGCACCGCTTTGCTCGTAAACGTCAAATTGAACGGCGTGGTGGCTGCCTTGTGATTGGAAGAATCGACGCTCTTGGCAGAGAAGGTGACCATGCCCATGGTCCAACTTTTCGGCAACGCAAAGTTGGCCGTATCGTCGAGAGATGAACGTGTAATTACCGTCGGAGCCCATTGCGACGTGGCAAGCGGCGAACCGGGCAGATCCACTCCGCCAACACTGCCATACAAATAGACCTTTTCTGTTTGCGGGCTGGGAACATTCGTGGTAAGGGCATAGACTCGCGCGACCGTGCTTTTGCCGGCGACCAACGGCAAGGTATTCGATCGGTTCTGCACGGCTTGGGTCACTTCGATCGAATTGGATTCGAACCCGACATTCGCGCCCGACAAGGGTGCGACCGTAAAGCCCGGCGAAGCCGCCAACGAGACATTGATCAAATTGCTAAAGCTCGAAGAGAAGTTGGCGGGTGTGTCGTCCGTGAATGCGGGGCTTACCGAAGCCGCGCGGACGCCCATGCGCGCGCTGCTGCCGGCGGAGGTGCCGATCTCGCTCAGGTCGATCGCGAGTTCCCACACGCGGTGTCTTGAGCACTGAAAAGTGAAAGGCGCAAAGGTCACTGAGAATGTTCCATCTGCCCAGTAGCATCCGAAACCTGAAGCTCTGCTCGAAAAGGTGTTCGGCTGCAGCCCCGTCCAGCTACCTGCCCCAAGATAGTACTGGTACCGGATGTTGCCATTGCTGGGGTTGGTGCCGTAATTCACATCTACGTTCGGGGTGATGGCCGAGTCGCGGTTCACGTCAAAGGTCAGCCAGAAATAGTCGCCCGTGTCGGGGTATGTGTCGCCCGTGACGTCGAGCAGCACATAGAGCCGCAGCCCGTCGTTGAGGACCGAGATATAGCCGTGGGGGAAGCTGACCTTGTTCGCAAGGTTCCATTCGCCGGGATCAATCACCCCGTCAATCCGCGGCGGGTTAGAGGTATAGGTGGAAGTGATCGAGACCGCGGGGGCGGCAGGGGTCTCCGCCGCCAGAGGGAGCGCTGCCGTCGAAGAAATGACGCCCCACGCAAGTGAGAGCAGGACGACGATGAGCGTTGACTTGATTTTCATCGGGGACTCCTTTAGGGCTAGGTGTGCAGCTGTCGCGCGAACCGTTGAAGAGTCACGGAAACCCTACTTGCCACCGGCGGCAGATACACTGCTGCTAGGAACAACGGAATGATCGGTGTCGGAAAACGTCTCATGCCGGAGCCGCCGGCCCCCGGCAAACAAAAACCTGCCGCCAACGCGAACGCGCGTCAAACGGCAGGTGCTTGGACATCTGCGAAGATAGCACATAGTAGAGACGGCGCTGTCTCGTACGCCCCCATCTCTGCGCTCCGGAATTGGAGTGGGAACACGTTGTTGGCGAACGATCAGGGGCAAAAAGCAGCTTACATTGCTATTCTATCACCAATCCCGACAAAGGCAAAATCCTTCTCCGCCCAGTTTGCCGTGATCGCTCGGAGGAGGCTAGGCTCGACGTAAACGCGGCCCGAGGAATCGACGGCCACCCCTTCGGGACCGAAGAGGTGCGCATTCCCGCTACCGCCCGCGCCGGGCTGACCCACGGTCCGCCGGGGTCGGCCAGCCGCATTCAGCTTTTCGCGATCTATCGAGTCCCTCTATTCTTCCAACCAACATTTCGGGCGGAGTGAACAGGGGTCGGGGCCTCGCCCCGACCCCTGTTGGGCTCACCGGCTCGCGACTGTTGGCCCTTGCTCAGGACGTAATAGTAGGTTGTGTTCGCGTTCTGATAGATCGGGTTAAAGAACCAACCCTGAACCGACTGTTGCTCGTAGCGACGACTGATGGGCGTGTCTACGAAGATGTCCAGCGCGTTTTGGATGGAGAGCGCATTCAACTGCGAATAGATCGGGGCCCGGGTGGCCGGGTCGATGGTGGCGAGACCTTGATGGATCAGGCTGTCCAGCTGATTTTGCAGGGTCGGATCAAAGCTCATCTCGGTCACTGAGGCGTCCCGGATCAGCGGATCTACCCCTGATTTCATCCGAAGGCTTATCCGTCGGGGCGACATCGAAGGGGTCAAGTTCGGCAGGAGCTGGTTGACTACCAAGAAAGCCATCCGTGACTATCTGAAGAAAGAGCGCCGGTCGGGTCCGAAACCTCCCCGTAAGACCCCCAAAAGGCGCAAGAGGCCCTCTTGACAATTAGTGTCGAGTACAACACCATTCGGTAACTGAGACTGGTTACCTTTATAGTCACATTCTCTCTGCTCTTCGCGTCCCTGGCGGTTGGTTCTCGATCAATCGCTCTGCCAGTTCGCCTAGATTATTCAGGATGAGGTCGGGCGGCTTGGGCTGTCGCCTTGCTTCCGCGCGCGTGGATACTCCGGTCAGGACGAGAGCAGTCCGCGCCCCGGCCGCGCGCCCCATCACAATATCCGTTTCCAAACGGTCGCCCACGACCATGCATTGCTCGGGGCGAACCTTCAACCGTGCGGCGGCAGCGCGAATCATTTGGGGCGAGGGCTTGCCTGCGATCAGTTCCACTTGTCTGCCGGAGCTCGTTTCCAACGCGGCGATGATGCCGGCGCAATCCGGAATCTCGCCGCCGGGGACCGGGCAGGTGCGATCGCCGTTGGTCGCCACGAGGCGCGCATCGTGAAACTTGAGCGCGCGAAAGGCAGTGTTCCACTTGCGATAGTCGAAGGTACGGTCTAACGCGGCGACGACGTACTCGATCTCCGCCGGCTCTTCCGTCAGTTGTAGCCCCACCCGCCGCATCTCTTCCTGCAAGGGGGGCTCGCCGATGACGAACACGCGGGCGCGCGGAGCTTGGCGCGCAAAATAGTCGCCGAGCACGCGGCTGGAAGTGATCACGTCATCGGACCCGGTGGGGATACCAAGGCGCGTCAGTTTCGCCGCATACGCGGCCGCCGGTTCCAGCGGCTTGTTGGTTACAAAGACAACCGGCAGGCCATACGCGCGCAGCGCGGCAATGGCTTCCACGGCGCCGGGGAGCGCGTTCTCGCCCAGATAGACCGTGCCATCCAGGTCGAGAATGACACCGCGTGGAGACCCAGCCCGGCCGTCCGACTCCCCCCGCCGGCTCATTCCTGCGGCGCGCCCATGAGGATTTGTTCGGTCTGGCTCGCCGCGAGGCGCGTTGCCCCGGCGTCGACAAAATCGAGCGCGCCTTGCCAGGTCTGGATTCCGCCGGCGGCTTTCACCTGCACGCTCGGCCCCACCGACGCGCGCATCAGCCGTACGTCCGCCAGTGTCGCTCCGCCGGCCGCAAAACCGGTCGAGGTCTTGACGAACGCGGCGCCCGCGGCTTCGGCGAGACGGCAGCCGCGAACCTTCTCCTCGTCTGTCAGGTAGTAGTTTTCCAGGATCACTTTGACCACGTGCCCGCGCGCCGCTTGAACGACCTCGGCGATGTCGTCCCGCACTCGCCCGTCGTCGCCGCCCCGCAGCGCGCCGATGTCGATCACCATATCGATTTCGACGGCGCCGCGCTCGAGCGCGTCGCGGGTTTCAAACGCCTTGGTCGCCGAGGTGTGACTCCCGTGCGGAAAGCCGACCACCGTTCCGACCTGAATGTCCGTTCCCTGCAAACACTGCCGCGCCAGCGCGAGGTGGCATGGTTTGACGGTGACCGACCAGACGTGAAAGCGCGCGGCGACCGCGCAGCCAGCTTCGACGTCGCGGTTCGTCAGCTGCGGCTTGAGCAGAGAGTGATCGATGATTCGTGCAAGTTGCTCTGGCAACATACGACGACTCCAAAAATCGCGCGCCCATCTGCCGGTGCGCGCGATTTGTTTCGTTGGACTCGCGAGAAAACGGATTTCTGAACCGTCCTCTCCCCCCCACGGCTAGGACTCGCGTTCCTCCACTGCCGTAAAGTGAGCGAGTGCCTGGCCCGTCTGCGGATCGAAAAGATGCAGATGGCAGCCGGCGGAACGGATCCAGACCTTTTTCGCGTCGAGCGGCAGGGTGTCGACCGGGACGCGGAGAACCACGTCCACCGTCTCGCGTCGCGCGTAGACCAGCAGTTCCGCGCCCAGCGGCTCGACCAGCAGCACATCCAGCGGCGGCACTCCCGGCAGTTCGCGATCGGTCACGCGCAAGTTCTCCGGACGGACGCCCACGTCCACCTTTTCAGTCGCCGATGCGAGCGTGCCATTCGATCCACTGGCGAAATTGCCAATGGGTGTGCACACAACCGTCGTCGTGGACTTGCGCTCGATCGAGCCTGGGAACACGTTCAGACTGGGGTTGCCGAGAAAACGCCCCACGAAGAGATTAGCCGGCTTGGCGTACACGTCGAGCGGCGCGCCGATTTGCTCGATGCGCCCCGCATTGATGACCGCCATTCGATCGCCAAGCGTCATCGCTTCGACCTGGTCGTGGGTCACATAGACCGTGGCGACGCCGAGGTCGCGCTGGAGCCGCTTGAGTTCAAAGCGCATCGCCGCCCGCACTTGGGCGTCGAGATTCGAGAGCGGCTCGTCCATCAGGAAAAGCTTCGGCTGACGCACGATGGCGCGCCCGAGCGCGACGCGCTGCTGCTGTCCGCCCGACAGTTGACGCGGCTTGCGGTCGAGGAGCTGGTCGATGCCCAAGGTCTGGGCGGCGCGACCGACGCGCGCCTGGATTTCCGCTTTGGGCATGCGCCGGCGCTTCAGTCCGAACTCAAGATTCTGCCGCGCGGTCATGTGGGGATACAGCGCGTAATCTTGAAAGACCATCGCGATGTCCCGATCTTCCGCAGGTGTATCCGTCACACGCTGTCCGCGGATCGACACATCGCCGCGCGACATGGGTTCCAAGCCGGCGATGATGCGCAGCAGGGTCGTTTTGCCGCAGCCGGAGGGGCCGAGGAGGACAAAGAACTCCCCCTCGGCGACCTCCAGGCTCACCTCTTGGAGCACCCGCGTCGCGCCAAAGGATTTGGTGAGATTGACGACGTCGAGGGCGTGGGTCATTGGCTCAGCAGTTTATTCCCTTCTTGGGTCACTTTCTTGAGACCGTCCGTGACGCTGATTTTGCCGGACAGAATGTCCTGGGTCGTGTCGTGCAGCAAGTCGCGCACTTTGGTATAGTTGGGCGCGCCCGGCTCGTAGTACGCGTTTTTCAGCTGGTCCACCGTCACCAGGACTTCGGGATACTTTTTGGCATAGTCTTTCATCACCGGCAGGTCCCACGCGGCGGGCTGGACGGCGATGTAGCCCGAGTTCATGCTCCAGAACGCCGTCTCTTCCGGCGACGTCATCCATTTCATGAATTCCCACGCGGCTTTTTCGGTCGCGGCGTCTTTCTTAAACATGAGGATGTTGCCGCCGCCCGGCGCCACGCCGTACTGCTTGTCCTGGGGAATCTTGACCAGCGACCATTTGAACTTGGCGGAATCGCGGAAGAAGGCTTGCGAACCGCTGGAGTAGATGACCATCGCGGTCTTTTGCGCGGCGAAATCCTGCGAGGCTTGAGCCCAGGGCGTGTACGCCGCCGTCACGTGATCGGTGTTCACCAACTTGTACCAGTAGTTCATCGCTTCGATCGCGGGCGGCTGGTCGAGGTACAGGGTCTTGAGATCATCGCTGATGATCTTGCCGCCCGCCTCGTACACGAAGGCGTAGTAGATCCAGTTGTACGCTTCGAGTGGGACTTCGATGCCCCACCGGCTCACCTGACCGCCCTGTTTCTGCGTCAGTTTGATCGCATCCTGCTCCATCTCATCCCAGGTTTCCGGCGGTTTGCTGATGCCCGCTTGGTCGAACAGGTCTTTGTTGTAGTAGAGGACGGGCACGCTGCGCTGGAAGGGGAGCGAATACATCTTGCCGTTCAAGTAGCTGTTCAAGAGCAGCGCCGGAAAATACTGGTCGGTGAATTTCTTGCCGCCATCGGCTTGGACGAAACTGTCGAGCGGCTCGAGGATACCGAGGGGCGCAAGCGTCTGAGTGTGCTCGTTGACGACGACCGCGACATCCGGCAGATTGCCGGCGAGCTGCCCGGCTTGGATCTTTTGGAGCGTCGCATCGTAGTTGCCCGTGTAGACCGCCTTGACCTCGATGTTCGGATGCGCGCCGTTGAACTTGGCGACCATCGAGTCCATCACCTTGGCGAGTCCGCCGCCGAGGTCCACGGGAAACCAATAGGTGACGGTGACCTTGCCCGCGGCGGGCGCCGCCGTCGGTTGGCTGGGCGCTGCGGTGGCTGGTGCCGCCGTCGGTTGCCCCTGCGCTGCCGGAGGCGGCGCCGCCGTCGGCGCGCACGCGGGCAAGAGCAGGGCAAGAACGAGCAGAGTTCCGATCAGCCAATACATGCGTTTCATTTCTCCTCCTTGGAAGAATATTCTGTACAGCGATCCTCGCCGCACGTTCGCCCGTTATCCCTTCAATCCCGAGTGCATGAAACTGCTGATAAAATATCGCTGCGCGACAAAGAAGGCGATCAGCAGCGGCGCGGAGACGAACAGGGTCGCCGCCATCAGGAGATTCCAATCGGTGGTGACTTCTTGAGCGATGAACATGCCGAGGCCGATCGGCAACGTCCGCACCGCATCTGTATTCGTCACGATGAGGGGCCAGAAATAATCGTTCCAGTGCGCGACGAGCGCAACCAGCGTGAACGCGAGCAGCGTTGGACGACTGAGCGGGACGAGGAAATTCCAGAGGAAGCTCAAGCCCGTGCAGCGATCCAGGCGCGCGGCATCTTCCAGCGCGGGCGGCACCGCGAGGAAGGCCTGCCGCAGCAGAAAGGTGCCAAACGCGCTCGCGGCGAAAGGAATCACGAGCCCCTGGTAGGTATCGAGCCAGCCGAAATTCTTCAACGTCACAAAGTTGGCGAGGAAGGTAATCTGGATCGGGAGGATCATCGCACTGAGGATGATCAGGAACAGGACGCCGCGCCCAAAGAAACGCAGCCGCGCGAGCGCGTATGCCGCCAAGGTCGAGGTAACCAGCTGCAAGAATATGATGCCGGTTGTGACCACGACGCTGTTGATAAAGTAATGTCCGAACGGCGCGCTGTTCCACGCCAAACCGAAATTGGACAAGGCCACGGTGTGCGGCACCCATTCCGGCGTGAAGGTAAAGACCTCGTCCTTCGGCTTGACCGCCGTGATAATCATCCAATAGATGGGCAAGAGGATGGGAAACAGCGCGAGAATGAGTACGAGATACGTCAGCGCACGGAGAATCAGCGGTTTAGCGCCCATGTGAGAATCCCCGAAGTGATGAGCACGAGTCCGAAGAGGACGACGGCGATGGCGGCTGCCATCCCGAGATCAAGATACTCGAACCCGTTCTGATAGATGAAAAAAACGAGGACGTTCGTCGAATTACTGGGTCCCCCCTGCGTCAACAGATTCACGAAATCAAAGACCTGGAACGATTGAATGATCGCGACGACGGCGATAAAATAGGTGGTCGGCTGGAGCAGCGGCGCGAGGATCGAGATAAAACGATCCACCGCGCGCGCCCCGTCGAGTCGCGCCGCGTCGAGCAGATTCGCCGGAATATTCTGCAAGCCGGCGAGGTAGATCAGCATGTAATACCCGATGTTTTTCCAGATGCCGATGAGCATGACCGTCACTAACGCCCACTGCTCACTGCTCAGCCACGCGGGTCCTTGAACCTGCAAGAGATGCAGCAAATAGTTCACCAAGCCGTTGTTGGCGTTGAACATCCACAAGCCGAGCGCGGCGGCGGCAACCGTGGGCATGATGACCGGGGTGTAATACAACCCGCGAAAGAGGGGCATCGCACGCAGCTTTTGATTGAGCAGTACCGCGAGGACGAGCGCGAGGAGCATCGTAAAGGGGACCGTCGCCAGCACGTACCACGCGGTATTCACCAGAACCTCAGAAAATACCGGGGTCTGAAACAGCGTGAGATAATTCTGCAGTCCGACCCACACCGCCTCGGGACGGCTCGGCGTCTGTGAGTGCAGACTCATGTCCACGAGGCTGAGGATCGGATAATAGTTGAACAGCGCCAGGATGATGAGCGCGGGGAGAAGGTAGAGATAGGGTTGGAGCCGCAACAAGACGCTACGAGTCATCTTTGAATCTCGTTCACCTTGTGATCGAACAGTCTAGCCCTTGGCGAAAGTGTCGTTCTCTACTAGCCAGAATTACTCGGGGGATACCTCGATGATCGAAATCCCTTGTTCCTTCAAGGATTCACGCCACTCGGCGTCAAGACCCGCATCGGTGACGACTGTGTTTACTTTGGCGAGAGGGCAGGTCGTGAATTCGGCGACGACGCCCATCTTGGTGTGATCGGCGACCACGATGATGGATCCAAAAGTACGCTCGATCATGGCGCGCGCGATCTCGGCTTCCTCTTGAACTGGGGTTGTGAGACCGTGCAGCACACTGATGCCGTCCACGCCCAGGAAGGTCTTTTTGGCGTTGATCTGGGCGACCGTCGCCAGCGCAAACGAACCTACCAAGCTGTTCGATTGCCAGCGGTAGGTTCCGCCAAGGACGATCAACTCTATCGAGTCTCCGCGATCGGTCAACTCCGCGATCGCGGCCGCGTTACTGGTGATCACCCTCAGACCCGTCACATGCGGCAAATGGGCGAGGACCTGCCGGGTCGTCGATCCGCTGTGGACGAAAATCGTTTCGCCTTCGTTGACCAACTGGGCAGCTGCCTTGCCGATCGCGCTTTTGATTTCCGGGTAGAGCCGATCCTTCTTGACATACAAAGGTTCTCGCTGCATTCGTTCAGCGAGAACCGCTCCGCCGTGGGTCCGTTCCAGCAAACCCTGCTCTTCCAGATTTTCCAGGTCTCGGCGGATGGTGACTTCGGAAACGCCAAACGCTTCGCTCAAGGCGGAAACTTTGACAGCTCTGCGCTGACGCGCCAGGGTCAGTATGTGCGCGTGCCGCTCGGCAGGGATTAGATTGCTTTCGGGTACGGTTGCGCCCATGCTAGGGATTCCTACACAGAACCT
Organism: Chloroflexota bacterium; assembly: GCA_023380675.1. Next base: position 67,373 of record JAMCRS010000438.1, read on the forward strand.
GTACGCAAGATCGAACTGTTTCGACTATAGCATGATTGATTCTGATTGTCAAATTTCTTTTATCCTTCGATAATTGATTGTTTTTGAGTGATTCCGGGTCTCTTCCGGTCATCGTCTTGGGCAGTTCCCCAGGCGATTTTCCGTAGACGCGCCGCCTCTGCAAAGACAAGCTCTCCACAGACGCACCCTCTGCCGGGGCTTGGTCTGTGGAGAGCGCTCCTCGCAACAGATCGGTCGGCGTGACCCGAGAACGCTGTCCCACGTGAAACAGGACCAGTTCAAAGGTCAATAACTGCTCTCGTCATGGGGTAGGCGTCGCCGGAGCCGGGGCAGGGCACTGGACCTGGGCGAAGGGTTGACCGGGCGTCGTATTCGCCGGGATGCTGCTTTGGCCGGCGCCAGCGCATTGGGCCAGGCCAGGGCCGCCGATAATCAACTGCGGAACTATCGTCGACCCGGTGTTGTTGACCACGCGAACATAGTACGTCCCATTCAGACCGAAACCGCCCGTCCAGCTGAGGTTGTTCGTCTGGCAGGTGCCCGCGTTCACGCCGCCCTGATTGCAGTTGGCGATGATCTCTGTGGTCCCGCGACCAACCGGCTTGTTGTTGGTCCAGCCGCCCGCTACGCTTTCAGGCGTGTAAACCTCAAAGCCGAGACCGTTGGTGACGCCATTCAACAAGAGAATGGTCACGAAGGGCCGAGGAAGGGCGTTGCCGCCATTGTCATAGTTAAACAGGAACCACTCCGCTGTCCCGCTGCTCAAGCTCGGGATGGGGGTCCCAAAGTTCATGGCACGGGCCGGGTCGTCAAGGTTCGTCCCGGCGGCCACCAATGCAGGAGCTTGCGCCGGTCCCGACGCGGGAGAGAGACCGGGCGCGAGGGTGGGAGCCGGAGCAGGAGCGCCGCTTGCCACCCGCATGCGGACCCACACAGGGGGAGCAAAGAATAGGCCGCTGGGACTGCGCAATTCCCAAAAGCCTTGAACCGTGCCGGCGGTCGTCGGCGCCGTCATCGGAACGGACAGGTCCGCCGTGGCGCCCGGGGCGGTCACCGGAACCGGGACCGAGGTATTCGAGGTCAGCGCCTGTCCGAAAAGAAAGGCCAATGTATAGCCGGGTCCCCATGTGCAGGTACCTGCGTTACGCATCCGCCATGTCTTGGTTAGAGTCTGGCCCGGAGTCACCACGGTGTTATCCGGAATGGTGACGTCGCTGACAAAGGTCGCCGCCGCAGTACAAGGAGGAGCCGCGGCAGTCGAGCTGCTGCTAAGAGTGTTCGTTGGACTTGCCGGCGTGGCAGTCGGCCCCTGAGCCGTTGCCGGCGTACCGAAAGAGAGGCCGAGCAAGGCAAGCAAGAAGATTACCCCACCGGTGATTCTGTGCGTGGTTTTCATTTCTTCTTCTCCTATTCTCGCTGAGGGGTGAAAGCCCCTTCGTATAGAATTAAACGTCTTGACCGCGGTCATGATTACGGCTTCCGGAGAGCCCTTTTCTTGTGACGCAGGCAAGCTAAAATGGTCACAATCAAGGAACAGGACATCTCCGGCGACGCCAACCTGGTCATTCCGATTCGGCGGCCATTTCACGACGGCGGGAGCAAGCGTGTCCGCGTGTTGCGGTCACTACGATGGGAGGCCTGCGCTCTGTTTACCGCTCATTCGGCGCTCGGCGGACACACTTCTTTTCCAGTTCTTGAGCAGGTAATCGATGGTGGTCGTACTCGATGCGGTCACTGGGGTCCATGGTTTCACGGCAGGCAAAAAGACTACCCTTTTGGGGGAGAGCCGAGTAGTTGACAACCGCGCGAGATACTCATAGAATGGCCCATTAAGAGCCGGATAGGCCAATAGGACGAATGTGGGTGCCGTGACGAGTGCGGCACCGCTCCAGTATGATCGTACACCAACGTGATGACTGCGAGGGTGGAACGGTGCGGTACGCCATTGATATAGCTGCTCCTGACCATGGTCCGCCATGGCAGAACCTGCACGCTTGCTCGCGGCGCTGGTGCGTCTCCGTCCCGTCCGCATCTCTTTGCCAACTCTGAAATAGGCAGACCATTTCTATAGGTCTGCCTATTTATATTTCAAAGCATTAAAGGGGGGATGCCCATTGGACGGTCGCTTGCATTTGTAGCGAAATTGACGAACACACCAGAGGGAGGAAGCATGCATCTCAAGACGGGTTTCAAGCTAGGAGCATTAATCGCCATACTGGGGATGGGTCTGGCTGTCGCGGCCTGCAGCAGCACAGTCTCCCAAGCCGATTATGATGCTCTGAAAAAGCAGTTGTCCGACCAGCAATCGCAGAATGCGAGTCTGCAGCAACAGATCCAAGCGTTTAAATCAAAATCGGCCAATCAAGTGACCATCCTGGGCGCCATCAGTAACGCCCCACCGCCGACCACTCCACCGGCGCCGCCAGCGGCCGCACCGCCGGTGCCCGACTCGGCCAAGGGCCCGTTTCCTTACTCGTTCTACGTGGATACGGTGACAGCTTCGCCGGGCGAAAGCTCGTTCCACGTCGACCCCACCCTCGCCTGCGCACAGACGAATGTCTTTAGGCGCGGGATGCGCATCGTCTGGCGCTTTACGGTCACGGACGATGCAACGGGCCAGCGATTGACGAGCACTGACGTCGATCAAGCCATCGTCAAGTTGGCGACGGGACAAGAAGTCAAGGCCACTTTCGAACCGGCCGGGCCGCCCAACGTTCCTGACGCGTGGTTCTGGCACGCGGCCTGGGACGTGCCGATGAACTATCCGCTCGGTACGGTCGATTATACGATTCAAGTGCAGACCAAGAGCGGCAAGCTCGCCACTTTTAAGCAGTTGCCCGTTCCACCAGCTCAATTGCAGATCACCGGATAGCGAGAAAGCGAGAAAGGAATGACAAGCTCCCTCCAGTTTCACTTTCGGCAGTCTCTGCGCTGGAGTTCGCTGCTTGCCGTCGCGGGGTTTGTGGTTTTCCTCTCAGCTTGCCAGCAGCCGGCGGTGATGATCCCTGTCGCCGCCGGCTCGCCTGCGACCCCGCGAGCGTCGAGCACCACCCTGGCTCTCGCCCCCACCGCCATCCCGGTCCCGCTCAAGATTCTCACCACCACGCCGGAGACAGGTTATGTGGGCACCAAGGTCACCGTCACTGGCCAAGGCTTGGCCGCAGGTAAGCGCGCCCAGATCGTCTGGGGCACCGTGGATGGCAGCTATGTGCTCAAGCCGAGTTCGGAGAGTGTGGAATACGAGGACCGCCAATTCGTCGAAAAACGCATCCCCACCGCCGAGTCCGTGATCGATGCCACCGGGCACCTTTCGGCGACGTTCAATGTGCCCGAAGACTATGGAGAGACCCACGACATCTACGCCGTCGTCGATGGGCAGGATGTCGCCAAGGGAGGTTTTACCGTCCAGCGGAACGCCTTTATCACTCCCCAGGAAGGTCCAATCGGCGCTCCCATCACCATCTCGGTCGAAGGCTTGGGCTGGTCCCCGTATGCAAATACCCTGGCCGTTCTCTACGACAATCAATACGTCGGCTTTATCTCTGCGGTCACGACGAGAGGCACGGCCACCGCTCGCTTTCGGGCGGCGGGCCCTGTCGGCATGCACACGATTCGTGTGACAGACGCCAGCGGCGCGGTGCCGTATTTGAATTCCCAGCAATCCCCGCGGAACCTCCCCCAGTTCAAGTTTACCTTTAACGTCACAACAGATGCCGGCGCTCCTCCACAGACGTTGGATTGGCCCGACGCGACTCTAGTCGCTTCTACAAATTCGAGCCCCAAGACCACGTCCGGCACTGTTGCCCCAACTCCCGGTGTCAGCGCTCATCTCTCGCCGTCGGCAGGTCCCATCCGGACCGCAGCCAAGTTGCGATCCGCGGACCTGCCTCCGAACACGACCCTGGATCTCATCTGGATGAGCGTCAAGGGAAACCGCGTGAGTCCGAGCGGCTGGAATTTGATTACAATACCTCTCGGTCAAAAGACGACGGGACCTGATGGCACGTTGACGACAGACATTCAAATCCCGGATGACCTGGGAGGCTGGCATATGGTTGACCTCGTCCAGGGGCAAAAAGTGCTCGCCGAGGTCCCCTTCTATGTCGAGCGCAGCATTGTCGCCGTCACTCCCGCTCAAGTGAAGGCAGGCCAAGAGTTTACGGTCGAAATCAAAGGAGTCGGCTGGACCGAGCTGGATAATGCCGTCGCCGTCACCTACGACAATGCCTACATCGGGTACGCTTGTGGGTTCAACAGCCAGGGCGACGTCACGATCCACCTGATCGCCTCCGGGCAGCCCGGCACTCACCTGATCGATCTGTACCCGACGATTTACCTCGGGCACGGCAAAGGCCCCTGGAACTATGATTTGCCGCAGCTATCGTTTGCTCAAGACCAACCCGGCTTGGCCCTCGGCTATCGCTTGCCGGCGTTTCGGCTCGCCATCCAAATAGTGCCATAGCCGCATTCGTATTCGCCGCCTTGATAATGCCGCAGTGAGAAAAGGAGCCCCTATGACTACACAAGCTGGAACGACCAGCGTGCCCGCCGCCCGCTCGCTCTGGGCGCAGTTGACCTGGTGGGTGCTTGTGCTGCCGGTTGTCATGGTGATCGCGCTGGCATTCCAGAACACTTTTCTCCTGAACTACACGCACGTCTTGTCCGGCGCCCTATGGACCGGCGCCGACCTCTTCCTCGGCTTTATTCTCGGTCCCGTCATGCGCCGACTGGACCCTTTGCAGCGCAAGGCAGTGATCACCTACCTCGTCCCCCGCACACTGCTCTATATGCCCGTCGTCGCTCTGACCACGGGGACCGCCGGATGGTTCCTCGCTAACTGGGAAGGGCTCTTGCTCCCCGACAACCCGCTGCGTCCGTGGGTTCTCATAGCGCTCGCGATCATCTTTCTCCTCACCGTGCAAGGCTTGGGTATCCTCTTGCCCAATAACCTCCGCATCTATCGCGAGCTGCAGCGTGACCAACCGGACATTGAGCGGGTTTCAAAGATTAATCGCACCAATCTGACGCTTTCCGGCGTCCAGGGCGTGTTCCAACTCCTCATCATCTTCGTAATGGCATACATCGTCATCTACGGTTAGATGGCGATCACAGCTCGGTCAAAAATGAATGGCGGCATCGTCTTGAGGAGATGCCGCCATTGGGGCTATTATCGCATCCGTTGTAAAACGGGACCTCTCGCGCCGGAGACTTGTCTTCCCAGGGCGATCAGCAGAATGCCGATAAAGACCAAGCCCGTTCCGAGCCACTGCCAGGCCGTGAAGGGGACATGCAGGAACACATAGGCGCTAAACACCTGGGCGGAGACAAAGGCAAGGCCAATGCCGATGGCGTTGGCAAATTCCAGCGAGGAGAAACGCACCAGGCCTGCGAACGAGATCTGCGTGCCCACCCCAAAGACGCTGCCTACGACCTACCAGAAGATAAAGCGCCGGACCGATTGGCTCCAGCCGGAAAGGGCAAAACCGATGGTCGCTCCGACGTTGAGGGCTTGGTTGACAAAGATCACGAGAACGATGAGGGGCCAGGCATCCATCGCCACACCTCCGCGTGGAGTAGGATGGAACTACGGGCAGCCAGCGTTCACCCGTTGAGCCTATCCGGCTCGAGACAAGAGTCAGTCTATCTCTGTTCTACCGCGTGCGCGGCGAAACTTTCGCCCTTACGAACGTGCCCCGCTATTCACTTCTCGGCTCATGGGACTGGGACCGCTATCAAATCGATATCACTGCCCTCCTCATTCATCCCTTTTGCATGAGACCCGAAGAGCAGAGTGCGCTCCGTGTGGATTCCCATCTTCCGCGTATCCGGTCTCATTCGCGTCTCTCTTTCCCGGTCTCCATGATACAGCAAGATCCGATTTCCACCAACCCCTCACTTCGTCAGCTCCACAGGTGGTGCCGGCTCCTCTCGCGCCAGGGCGGCCAAGGGGCGATGCTCGACCGAGATGAAGGTCAAATAGCAGACCAGGAGAAAGGCGGCGAAGAGAAAAGTGACGCCAAAGACTTGCGGGTTCTGAAAGGGGTGCGCAAAGCGATTCGCCACGTCCGTCAACACGCTCTGTGGCCGTACGATCAAGTCCCAACTATTCCACTGGCGAAAGCGCCCGAGATAAATCCCCACGCCGCTCAGGCCAATGGCGCCGAGCACAAAGAGCCAGCTCGCCAGCCGCCCGAAGAACCAGCGCACGACCCTCTGCATCAGGCTGAGCGATACGATCCCTAGGAAACACCCCGTCCATGAAAACGACGCAAGCATGCCAAGGTCATACCAGGTCGGAACCGGAGGCCGCTCGTCCAGGTGCCACAGGTCGGTGATGATGTACGGAGCATTGGGGAGGAAAATCAACCACACCAGACCGGGGAGCAAGAGCAGCCAGCCGTGCTTCGGCTGATAGCGATGTAGGGCTGTGATGCCGAGGCTGCACACATACGGCACCCATGCCAAAAAGAGGTTCCAGATGAGGAATGAAAAAGTAGGCCTGGCGCTGAGATACACCCGCCCGGCATAGATCATACATGCCAGCAAGCTGGAAAGAACGAGCGGGTAGACGAGCTGATCGATGCAGTACCGGTGCAGCCGCCGGACCAGGGTCAGCCAGGCAGGCATTCGCCCTCCATGATGCTACAGGTCTTGGGCCGCGCTCTTGTCCAATAACCAGACGACGTGTCCCGCCGCCGGTTGAATCAATTGCGCGGGTAGGTCGTCCGGCCGGTAGTCTCCCCGTAAGACGGCGCGGACCGTTGGCGCCTTGTCCGGCCCCGCTACCAGGAACAGGATGTTCAGTGCGGCATTGATCACCGGAACGGTCAGCGTGATGCGGTCCATATTGGTCTCTGCCACATGATAGCCAGCCACCCAGCGCTCGACTTGGTGGAGCACTGCCGTATGCGGAAAGAGAGAAGCGGTATGACCATTCTCGCCAAGCCCGAGCAGGACCAAGTCGAATTGCGGGACCGCATCAACCGCCGGCTGGAACCAATCCCGCAGCGTTTTCTCATACTCTTGGGCCGCCTCTGGCGCGCCCTTTTCCGCCGAAATCCGGTGAATGTTCTGGACGGGTATCGGTACCTGCGAGAGCAGGGTCTCATTCGCCATGCGGAAATTGCTCGCCGGGTCATCGGGCGGGACTGCGCGCTCGTCGCCCCAAAAGACATAGACCCGGGTCCAGTCCACCCGCGGCGCGAAACCGGGCGAAGCGAGGAGGGTGTAAAGCGGACGCGGGGTCGCACCGCCGGAGAGGGCTATGCTAAAGCGCCCGCGCGCCGCGATGGCCTGTCGCGCCAACAAAACGAATCGCTCGGCTGCGTTCCGGCTGAGAGTCGCGAGGTCTGGCACGCGCACCAGCCCGGGGCCCGGCACGGCGGCGAAGGTGAGCGCGAGTGCGCCCATCGCCTCATCTTCCGTCCAATAGCGATGAAAGACGTTCCGAGGAACCGAGACCATATCTCCTTCTCGAACCGCGCTTGTCTCTTCGCCGATGCTCACGCGGCCTTGACCCTCGGTCACGACAAACCACTCGTCAAAGGGCGCGGCGTGGTCGTCAGACGAGGCGTGCGCGTCAAAATAGAGCGCGGTGGCATCGTAGGTGGCCCCTTGCGCCATCGCGATCATCCGCATGCCGGTACACCCAGGGCGGGTGACCGGCACCGCCGTCTTCGAGTCTAGATGGATAAGCTGCACCAAGACACCTCGCTGGGGGCAAAGTCGCCCATGAACTCCATGGTAAGCGACCTCACGTCGCGCGCCAGCTCCGGCCCTCCTGCGCGAGCATCTCGTTAGCCTGCGTCGGTCCCCACGTGCCCGCGTGGTAATTCGGGAATTTGGGCGGCGGGGCTTGTTTCCACCGCTCGAGGACGGGCATCATCAGAGACCACGCGAATTCGACCTCATCTTTGCGGTTAAAGAGGGTCGAGTCTCCGCGCATGGCGTCAAGCAAGAGAGTCTCGTAGGCCTCGCCGGGAGCAGAGCCGAACGCGCTCTTGTAGTAAAAGTCCATCTTGACGTCGCGCAGCTCAATCGTCTGGCCCGGCCGCTTAGCCGCGAATCTCAGGTGAATCCCTTCGTCCGGCTGGATACGCAGCGCCAGCACGTTCGGCTTGAGACTGGGAATCGTCTCGCGCGCAAAGAGAGGATGGGGCACGTCCTTGAATTGGATGGAAATCTCGGTAATGCGCTTGGGCATCCGTTTGCCGGTGCGCAGGCAGAACGGGACGCCCTCCCAGCGCCAGTTGTCGATGTGCAGTATGAGGGCGACGAATGTCTCGGTATTCGAATTGGGATTCACGCGATCCTCTTGCCGATAACCCGGCATGCCATTGCCGGGGCCGTACTGGCCGCGCACCACTTCCCGGTCCACTTCTTCCGGCGAGAGCGGGCAGATCGCGCGCATCACCTTGACTTTTTCGTCGTGAACGGAATTCGCGTCGAAAGAAACGGGCGGTTCCATCGCCGTCAAGCAGATGAGTTGGAGCAGGTGCGATTGGACCATATCCCGCAGAGCGCCCGCGAGGTCGTAATAGGGGCCCCGTCCCTCGACGCCGACCGATTCGGCTGCTGTGATCTGAACGTGGTCGATATAGTTGCGATTCCACAGCGGCTCGAAAATGGTATTCGCAAAGCGCAAGGCGAGAATATTCTGCACGGTCTCTTTGCCGAGATAGTGATCGATGCGATAGATCTGCGGCTCGTTAAAGACCGGCAGGATACGGCGGTTCAGTTCGAGCGCGCTTTCCAGGTCATTCCCATACGGCTTTTCGACGATGATCCGGTCCCAGCCCGGGCTGTGATTGAGCCCAGCCGCCCCCAGTTGCTCGGCGATCAAGGCATAGTAATCGGGCGCCGTCGCCAGATAGTAAAGCCGGTTCCCCTCCGTCCCGCGGTCGGCGTCGATTCTTTTCATCAACTCGTCCAGCCGCCGGTAGCCGGCGGGATCGTGGAATTCCGCCTGAAGGTAAAAGATCCCCTGGGCGAACTTGGTCCAGGTCTCATTGTCGGTCGGCTTGTTACGGCCAAACTCTTGGACGCTGGCGCGCAGTTCGTTGCGGAATTCCTCATCCGTCTTGGGCCGCCGGGCAAACCCGACGACCGAAAAGCCCTCCGGCAGCTTGTGGTCGGAGAACAAGTCATAGAGCGCCGGCACCAGCTTGCGGTGTGTCAGGTCCCCCGTTGCCCCAAAGATGACGAGAACATTCGGTTCGGGCACCTCGTGCGGCGGCATCCCGACCCGCATCGGGAGGATTTTCGTCCCATCTTCGGTTGCGGTTTCCGGGATCATATTATTCTCTCTTGACCGCGTGCCCGCCAAACTGATTGCGCAAGGCGGCAATCACCTTGGCGCCGAACGAATCGGGTTCGCGGGAGCGGAACCGTTCGATCAGAGAGAGGGTAATGACCGGCGCGGGCACATCCGTATCAATCGCCTGCTGCACCGTCCAGCGCCCCTCCCCCGAGTCCTCGATATAGCCCTGGATATCCTTCAGATCGCTCCCTTCCTTGGCAAAGGCATCCGCGGCGAGCTCGAGCAGCCACGAACGCACGACGCTCCCCTGGTCCCACAAGACGGCGATCTGATGCAGGTCGAGCTTGTAAGGAGAGGCGTGCAGAATTTCGAACCCCTCGCCGTAGGCCTGGAGCATTCCATACTCGATGCCGTTGTGCACCATCTTGACAAAGTGCCCCGCGCCGCTCGCTCCGACGTAAGCACAGCCGTTCGGCGGCGCGAGCGTCTTGAAGATGGGCTCGCAGTGATCGTAGGTTTCCTTTTCTCCTCCCACCATCACACAATAGCCTACCTGGAGACCCCAGACGCCGCCGCTCGTCCCGCAATCCAAATAGTGCATCTTTTTGTCCGCGGCCTTTTGGGCGCGGCGAACAGAATCGTGATAATTCGAGTTGCCGCCGTCGACGACAATGTCCCCCGGGGAGAGGAGCAGGAGAAAATTATCGAGCGCCTGCTCCGTCACCTCGCCGGAAGGGAGCATGATCCAGATGATGCGCGGCGGCTTGAGTTGGTCCACCACCTCGGCAAAAGTCTTGGTCGGTATCGCTCCGTGCTCTTTGGCCAGCGCTTCCGTCTTGGCATAGGTCCGGTTCCAGGCGACCACCCGGTGACCGCCCTGTATCAGACGGATGGCCATATTATCTCCCATGCGGCCTAAACCAATCATCGCGAGTTCCATCGTCACTCCTTTTCTTGTGATCTGCAGCGCGGATGCCTCATTTCACCATGCGTACGAGATGAAATAGTTCACCTCGCGTGCACCGTGCGCTTTGTGGTTCTAGCCGTCTTCTTAGCGGGCCGGTGACCCTCGCCGCGGCCTCGCCCAGGTCCTGCGGGGCGGGACGCGACCCGCGACCCCTTGCGCGGCCTCCGGGCGGCGCGGGCCCGGGTGGTCCTATGCGCCGCCTTGCGAACGGCAGCCTTGCGAGCCGGCGGCCGCGCTGCCCTGCGGGTGGCGCGTCCAGGATAGAGAGCAGCCCGCACATCGGCGAGAACCAGCTCCAGCCGGGCCCCCTTTTTCAAGTGAATGCGGAGCGCCCGCCGTCCGTGGGTGATTAAAGATTGCCAATCCCCCAGCGACTGGGCGTGCTTGAGCGTACCAAAGGTGTATGGTTCGCCCGGGATGGGCACGTCGCCCTTGTCCTCCGCGGTGACCTGGAGCGCGAGAACCGTGTTCGGTCCGCCCTTGTGCAGTTGGCCGGTCGAGTGCAAAAAGCGCGGTCCGTATCCGAGGGTGGTCGCGATCTTGAGCGCGTCGCGGACGGCGACACGCGCCTCCTGGAGAGTCTCGTCGTTCTCGGGCGTTTGCTCGAGATAGGCCATGAGCGCGAGATAATCGCCCGGTCGCTTGAGCTTGAAAAACGCGTCAAGCTTTCCCCGCAGACTCTTCGCGCCCACGGACTCCTGGCTCAAATAGACGGCGACCTGCTTGTCTTCCCAGGCTGGCGGGCCCGCTTCAAAGCTGTGATGGCCCTCGTACACTTCTAGCTCTCGCTGTGTATTGTCCTTGGACTCTTGCACGTTTGGCTGGTCAAAGGCATCGATACCGATCACCGCGCCCGCGACGGCAATGGCAAACTCCCAGCGGAAGAACTCGGCGCCCATCGCATACTTGTTGCCCAGTTCATACCGGATCACCGGCTGGCCGGCCTGCTCGAGCGCGTCCACCTTGCGGTCGAGCCCATCCGTGCGGTCACTCGCCAACCGCAAGTAGACGAACACGCGATCATCGCCATAGGCCGCCGGGGCGCCGACCGGCTCACGATCAACCGGAATGAGCCCTTTGCCTTCCTTGCCCGTCGACTCGGCAATCAACTGCTCAGCCCAGGTTCCAAACGAACCAATGCTCCGGGAGGCCACGAGCGTGACCTTGTTGCGCCCGTGTTGCGCCAGGGTACCCAGGACCGTGCCGAGCCAGACGCCCGGATTCCCCCGGGCCGGCTTGTCGGGTCCGCAGGCGCGTGCCATCTCTTCTGCCCGGTCAAGCAACTGGCCGACCTCCAGCCCCATGGCGGCCGCCGGGACTAGGCCAAAATACGAGAGCGCGGAGTAACGTCCGCCGATGTCGCCCGGGTTCTGGAACACGCGGCGAAAATGGTTTTCGAGAGCCGTCTTTTCCAGCCCCGTCCCCGCATCCGTAACGGCGACGAAATTCTCACCCGCACCGTCCCCCTTTTTGGCCCGCACCTTTCCAAAGAAATACTTGTACTGGTCAGTCGTCTCGACGGTCCCGCCGGATTTGCTCGCGATGATGAACAGGGTCTTTGTAATGTCGATTTGTTTTTCGACGTGGGAAATCGTCGCCGGGTCCGTGGTGTCGAGCACGTGGACCCGAGGATATCCGCGGGCTGAGCCAAAGGTCTGGTTCAGGACCTCGACGCATAGGCTGCTCCCGCCCATCCCGCACAACACCACATCCTTGAACTTGGCCTGCTTGATTTCGTCGCCAAATTGTGCAAGTTCAGCGAGGTGCTGCCGCATATCAGACGCCACCGTTAGCCAGCCGAGGCGGTCCTTGATCTCGGCCTGATGCGCGGGGTCTTGCTTCCAAAGACTGGCGTCCTTGTGCCACACCCGCTCGGCCACCCGGTTCTTGTCCGCCGCTACCAGGGCGGCGTCCACTTGCTGCGTGTATCCATTCAGGTTGGCTCTGGGGTGTCCATCCTGGCTCACCATGATCGCCTGCCGCTTGGCCTGAATGACCTGCAACAGCTGGTCGAGCGACTGGTCGAATTTGACAACCCCTTCCTCCAGCACCTGGTCGGTGATCGCGTCAATGCTCAGACCCACCTCGGCCAGCGTCTGCAAGTTCCGGCGTGCTCCTTCCAGGTCTTGCTCAATCGTGAGGTGCGGATCGCCGTGATCGTGATAGGCCTCGATGGTCTCGAGCGGCAAGGTATTGATCGTGTCCGGACCGATCAAGTCCTCGACGTACAGCACATCGGAATAGTGAGGATTCTTGGTGCTCGTGCTGGCCCAGAGCGGTCGCTGCACGCGCGCCCCCCGAGCGCGCAGAGGCGCAAACCGCGCGTCGCCAAAAATGCGCTTGAAGGACTCGTACGCCATCTTGGCATTGGCAATGGCGACTTTGCCGCCGAGACTCTCCAGCTTCGCCGTCAGCGCGGGGTCGGTGGTCGTCCGCAGCTTCTCTTCCACGAGCTTGTCCGCAAGCGTATCGATGCGGCTCACGAAAAAGCTGGCGACGGAAGCTACGCGGTCGATCGGTTTACCCTCGGCGGCGCGGCGTTCGAGCGCGCGAACATAGGCGAATGCGACCTGCTCATAGGCTTGAATGGAAAAGAGCAGCGTGATGTTGATATTAATGCCCTGGTACAAGCACTCTTCGATCGCCGGCACCCCTTCTTTAGTCCCGGGGATTTTGATCATGATATTCGGCCGGTTCACTTCCCGAAAAAAGCGTTTGGCCTCCGCAATCGTCCCATTCGTGTCATACGCCAACTTGGGCGAGACCTCGATGCTCACGAAACCATCCGCACCTTGCGTCCGGTCGTAAACAGGGCGAAAGACGTCGGCCGCCATACGCACGTCCTCGGTCGCAATCGCCTCGTAAATGTCGTTCGGCCCCTTGCCTTGAGTGGCCAGTTGGCGAATGAGGTCGTCATAGTCCGAGCTGCCGCCGACGGCTTTTTCAAAGATGGTCGGATTCGCCGTCTCGCCGCTGATGCCGTCCTTATCGCGGAGGCGCGCCAAGTCGCCGGATAGGATCTGGCTGCGTTGGATACTATCCAACCAAATGGATTGTCCTAGTCGCTCCAATTCCTGAAGCGGGTTGCTTTCTGTAGGCATGGTAGCTCTCCTTCAGCTTGCTTGCTCTTTTTCGATCTCGAGTACCTTGTCGAGCCGCCGCCGGAAGCGCTCTTCTCCCGCGAACGTCGCCCCCAAGAATGCGCGCACCAACTCTTTCGCCACCTCGTCCCCGATGACACGGGCACCCAGGCAGAGCACGTTCATGTTGTCGTGCTCGACCCCTTGGTGCGCCGAATAGGTGTCGTGGCAGACCGCGGCACGGACGCCGCGCATCTTGGAGGCCGCGATGCTTGCCCCCACTCCGCTCCCGCAGATGAGGATGCCGCGTTCGGCTTCCCCCCGCAAAAGCGCTTCTCCGACGGCGCGCGCAAAATCAGGGTAATCGTCGCCGGGATTGAGAGCCTCTGCTCCGCAGTCCACCACCCCATATCCGAGCTGGCTCAGTTGCTCGGCGATGGCCTGCTTGAGTATGAAACCTCCATGGTCCGCACCGATGGCCACCTTCATGTGCCCCCCCAGAAACATCGTCGAGAAATTTTACCTTTTCACGAGCGCGAGCGCTTGAGCGACAACATGCTCGACGGTGAACCCCAGCTTTTCGTAGGCGACCTTCCCTGGCGCGGAAGCGCCGAACCGGTCAATGCCAATCACGGCGCCCTCGTCGCCGACATAGCGGGACCATCCCATCGAAACGCCGGCTTCCACCGCCACGCGCACGCGCACCGAAGGCAAGAGCACCGAGTCGCGATACTCTTTCGGCTGCGCGTCAAAGTATTCCCAACTGGGCATCGAGACGAGACGAGCGGCTACCCCTTGCTCTTGCAGTTTCTGCTGCGCCCCGACGATTAGGTTTACCTCAGACCCGCTTGCGATCAAGATCGCGTCCGGCTTGCCGTTCGGCGCATCCGCGAGCACATAGGCCCCGCGGCGCGCTCCTTCGGCTGAGGCATATTTGCTCCGGTCGAGCGTGGGCACAGTCTGGCGCGTAAAGATGAGCGCCACCGGTCCTTCGGCTTCCATCGCCATGCGCCACGCGACCGCCGTCTCGTTCGCATCCGCAGGACGAATCGTCGCGAGCTGCGGGATCGCGCGCAGCGAAGCGAGTTGGCCGATCGGCTGATGAGTCGGACCGTCTTCCCCGAGCGCGATGCTGTCATGCGTGAACACGAAAATGACGTGCGCCTTCATAAGTGCGGCGAGCCGTATCGACGGCCGCATATAATCGGAAAAGGTAAGAAACGTCGCCGTAAACGGGATTACGCCGCCATGCACCGACATCCCGTTCGAGGCTGAAGCCATCACGTGTTCGCGCACGCCAAAATAGATATTCCGACCCGCGTAGCTCCATCCACCGCCGATAGAACCCTGCATGTCGCCGCGCGCATCCTGAGGGGGCTCAAAATCCCCCATGCCTTGCAGCGCCGTATAGGTGGAGGGGTTCAAGTCGGCCGACCCGCCAATCAGCGTGGGGACCTTTTTCGCGATAGCATTCATGACCTTGCCGGAAGCGATGCGGGTCGCGACTCCTTTAGAGTCCGCGGGAAAGCTCGGGAGATCGGCCGCCCAGTCCTTGGGCAATTCGCCGTTCATCGCTTGCTTGAGCTCGCGCGCCAGGTCCGGATAAGCCTTTTCGTACGCCGACCAGCGCTGCGCCCATTCGCCTTCTTCCTTTTTCCCCTGGTCGACGGCCTTGCGGAAATGCTCCAGTGCCTGCTCCGGCACGTAGAAAGGAGGCTCGACCGGCCAGCCCAGATTCTCCTTCGTCGCCTTGACTTCATCCATGCCGAGAGGCGAACCGTGTGCCTCAAACGTATTCTGCTTGTGCGGCGCGCCATAGCCGAGGGTCGTCTGCACAAGGATGAGCGACGGACGGTCCTTGACGGCCTGCGCGTTGCGGATGGCCTCGTCAATCGCGTCCACGTCATTCCCATCCTTGACCTCCTGCGTGTGCCAGCCGAACGCCTGAAAGCGCTCCGCGCGGTTCTCGGTAAACGTTAGATTCGTCGAGCTGGCCAGGGAGATATGATTGTTGTCGTACAGATAAATGAGCTTACCGAGCTTCAAATGGCCCGCCAGCGATCCCGCTTCCGAGGAGATGCCCTCCATCATGTCGCCGTCGCTCACAATCGCGTAGGTAAAGTGATTTACAATCTCGTGGCCGGGACGATTATAGCGAGCCGCCAAAAAGGCCTCCGCGATCGCCATGCCGACGCCATTCCCAAAACCCTGGCCCAGTGGACCGGTCGTGGTCTCGACCCCGGGAGCGAGGCCGCGTTCGGGATGCCCTGGGGTCATGCTTCCCCACTGCCGGAATTGTTTGATCTGGTCCAACGGCAGATCATAGCCGGTGAGATGGAGCAGGCTGTAGAGCAGCATCGAGCCGTGCCCGGCGGAGAGGACAAAGCGATCGCGGTCCCACCAGCCGGGGTCTTTAGGATTGAATTTCAGATGGCGCGTCCACAAAACATAGGCCATCGGCGCCGCGTCAAGCGGCAGGCCCGGATGGCCGCTGTTCGCCGCTTGGACGGCGTCCACCGACAGAAATCGAATCGTATTGATACAGAGTTTGTCCAAATCGGTTCCAGTACTCATGCTCACTCCTCAAAAGCAGAATGCGGCGGACCTTATCTTCCCCGCGCCCTCATCCGCAGCATCATGCCAATCACAAAGCCGGCGGCCGTGAGAGCGGCCAGCCCCAGTTTGGTCGTATCCACAATCGGCTCGACGTAGGCACCGTCCGGCTGAATAATGATCGCGGCGACGGGTCGTGAGAGAACGCGGCCGCCGCCGCCGCCCCCCGCGCCGCCGTTCAAGTTCCGGCTCTCGTCTCTTCCGCCGCCCGTGCCCACCCCAAAGCCCATGACGCTCAGCACTTCGGCGGAGGGGATGACGATGACGTCGCCGTTCTGTACCGGCTCCCCGTAGACGGCCTGAACATCTGCCGTCGCCAGGAACTGGTCCATAGTCTCTCGCACGATCTCTAGCGAGTCTGTCGGGTCAAGGAGTTTTTCCGTTGTCGATGCGGTCGGAGCAGTTTCGTCTACCATGGTTCACCTCCCCAGAGGTTGCGAGGTCCAGCGACCTCCAGATACACAGAGATCAGTCCGTTTTGCGATTCGCGATCAGGAACAGCCAGAGACCCGCCAACGCCATCAGCGCAAGTTCAATCAACCGCGTCATGTCCCGCACCGGCAGACGGTACCCACTCCCATCGGGCTCGTAGATGGACACGGAGACAGGCCGATTCCAGATCAGGCCGCCATGCGGCCAGGGAAGTTGAATGCGGACCGCCCGCGAGCGAACAATCACCTGAGCACGCCCGGCCCGAATGGGTTCGCTCGCCTTGGTCTCGACTCGAATGATAGGATCGGGCATAGTTCCTCCCGCCTGTGCGGCGACGTTATGTCGTCGGCTTTTCCTTAATCAGCAGATTATACCACTTTTGCTGGCGCTTGACGGCCTGAGTATAGATCTCATGTCGCCCGGCATCAGGCAGGAAGGAAACTCCCAATCGAGCAGGAAGATCCTCCATCCTATTTATAACGCCCAAAGCCTTGAGCGCGAGCAGGGCAATGCCTCGGCTGGTCGCCTCGGGTTCGCCGGACGCCATCACGGGCGCCCCGAGTACGTCGGCAATAATCTGGGTCCAGACCGGCGAGTGCATCAAGGCGCCCCCGCTTGCAATCACCTCATGCGCATTCGGAGCTACGGTGCGGAGCAATTCAAACACCAGGTCGAGGCGATAGGCGACTGCTTCCAGCCCGGCGCGCAGTATTTCAATCGGCCGCGTGTTGAGCGAGAGGCCGAGGATATCCGCCCGCGCGTCGGATACCCAACCCGGCGCCCGCTCACCTGCCAAGAACGGCAGCCGTAAATCATAAATCTGAAATGGTGCGAGGGCTTCCAACTCGGCCTCCGTTTTGGTCGCATCATCCAACCGGAGCGTGCTCTCCATCCACGCATATAGGCTGCCCCCTTCGTTCAGCGCGCCTCCAATCAACTCATCATTCTTGTCGACGCGGTACGCCCACAGCCCGGGGGGAACCTCCCCTCTCACCCCCAACCCCCTCTCTCCTCCCCCAGTGGGAACTTCTCCGCCCACCCCCTTGCCCCCTCTCCCCTCCCCTGCTTGGGGAGGGGAGAGGGGATTGGGGGAGTGGGGAGAGGTCGGACCAGGCAGGACCACCCGCATGGCACTGGACGTCCCGACCGTAAGCGCGATCTGCGTCGGATTCACACAGCCGCTGCCGAGGTTCGCCGCCGCGCCGTCGCCTACCGTTGGGAAAAATGCCGCGCTCTTCAGCGTCGGCCAACGCGCCGCAAATTCCGGGACGAGTCCGTGCAGGGGCGTGTCAAAATCGGAGAGCGGGGAGAGTTGTTCCACAGAGATGGGCAGCGCGGCGACAAGCTCTCTGTCCCACGCCAATTCCTGGCGGTTCAAAAGGCCCGTCCAGGAAGCGACCGAGAAGGAGCAAACTCGCCGGCCCAGCCAGCGAAAGAGGAAATACTCGCCGAGGGACATCCACCAACGCGAGCGTGCGAGCAGGTCCGGATGCGCGCGCGCCAGCCAAAGAAAACGGGCGGGCAGGTAGCTCGTGTGGAAGAACGTGCCGACGCGTTGGTGCACCGCCCGTTCGTCAAAGCGCGCCCGCAGTTCGGTCACCTCGCGCGCGGCGCGGGTGTCCGCGTAAGTATAAACCGGAGTGACCGCTCGGCCCGCAGCGTCCACTCCGAGAATGTTCCCGACAAGCGAATCCGACCCGACCGCTTTGATGGATTGGGCATCGGGGCCGGCGGCTGCCAGAATCTGGTCCATCGCATGACAGGCGTGCTCAAACATCTCATCCGGGTCCGCCTCGACACCCCCGTCGGCGGTCGTGTGCATCTCATAGCGAATTTGCACCTCGGCCCCCGTCGGCTGCGCCGTGGCGTCAAAGAGCATCGCGCGCAGAGACGAAGTCCCGATATCCAGCGTCAAGACCCAAGTCATTTCGGATTTAAGATTTAGGATATCGGTTTTTTCCATCGATTCGCCCCTGGAATCTGCAGCCGTAAATCATAAATCTGAAATCTTAAATCTTAAATTCTAAGGTGGTTTGTGTCGTTGATCAGTGTAACCACATAGCCGCCGCGCCGGGTCTCAAAGCGGCTCATGCTCGCATTGTCAAGCTCAATATTCCAATAGCTGTCGAGGTCAAGACCGATGACGTGGCACAGAATAACACCGCTCGTGACCCTGTGCGAGACCAGGACCAGCGTCTGGTCCGGATGCAGAGCCGCGAGGTCGGTCAGCGTCTTTTCCACCCGGATGCGTACCGTTTTGAGCGACTCTCCTTTGGGAAATTTGACGTGGCCGGGCGCGTTCAACCAGTCGTCCACCACCTTGGGGAAATCCTGCCTGGCCTCTGCGATCGTCAGCCCCTCGAGCGCGCCCTCGTCGACATCGTTGAGACCGTCGAGCGGCTGGACGGCCAAACGATGATTCTCGGCAATGGGCTGAGCCGTCCGGAGAGCGCGCTGGAGGGGACTCGAGTAGATCGCATCGATCTTTTCCCCTACCAGCCGCGCCGCTACTTGTTGTGCCTGCGCCACGCCCGTCTCATTCAGCGGGATGTCGGCGCGGCCGCGAAACCGCTCGTTCTTGTTCCATTCCGTCTGTCCATGACGAACCAAGATGAAATGTGTTGCCATCGAATCACCCTTCTGAAATCCGCAATCAGATCAATAGCGCGAGTGCCACGGCGGCGAGCGCCCCCATCGCTCCTCCAAAATAAAACGTCACAGGAGGGCCGAACGCATCCCACAAAAAGCCGGCCAGTATCGAGGCCGGCAGGATTCCAAATCCTACAAACGTGGCGTGGAGTCCCATGAGAGTGGCGCGTAGATCGTATGGAGCAATATCGGAGATGAATGCCTTTTCCACTCCTTCCGTGAACGCGTTGTAGAGCCCGTACGTGGCGAACAACCCCCAGAGTTGAAGCGGGGTGGCAATCGCAAAGCCGACATAGACGATCCCGTAGGTGAAATACCCGAGGACCAGAAGCGCCTTCCGCCCCACGCGATCCGAGAGACGGCCGGCCGGCCAGGAAGCGACGCCGTAGATGACGTTATAAACAAGGTACAGGAGAATGACAGTAGCATCGCTAAATCCGAGGTTTTGGGCCCGCAGCAGAAGGAATTGATTCGACGAGTTGCCGAGCGCAAACACAAAGACGATGATCAGAAACAGCTTGAGCCGGCGATCAAGCTCCTGCCACCGCGCGCCAAGGTTCCGCCACCACGGGGCGGTTGGGGCGCGCGGGCTGCCCGCTTGCTGTCCATTTCCCCGGGCCGCCGTGTTCGAGCTCGCCGTTCGTGCGATTCTCTCGCGAACAAAAAAAAGGACGACAACGCCAAGGACCGCCGGAATAATCGAGATCAAAAAGATCCCGGTATAGTTGTCGTGCAGGTAGACAAAGAAAAAATAGGCGAGGATTACGCCCAGGCTTGCACCCGCGGTGTCGAGGGCACGATGCAGGCCAAAGGCGCTCCCGCGGCGGACGACATCGGCTGAATCGGCGATGAGGGCGTCACGCGGAGCCGTGCGGATCCCTTTGCCAAAGCGGTCCGCCAGCCGGGCGACGAGTACGAGCGGCCACGTCGTGGAGAGATACAAAAAGACTTTGCCGACGACGCTCGCGGTATAACCTGCAATCGTGAGCGATTTGCGCTGCTGAAGTCGGTCCGACCAGTAGCCGGAAAACACGCGGAGGATACTGGCCGTGCTCTCGGCGAGACCTTCAATCAAGCCGACAATTGCGGGGCTGGCGCCCAGAACAGAGGTGAGATAGAGGGGAATGAGCGGGTACACCATCTCCGAGCTGACGTCTGTGAGAAAGCTAGTGATGCCCAGAATGATGACGTTGAGCATGCGAGGATTATATATGAAAAGGGACGCTTAAGCAAGGAAACAACGCCTGACAGACAAATCCAAACCCCGATTTTCGCCGCCTCCCGCGATTTCGGAAATTTGCGCTTTTGATACCCCTATGCTAGAATAATTTGTGTTCGCCTTTGGGTAGACTAGCGCCCAAAGAGCGGAACGGGCTCTGGCCCCCACTAGAGCCCTGACCACGCGGCAGAACCCTGCCAAGTGATCAATTCCGGCCAAAAGATTCCCGATGGTTGGGAATCTAGACGATTTCCCCAAAAGGCGCCCTGCGCCCCATATCGAATGTGCGTTCCGTCAGGCCATGCGGCTTTGATTTTTCATGTTGCACACCGCTTTAGTAGTTAAAAGAACTCGCACGTGAGGACGGGGTGTCTCTCACCCGTACGGATTTTTACCCAGCCGCAACGGGTTGTTCCCCACCCAATGGGTTGTTTCCAACCCGCAACGGGTTGTTTCCAACCCGCACTGACTGGCCCATTGTTGAATTCTCCGTCGTCTGATCGCCCAGTCCAAACCTGCACCAACTTCTGTTCCAAGCCGGCCATTCCTGTTGCTCCCTCTCACTGCCGGCACCGGTCCGACAACCGGGCAACCACCAGGTTCCTACGGGTTTCGTCTTGCCCGTTCAATATTCCTCTCTGATCGCAGGTCCTCCTGCAGACCCCGCAGGGGTTGCGTGTCGCTGGACCCCGCGCCTTTTGCGGGGGTCTAGCAACCCTAGCGGGAACGCCAATTCAGAGACAGAGGTCATGAGAATTGAAGAGAACGCCATCCAATCCACTACTCGGGGCTCTTAGTTCCTTCTTCGAAGGACGCTCGGCCGGTCGGCTCGCTTATCTGCTTGTTCTTCCAGTCCTCTTGCTTTTCGCCCTCGTACTGCCACCCATCTCGCTCCCACAACGCCTGTTCGGCGGCGGAGGGCCAAGTTACACGACTGTCTACGCCGGCAAAGCAGGCAGCGTCAGCGATGCGGATGGGAACAAGTTCTCGATTCCCGCTGGCGCATCGAAAGACAGCGTCTCCATCAAGCTCACCGCCCTGTCTCAGGACGAGTTTGCCAAGAGCGCGGCGGCGCAGACGCTCCCTCCCGCGCTCGCGGTCAAGAGCCGTTTCTACCAGCCCAGTCTCCAGGGGTCGATGCCCGCCCGGGCCCTTCTCTCCGTGGCCATTCCCTATGGCATTGACTCACTCGGGGCTCTGGACGTCTACGGGGTGACCGGAAAAAAGTGGAGCAAACTGCCTTTCCAGCTCTACCGGGATCAGCAGCGAATCGACGTCAATTTGACCGGTGCGATCCCCGACGGGGTGCTGGTGGTGCAGACTCGGCCCCAGGCGCCCGTCATCAGCGCCGACCTCTCCACGAGCGCACCCCTGCCCGCCTCCGCGAACGGGGTGCTCGCGGAGGTGAGCCCGGTCGGCTTGACCATCGCCGATAACGGTGGGATCGCCGGAAGCATTTCCTCTCAAGCGGCGGCCGGGGCGAGCAGCCCGTACCAGGTGCTACCGACCATCAGCGACCTTGTCGGCGGCCAGCTGCGCAGCGACCTGGTCGACATCATGATCACAAACTCGAATCTGCGCCAGCAGCATATCCAGGCGCTCGTGGATCTCACGGTCGAAAAGCTGTATCCGGGTGTCAATATCGACTATCAGGGCGCCACGCCGGATAACAAGAACGATTTTACCGGTTTTATCCAGGATTTGGCCAAGGCGCTGCATGCCAAAGACAAAGTCCTCAGCGTCACCCTGGCCGCCCCGGTCCCCAAGTCGGCCGAGACGTGGGATACGGGTCCCTATGATTGGGATGCGATTGCCCGGGCAGCCGACATTGTCCGCATCCCCTTACCGCTGAATAACAATGCCTATACGGGCAATCCTTCCCCTGTCGAGACCTACTTGCAGTGGGCGGTCGGACGGATGGACCGCTACAAGATCGACCTGAGCTTTTCGATGCTGAGCCGTGATGAGTTTTCCAACTCCTACTCGCCGATCAACCTGACCGACGCACTCAAAATAATAGGGCCGGTCTCCATCTCTGACAACATCCAGCCGGGGGGACAGGCGACCTTTGATCTCCCCAAGATGCGCGACGCGGGTTTCAAGTACGATCCGGTGACGGGGCTCTATTCATTCGCGTATAGCGACAGCCAGGGACAGGCCCACACCGTCTGGCTGGAAAGCGCCGACAGTCTGGCAAAAAAGCTAGCCATTGCCGCTCAGTTCAATTTGCGCGGTGTCGCCCTGCGTGATTTTGGCGACAGCCTGGAGGCGCGCGCTTGGGATGTGCTCAAGCAGTATCGCCAGGCGCAAACGCCTGCTTTTCAATCCGCCCCGGCCATCGTCTGGCGCGTCAACGGACAGGCGGTCGGCAAAGCGCCGGTGAGTGACCCCAAGTTCGTCTGGACCGTGCCGGACCAGATAGGCGATACTCAAGTCGAAGCCTATCTTTCCTTCGACGACGGCCAAGGCTTGGCCGGATCGGCCGGTTCGACAGTCGTCCAGGTCGCGCAAAACACGACCCCGTCCAAAGCCGGGACGGGTTCGACAAGCAAGCCGACCGCAACCAAGGCATCCAACTCGGGGAATTCGACGGCCCCCGCAGCGACCAAAACCGTCCGCCCCCCCGCTCCGCAACCGACGCCGAAACCGCCGCCCGCCCCGGCCAGTAACTTTGTCGGCCAGAACCTGTTCAACTATGGCGCCCAGTTGAACTGGACCAACGCCGACAACAGCAGCGAGATGGGTACGCTCAACCAAATGGGCTTTAAATGGGCCAAGATCCAGGTGCGCTGGTGCGACATCTCCGGCTCCAAGACGCAGGCGGACCTGAGCCAAATCGGGCGGCTCTTGGACACCGCGAACGCTCACGGCATCAAGGTCATGCTTAGTATCGTCTGCGCGCCCAAGTGGTCGCGCGCCGATGGAGGGGCCGGCGGGTCGGGGCCGCCGGACAATATGCAGGACGCTGCGGATTTCATGGGGGGTGTGGCCTCGTTCTTCTGCGGCAATCCGGCCCTCGGCGCCATTGAGGTCTGGAACGAGCACAACCTGTTGACCGAATGGCACGGCAAGCCCATTTCCGCCGCGCTGTATATGGACATGTTGAAGCGATCGTACACTTCGATAAAGCAAAAGTGTCCGCGGGTCATCGTCGTCTCCGGGGCGCCCACGCCGACCGGAGTAACGAACAGCACAGCCATGGACGACGTGGCATTTCTCACCCAGCTCTATCAAAACGGCCTCAAGGACTATTCAGACGCTATCGGCGCCCACCCCAGCGGTTTCGGCAATGCTCCCGATGTTCCCCCGGGCACTCCGAACGCGACCGGGCAATTTCAAGGACATCGCTCGTTCTACTTCCGCGGCACGATGGAGGCCTATCGGGCCGTCATGGTCCAGTTCGGCGATAGGAACAAGCAGATCTGGCCGACCGAATTCGGGTGGGGGGTGGATCCAAGCCCAAAGCCGGGATACGAGTACGAAAAGTTCATAACCGAGAGCCAGCAAGCGGCCTGGCTCGTCAAAGCCTATCAACTGATGAAGTCGTGGGGCTATGTGGGTGTCGGGTTCGTGTGGAACCTGGATTTCACGGACATGAGCAACGAGACTGGCGCTTTCCACATCCTCGGCCGCCCGGCGTTCGGTGCCTTGGCCGGCATGGCCAAGTAGGTTGAGAGGCAAGCAGTGAGAATCGCTTGAGCTGACTAGCTGGATTAAGCTATCGAACAGGGGCGCACGCCGTACGGCGTGCGCCCCGCTTTCTATTGACGCCACGCTCGGCGCGGTGAACAATGGGAGATATCACGGTCAAGGTGTACTATGTCTGCTGTTGTCCACCGCTATCGCGTCGTGTTTGAGAGAGAGAAGAATGGCTGGTACTCTGTCCATTGCCCTACGCTCAAGGGAGTGCATTCGCAGGGCGCCACTTACGAACAAGCGCTGGCCAACATCCGCGAGGCGATCGAAGGTTGGCTGGAGGTCGCGCGAGTACGGCGATCCAATTCCGGATAAGCAAATCTGAGATTCACCAGTCTCGGCGATGAGATAACAAGGAGGGTGCAGACTGCAGGGTCTGCGCCCTCCTTTCTTCCTTCACAACCATGCTGATCATTCGCCGCATCACCCAGGGCGCTTGCGGGCAAATGTTTCCGCTAGCGCGTAAGTTCCACTTCCACGCAGACGCCTCCGTCGCTCGAACTCTAGGATGCGTGCATGGTAGGCCTCCCAGTCTCCAGCGTGCTACTCCTGAGCCCACTCACTCTGATCGGGCTTGATCCGCCTCGCGAACGCATAGAGGTCCAGGTAGGCACGCCATTTCTTTTCCGGATCTATCTCATTACGTGCGAGCACTTGGCTCGCAAGCACGTCCTCATTCCATTTTCTATACTGTGCGGTGGCCTCGCACCACGTCTCTTTGTTCAGGGTCATGGAACATCCTCGCCGCGTACGCTCGTCTCTTCCGATTCGATAATAACGCCATCCGAGCCCGCGTCAACGAGCTCTCCAACCTCCCGCTACTGGCAGCTCTGGCTCATCAGCGGCACCGTATCCGTGCCCGCGGGCACCTCCTTGATTTGGCCCGCCGTGATGCTCAGCGGGTGGAAGGGCGGGGTCCCCTGAATCGCGGGCTGTGCCAAGTGCAGCGTGTAACAGCCCACGAACGTTTGCGTGGTCCCACCGGTCGTTTGGGCAGTCAACGTGACCGGCACCTTGTAATAGAGCTGCCCTGCGCCCGCATTGCTTTGCACTTGGCCTGTCGTCATCTGCACGGCCTTGGTCTCCGCATAGCCCTGCTGAAACTGATTGAACGCTCGGAGGCCTGGGGAACCCGCCTGCCAATACGAATACGCGCGCACATATTCCTTGCGGTTGATCGCGTTGTAGAACGACTCGAGCACTTCCACCGGGCCGCTGCGATTGTCCAGGTAGCGCGCGGGGCCGATGTCGCCGGGAGCGAACGGCTCGGACGTGGTCGCGGGCGAAGTCTGGCGAATGCCCGGTCCGGTGCAGGCGCTTTTGAGGAGGTCCGTCGTATTCGCGTCATTCGCGACCTGCTTGGCTTGCGCCGATTGGATACCCATGGGTTGAAACGGCGGGACCGCTTGGAAACTCGGCTCCCCAAGATGAAGTGTGTAGCAGCCGACAAACGTCTGCGTCACACCTCCCGTCGTCTTGGCAATCAACACGACCGGGACCGTCCAATAGAGCTGCCCCGCGCCAATGTCTGCGCCGACAGTTCCAATCGTGAGTTGGACCGTCTCCGTATCGGCATACCCCTTTCTGAAACTGCTGAACGATCCCAGTCGCGCGGCGGCCGCCGGTTCCCAATAGGAATAGGCGCGCAGGTATTCCTTGCGATCCAGTGCGTTTACAAATGATGTAACCAGCGCCTGGGCCGTGCTGCGATCGTCGGTATAGCCAGAAATCCCTCCTATAGGCACTCCCGGCGCCGTCGGCGCCGCAATCGCCGGCACAGTGACCGCCGGGGTTGGAGGGCCCGATGTGGCGCTCGGGGATTGGCTCGGCAAAGGCGTAACCGTCACGCTTGCCGTTGGGCTGATTAGCGGGGTTGGACTGCCCCTGAGCAGACGGCCCACGATGGGAAGGTTTGTGGGTATACTGCCGCACGCACTCAAGACGATGGCCGGGAGGACCGAACCCGCCGTGATGCAGATGAATAACCTCTTGCTCAGCATGGCCTCTTCTCCTTCGCACCAGTGTTTCGACGACAATAATAGGACGCAAAATTCCTACGTCAAGTTCCGACGCGTCTGTCGCAGGGCTGCTGCAAACTCACGGGCCATGTGTCACTGCGATCGTAGCGCAGCAGTCTCCACGACGGCGGGTGAGATTGCGCCCGCTGGCGATTTCTCGACACCCGGGATATAATCTCGGCGTCGAAGCAAGAAATTACGCCGCCGCCATCGAGAGCGCACGAGGAGAAAGCGATGCAAGAAATTATAGCGCCGCCCGGCTTTGATTGGCAGACGTGGGTCGACCGATGGGACCGGATGCAGGAACGCTACCTCGTCGACCGCGGCGAGCGGTTCGCCGTCATGATACGAATGATTCGCGCTACCCAGCCCGCCGTCACGCGTGTGCTCGACCTCGGCGCTGGGCCGGGCAGCCTAACCGTTCAGCTGCTCGAAGCATTTCCGCAAGCCGAGATCACTGCCATTGATTTCGATCCGACGATGCTCCTCCTCGCGCGGCAGCGCCTGTCGCCCTATGGCGCGCGAGCCAGGTTGCTCTCCGCGAATTTGCGCCAACCCGCGTGGCCGGAGGCGGTGCCGGTGCCTTGCGATGCGGTGGTTTCCGCCACCGCGCTGCACTGGCTCTCGCCGGAGGAGCTGACGATTCTGTATCAGCAGGTTGCGCGTGTTCTGCGGCCCGGCGGTATCTTTATGAATGCCGATCACGTCGGCAGCGAATACGCGCCCCTCCAAAAAGCCTGGGAAGGGCATCGCGATCAGGTGCTTGCACAGCAAGCGAGTACTATGGAGGATTGGCACAGTTACTGGCAAGCCTATGGTCGCGCGCTCGGCATGAAGGTGGATCCAGTCCACCGACAGATTTCGGGCGGCGAGCACAAAGGGGTGGAACAGGGCTTGCCTCTCCCCTGGCATTTCCATATGCTCAAGGAGAGCGGGTTTCGCTTCGTAGACTGCTTCTGGCGCAGCGATGGCGACGCGGTGTATGGAGGCATTTTGAAAGGATAAAGCAGAAGGTCGCTAGACTTTTGGACCCTGGCGGGGCCTCTGCGAGGATGAAGAGGGCAGTTCGCACATCGCTGGAAAGAAACAGGTTGAAGAGCCTTGCTCCTCAACCTGGGATAATAAGAAAAAACCGAAAAATGATGGAAAAAGCTGTGGTACGATGTCTGCGTGGACCCTATCTGGGATAGGGCCCGTTCCGGTCAAGGCTGGCGGAGTTGATAAATTAACCGCCTGGGATAACGTTCGTCACCCGGCTGTAGGCGTTCCCAAGTACCGGACCGAGGACTGCCAGGATGGCGAGAACAACCATCGCGATAAAAACAAGGAGCAATGCATACTCTACCAAGCCTTGACCTTCTTCGTGCGGCAGATACATGGTCCACCTCCTTTCCTATACGGTCATTTCACCGTATCTGCCCACACATGATGCGCTCCTTACGGTCACTTTAGCCTATCATGAAGCGCCCATAAAGTCAATAGGAACGTTGTCTTTCCTGGGGGGTTTGCAGAGTCGGCTGACAGCCCACCCCAACCCCCCCTCAGGGGAGAGGAGTACTGCCCCGTAATGCGAAAAACGGGCGGCTCGTCGGTCGCCCGTCTTTGCTTCTCGCTTCTACCGCCGATTCTTGTCGCCGATTCCTATCGCCGATTCCAGCGAGCCCTCCTCCGCCTCCGCTATTCCTTCTATACGACACGGACAGCCTCTTTATGGCGCCGCCTCTGGTAGTCGATCAATTCGCGTTGATACTCGGCAGGAGTGTCCATGTCGCGCAAGATACCCGGGCTGTCGACCGGGACGTGATAGATCTCCGTCTCCACGGTCTGCACGAAATCACGCAGCGTCCGGCCTTCATCTAATTGCAGAATGGCGCTCCAGTGCCGTTTGTCAATCAAGAGGGGATGTCCGCGCCGCATCTGAAAACTTGGAACGACGAGACTGCCCCGTCCTGCACGATAAGCCGCGATCACAGCCCGCACTACCGGGCTTGCGAGCGCGGGTTGATCGCCCAGAACGACCAAAGCCGCACTGGAATTCGCCGAGATGGATCCAAGGCCCACCTGAATGGAGGAAAGCATTTCGCCTTGAGCGTAGCGAGGATTGAACGCAGTCCGAACCGGGCCTGCCGCTCGTGGTCGCAGGGCTTGCCACCCGGTCAAGCATGCCTCGACCTCTTGACTTTTATGCCCGGTGACCACGATCGTCTCCTGTACCGGGCAGCCGGCGAGCACACTTAGAATCTGCTCGACGACGGATCTGTCGCCGAGCGGCAAGAGGGGCTTGGGCTGTCCGCCCATCCGGGTCGATAGGCCTGCGGCGAGCACGATGGCGGCCACGCCAGCCTCGGATCGTTTAGCGGGCATGGGCCTCTCCGTAGACGGCCGCAGGCGCTGCGACGGACAAGGGCGCGCCCCGCGCGCCCCGCACCTCACACAGGGGGCGCCCGCTCTTGCCGCGCGCCGTCGTCAATATCTCTGCCATGATCGCGAGCGCGATTTCCTCGGGGCCTTCCGCCCCGACGTCCAAACCGATAGGAACGCGGACGAGATCTAACCAGGCGGGATCGATGCCTTCCTTGCGCAATTCGTCAAAGAGGACGGTTGCTTTGCGCATGCTCGCAACCAATCCCACGTAGAAAGCGGGGGTTCCCGCGAGTTGGCTCAGTGCCGGTTGGTCCCAACCCCAGGTGGCGACGACCACGGCCATGGCCGGAGTGATCCGGAGACCCAACGGGCCCAGGCTCTCGCTCTCACGATCGTAGGCAACGCAGTGAGTCACATCCGCATCCGGCAGGTGTTGAGGCGTGAGAAAATCCGAGCGGTCGTCCACGACGTGTATACGCCAGTTTAAGAACTTGCCCTGCCGGGCGAGCGCTGCCCCGATGTGCCCGGCGCCGATAATAACCAATTGCCGAGGTGGTTCGTACAAGTCCATAAAGATCTCGACGTCCGAGCGTCGCGTCGACATCAGCCGCTTGACGGCTCCTGTCGTCGGGTCAAAGCCGAGCCGTTGCGGATAATGCTCCGCCATCGCCCGCCGCGCCTCTTGAACCACAGTCTGGTCCAGCCGCGCATCTCCGAGAAACCCCACGGCATCCTCTGTGCGGTGAATGACCCGGCGAGCGCCCATCGCCAGGCGCTTGTCGACGGCTCGCATTACCGTCGCGCACACGGCCGGTTCCCCCTCCGCCAGCGCGGCGCGAACGGCACGCAGCTGCTGGGCTGCTAGGCTCGCCGGCTCCAGGATGTCGATCAAGACCTCCTGCGTTCCGCCGCACAATCCCAAGCTGCCGTCTCCGCGCCCGTTCAAGTTGTACTCGACCAGGCGCGGCCTGTTTTCGGCTAATGCCGCGTGCGCGTCCGCCACGGCCTGATGCTCCATGGCCCCGCCGCCGACCGAGCCCACCGTTTCGCCGTTCGCCAAGACGGCGAGACGCGCAGCGCAGTGCCGTGGCGTCGACCCTACACTGCGCACGAGAGTGAGTAACGCGATCCGCTCGCCTCGTTCGAGCGCATCAATCGCCGCATCCAGAACGTCTGGCATTGGCTGTCCTCATTCCGCAGGGGTGGATACTCGGGCTTGGTCCGCGGCAACGGGTAGGTTGGTCGTTCCAACCTGCTCGCGCGAGACCAGCTCTCTGAACCAAAGCGGATGCCACTGCTGCACATACTTGCGATTGACCCGCTCGGTAAACATCGAAACCAGCAGAGGCCAGTTGCGGGGCGCCACAGAAACCGCCAGCAGGTGAATGACGAGCATCACGATCGAAATCGCCGCGAACAGGTCATGCAGGTAGGACACCTGCGCGATAAAGGTCGGGGGAATGGGATAGAGATAACGGAAGGACTTGATCAACCCCGTGACCACCATGACGGCGACGATGATTGCCCAGGGGACGTAGGAAAAACTCTTTTCGGCGGGCAGGTACTTGCCCAGGCGCTTGGGCGGCGCCATCCCAAAAGCGAGAAACGTCTCTGAAAACGTCTCGCGGATGATCTTGGGCAGGCGGATGCGGAACGCCGCGCCGCTCGGCCCGAAAACGCCCGCGTACTCACCTAATTCCCCCAATCCTTCGCGCACATCTTTGAAAGAGCGCGGCAGCAGGCCCATGCCTCCCGTGACCGCGTTTTGGGCCAGATGACTCGCCACGCCAAAGACGATCAGGCTTGCACCAATATAGTGAATCGCAAAGATCGTGCGGATTTGTTCGGGGTGGTGCAGCCAGCGCAGGACGACCGCGCCGGTGGCGATGCCGGTGATAAACCCGATCGCGTTGACCCAGTGGGAAACGACCGTACCAAAATCATGGCGGATGACGAACGGCGAATTGGGCTCGGATTTCGGTTGGCGCAAGCTCACCCTGCCTTGCCAGACGCCGAAACCGATGCCCAGCGCGGCGACGAATGGCAACACCCGCGCGAGCAAGACCGCATCCTCGAACAATCCACTCTGGGGCGGCTGCCCCCCTCCGGTACCGCCTTGGGCGAAGGCCGTTCCCAGCGCCACGATGAGTGCGCCGAGCACAGCCGCGCCTGATGCGACAGATATACGCTTTATCGTAGGCTTCACGATTCCTCCTGGTCCGCAGGCCATCTTTGTGTCTTGGTCCCTCCGCCCGCTCCCCTGCTTCCCAACTCATTATCCATTTGTCACTGTTTGCTGTCCCTTCAATTGGAGAAAGTGGGCTGGATCCGATTTCGGGAGTTCGAGACACAGGTGGTCGCTCTTGACGATGCCCTGTCGAATACGAATGTTGACCGGGCATTTGTCCACGCAAGCCGGCCCCTCCGGACGAAAGTAGCAAAGGTCGCACTTGGCATAGACGTTCTTTTGCGCGTCGTACGTAATCCGTGTCTTTTGTCCGTACACCATTTCGTTCGTGGCCACCGCTTCCGAGCGCACCGGAAAAGCGCAGGCCTCGGCGCAGCGGCCGCACGCGATGCAGGCTTTTTCGTTAATTACGCGCGCGCCCGTCTTGGACTCGACATGCAGCGCGTTCACGGGGCAGACGGCCACACACGGCGCATCCGGGCACTGGAGGCACGGCTGCTGGATAAACGAGCCCCGTCCCGGGTAATTCTTTAGGATCTCTGCGTTCACCTTCGTGGCCGGATCGTTAAAGATGCGAATGCGTGAGATGGCAGACATCCCCGCTTGACGGTGCACCTCCGTACACTGCACTTCACAGGTGAGACAACCAATGCACAAGGTCGGATCCGGAAAGACGACTCCCGACGATTCACGATCTATCGGCGTGACCGGGACCTTGAGCCAACCGAACCCGCCCAGGCCGACCGCGCCGAGAGCAATCACTCCGCTCGCGGTGGTTGCCAGAAACTCTCGTCGGGTCATTTCCGGCTTGTTTCTATCGCCGTTGGGTCCCTGCATAGTCCTCCTCAAAGGATTTCAAATCCTAGCGCAAGCCCTTTCTTGCTTTCCACCACACGAACAGGCCCAGTGCGGCCATGCTTGCCGCGGCCGCCGCTCCCACGGCATAAACGGCCGGGTTGACAGCCCCCACGACGGGAATGGAACTCGCGGCCGGCGCCGTCGGTTTGGGTGAACTGGACACGGCTTGAATGGGCACCGGAGTGCCCTGGAGCGCCGCCAAACCGCCGGGAGCATTCAGGTCAATCAGATAGATGTCAAAGTTGCCGGAACGGGGAGAATGAAAGAGTACTCGCTTATTATCCGTGCTCCACGCCATGGGGCCTTGGACAGACATCCGTCCTTGAAGCAGCGTTCGCTCCCCGGTTCTCAAGTCATAGGCCCATGCATCCGTCCATGCCTGGGATGGCACCACGTGCTCGGTGATAAACCCGAGACGTCCATCCGCCAAGAACCAGGGAAAGTGATCATTTTCGTCCTTGGCGGCGACGATCTGATTCGGATCGCTGCCATCACTTCGCATCATCCAGATCGAAGTCTGGTCACCCCCCGAGTAGGCGAGAGATTGGTTATCCGGACTCCACGCGGCCGGATGGCAGGGGAAGGTGCACTGATTGTTCGCCGCGCTCGCCAGGTCCCATGTGAGCTCCTTCGCTCCGCTCCCATCTGCTCTCGCCGTCCACAAGTTGAGCATTTCGTTCTGAAAGTTGTAAAAGACGATCTGGCTCCCATCGCGACTGGGCGCTGCAAAACTTGCCACGGCGCCCAGATGCGTCAGTTGTCTCAGTTTGCCATCGGCCGCGCCGACGGACCAAATTTCGCTATGCGTGCCGTCAGACGAATCGAATAGAATGGCCTTGCCGTCAGGCATCCACTCCGGATGACGATCGTCGTTCGCTCCTTTCGTCAGCGGATGTTGGTCACTGCCGTCCGCGTTCATCAGGTAGATGTGGAAAGGCCCATCGCGGTTCGACTGAAACGCGATCTGCCGTCCATCCGGGCTCCACACCGGTCGCAGATCACTCGCAGGGTCCGTCGTGAGTTGAACGATGGCATCCGGCGTCTTGGAGATCACGCGCCCGCTCATCGCCGGCGATGACCATGCAAGGAGCGCCGCCGATAGAGACGCAGTCAGCAGCACCAATCGACGGGATTTCATGACACACTTCAAGGTTCTCTTTTGGCCGCATCGTTTATTCTGGCTTGACGGGATATCCCTGCTGCGCAAAGGCTTGCATAATCTGCTGGACTGTTATCAATCCGGCATCGTAGGTGACGACGGCGGAAGTCTGACTGGAGGAGCATTCGATGATGCCCGGCACCTGTTTCATGGCGGCGTCCAATGGATCGGCGAGTTCAATCGTCGTCAAGGCCGGATCAAATTCGAATTTCGCTTGACTCTGCTTGCCCGTCGCTACGCCGGGAGCCGTGGGGACGGCGGGAGCACTTGGGGTCGCCGTCGCTTGAGCGGTGGCGGCCGCTTTGGTAGGGGCGGCGCCGGTGGGCGCCGGCGTCGGAGTGTTGGTCGGCACGAGCGTCGGTCCGCTGACAATTAACGCGGGGACCGCAGTCTGCCAGACAAGCGCAGCCCGGGTGGGGATGGGAGGAAAGGTCGGCTGGGGAGGCAAAGACAGCGGACCCTTGCTAACGCTCGGCGCCGCGACATTGGCCTGGTTCGCCGGCGCCGTGGGCGTGGGCGCGACCGCCGTCGAAGCGCAACCGAGCAAGAGCACAGCACACGCAACCAATACGGCGACGAAGAGCACGCGGTGAGTCACAATTTCCTCCTACGGGATGGAATACAAGCGCGTCACGACAACTCGCCTGAAAGGGAAAGATTGACTTTTAGAGACTGGGCCATATAATCAGTCGCACTCTCAATCCGTTGACCTCCGTGCTCATGGTCCCCGAGATCGCGGCCCGAAAAGGGTGATGACTGAAGCGTTTCTCTCGGCGAGGGCATGAAGGTGGTGAAAGGTGGTAAGGATGGACGACAATCGGTTGATGGAGACCGCCGCCCGCGCCGCCCGTGAAGCGGGAAAACTAGCCTTTGCGCGTCTGGGTAATCCCGGTTACCAAAAGTGGAAAGGTCACAACGACCTGCAGGTCGGCGCCGCGCTAGAGGTCCAACGGCGCGTGGTCGACATCCTTCGCGCCGAGTTTGCCGATCACGCTTTTATGGTGGAGGAGAGTGACGAGCAACCCCCTGTCGACGCGCAGAACCTCTGGATCGTCGATCCGATCGACGGCAGTCTGAACTTTTACCAGGGCATCCCCTTTTTCTCGATCAGCATTGCATTTCGCGAAGAGGGACGCTACAAGCTCGGCGTGGTGTACGACCCTTGCCGGGACGAGCTTTTCCAGGCGCTGCGCGGGAGCGGCGCCAAGCTCAACGGAAAGACGATCCACGTGGATCAGGTTTCCGAAGGGATGGAAGCCTTCCAGCGCGCTTTTGTCGCCGCCGACTGGCCGAGCGATTTTGAACGGGTCAAGGAAACGCTGAACATTGCCGCGCTCATGGCCCCCCTGACCACCAGCCTGAGCTTCCTGGGTTCGCCGGCGCTGGCTCTCTGCTACATCGCCGCCGGTCGCCTGCACGGCTACTACCACCTGCAACTGAATTTGTGGGATTTCGCCGCCGCCCACGTCATTCTATCCGAGGGCGGGGGAATTCTGACCGATGCCGAAGGCGGCTCGTGGCTGTATTCCGACGGCGGTTATATCGCCTCGAACAACATTATCCACGGCAAGCTGTTGACCTGCGTCAAGGCCGTGCTGGACATGCGCCGCCCGGCAGGAGCCTAGTCCCGTAGTCTGGTGGTCTAGTTCGTGCCGGAAAATGCCCCGCCGCCCCACCCCCTTCTCCGGCGACACCCGGCACGCGAGCTTCCGCTGCAGATCCAGTCCCCGGGTGGTCGCTCACATCCCCTCCCCGCTTTGCGGGGAGGGGAGTAGTTTTGGCTCTTGGGAGTGGCGGACAGTGAACTTGCCGACACGAATGGTCGCGTGGTCGAAAGAGCGCGTGACTGTTCGACCAGCAGACTATCCGACGATCGGACTAGCTGAGCATGCTCAAGACCGTTTTTTCGATTAACGCCGTGGCGACGTCGACTTTGTAGGCGTTGGCGCTCATCGGCCGGGCGACGGTCTTGATCGCGGCCGCTGCCGCTTTGATATTGTCCTTGATGTTCTTGCCCGCGAGCGCCTGCTCCACGACCTTGGCGCGGTAGGGGACCGGCGACACACCGCCGAGAACGATCCGCCCGTCTTTCCACACGCCATTGTCCTGGGTGATCACCGCGGCGACGCTCACAAGCGCAAAGTCATAGACCTGGCGGAACTTTAATTTTGCCCACGCGGTCTTGGTATTGGCCGCGAGCGCCGGAATCGTGACATTGACGAGCAACTCGTCCGACTTGAGCACATTCTCGCGGAGCACATCCTCACGGGGACCGCTGAAGAAATTGTCGAACGCCACGGTGCGCGTACCCCCGCTCCCGGCGACGGTCGCCGAGGCGTTCAAGGCGAGCAGAGCGGTCGCCGAGTCCGATGGATGGACAATGTAGCACAACTCACCGCCGACAATGGCATGGTAGCGATTGTCCCCCGTCACCGCGAAGCAAAAGTCGCCCCCCTTTTTGTAACAGTCGAAATTCTCTCCCCGAAAGTACCAGCAGCGCGGGCGCTGGTTGAGATTTCCTCCCAGGGTACCCAAGTTGCGGATCTCGGGCGAGGCGATGGTCGAGAGCGCTTGCGCCAAGACCGACCAGTTCTTGGCGATATCGTTCGACTCGGCAATGGAGCTGAGCGTGGTCGCCGCGCCGATCGTCGCGCGGCCGCTCGCGATATTGACGCCCACCATCTCCGGGATCGCGGTGACGTCGATCAGCTTGTCCGGAAGCGCCATGCCCTTGCCCTGAACCCAATCTTTCATGATACCGGAGACGAGGTCCGTGCCGCCCGCCACCACCTTGGCCGTGGGCCCATACTTGCTCAGCATCCCGACGGCATCCTGGACGGTGGCCGCGTCGTATAATTCAAAGGATTTCATGTCAGCTCCTCCTAGGCGGCCTTGAGCGCGGCCAACACCTTTTCGCGGGTGATTGGTAGGGAATCGATCCGCACGCCGATGGCGTTGAAAACCGCATTGGCAATCGTCGCGCCCGGCGGATTGATCGGCGGCTCGCCGATGCCGTGAGCGCCATAGACTCCATACGCGCGGGCATGCTCTACAAGCACGATGTCGATCCTGGGGGGCGCGTCTTTGATAGACATGGCCTTATAGTCGAGAATGTTGGCGTTCAGAGGCAAGCCGGTCGCGTTGTCGATCAACAACTCTTCGTTCAGCGCGGCGCTCAGCCCCATCGTGGAGCCGCCTTCGATCTGCTGCTCGAGCGCAAGCGGATTCAGTGCTTTGCCCACATCGTGGGCGGCGACATACTTGATTACTTGGACGGCGCCAGTACTGGTATCCACCTCCACTTCGGCGGCGTGGGTCGCAAAGGCAGTGCGCTCCCAGGTGGGGTCTTGCTGATGCACACCGCGTCCGATAATCTGGCCGCTGCTGGACTGGACAACCTGCGCGACCGGAATCTTTTTGCTCGGGTCCGCCTTCATGACGACATTGCCGCCGACGACGTCCAGGTCTTCCGACTTGACGGTAATGTTCTGCGGCGGGCTCGCCCGCTTGGCATTGTCCATGAACTTTTTGGCGCCCCATTCCAAGAGTTGCCGCTTGGCATCCATCGCGGCTTCGTACATTCCCCACCCGCCCGTGTTGGTCTGGATACTGCCAAAACTCCCGTTCGTATCGCTGACGAAATCGGTGTCCACCTCCGGCGAAATACTGGCCCTCTCAAGGGGGATGCCCAGTGTCTCGGCGGCAATCATGGTCATGAGAGTGCGCTGACCGGGGCCGATCTCGTTGCTTCCGGAGACTACCTGGAAATTGCCATCGCTGGTGACGATGACGACGCCGGTCGCGTTTGGAGAGCCGCCCCCATGGCTGCAGGCGACGTTGGCCATGCCGATGCCGTGGAAAACGCCCGGGGAGACCTCTTTAGCTTTCGGCGCATGCCATTTGTTCTTCCAGTCAATCACCTTGGCAGCCTCATTCATGCAGGTGACGATGCCGGGGTTGCTGAAGGGCTTTTTAGTGTCGGGGTTACCGTCGAGATTGATGTTCTTGAGGCGGAACTCCAGAGGATCCATCTTGATGGCATAGGCCGCCTTGTCCATCAAGGTCTCGAGCGCCATGGTACCATTCGGATGGCTGACGCAGCGATACGCCGCCGCTTTGTAGCTGTTCGTAAAGACGTCGACGCCTTCGAGGCGCAGGTTAGGAATCTTGTACAGCACCTGCAATGGGAACCAGGCGCCGGAAGCCGCAGCGCCACGCACTGCGCCGACGTTGGAAATCACCTTGAACTGACCGGCGACGACGGTTCCATCGCGGTTCACACCCAACTTGGTCTCATTGCGGTTCTGAGGGCGATGCCCGCGCGTGATAAAGTCCTCGGCGCGAGTGGCCTGGGAGCGGACCGGGCGGCCGGTCATCTTGGACAGAATCGCGGCGTGGATCTCCTGCAGGTCCGCACCGGTGCGATAACCATAGCCGGAGCCCATGTAGCCGTTCTGGATGACGCGCACCTTGTTTTGCGGCAAATTCAGCGCTTGCGCCAACCCGCTGCGCGCGCCGTGGGCATACTGAGTGGTATAGTGCATGACGAGCCGGTCATTATCCCACCAGCAGATACTGGTAGTCATCTCGAGCGGCATCTGGAACTCGACGGAGCGGCTGCTGACGTTGTCTACAGTCACCTGGGCTTGGGCCATGCCGCCGTCCGGATCGCCTCGCACGAGCGGTTTTTCGATATTGACGGTCGTGCCATCCAGTTGATTGTCCCATTGCTTGGGGGTACTCGCCTTCATCCCTTCGAGAAAATCAAAGACCCCGGGCAAGATGTCGTATTGCACGTCAATCAGGTGAATGGCTTCATCCGCGATATGTTCCGACTCGGCCGCGACCGCCACGATGGGCGCGCCTACCTCAAAGACCTCTTCGTTAAAGAGGTAGCGATTGGGCGGGCCACTCCCCATTTTATAATCCTGGTACTCCTTCGGCAGGTTCCCGCGGTGCAGAAAAGCGACGACGCCCTGGAGTTTCTCCGCTTTGCTCGTATCGATGCTCTTGACTTTGGCGTGCGGATGAGGACTGCGCAGCGTCTTCATATGGAGCATGCCGGGCACGTTCATGTTCTCCACATACTTGCCCAGCCCGGTGACGATGCCCAATCCATTCACGCGGGGGACGCGCGTGCCGATCGTCGTGTACGCCGCGGTCGCCGGAGCCGCCTGAGGCGCGCGCAATCCTCCAGACCCGTTGGAACCGGCCAGGCCGTGCTTGGCAGCAAACGGTGCGACGAGCTCCGGACTCTCGGCGACCAGTTCATGCCACTGGGGGGACTGGGTCAGTTCAGTCCATTGTTCGGGCGTCAGCTGCGCCGCATAGCTTTCATCTTTGATCGCGCGCAGCACGTCAACTTGTTTTGCCATCTTGTGCCCTCCCTCTACGCCTTCGCCTTGCGCATATCGTCGGCAGCGCGAAAGACGGATTGGCGGATCTTGGGGTACTCGGAGCAGCGGCAGATGTTGCCGGAGAGCGCTTCGGCCACTTCATCTTCGGTGGGCGTGGGATTGCGAGTGAGAAGCGAGTAGGTGGACATGATGAGCCCGCGCGTACACAGCCCACACTGCACACCCCCCTCTTGCCAAAAGGCTCGCTGGATGGGATGGAGGTCTTCCACTCGATTTCCCTTACCCAACGCTTCGACGGTCATGATCTTTTGCCCCCTGCCCAGTCGCGCCGCCAAAACGGCGCAGCTGTTCACCGGGCGCCCGTCGACGATCACCGTACATGCGCCGCATTGCGCGCGGTCGCAGCCGAGATTGGCGCCCGACATGCCCAGGTCGTACGTCATCACTTCCCACAGACTCTGGCGCACGTCCGTCACGACCTCATAGTCCTTGTTGTTGATGTTCAGCGTGACACGGCGCATGCTTGGAGGCAAGCTGGAGGCCACCTGCGCCGTTTGAGGTGCGGCGTTCGTTTGCGGCGCCGCGGGCGGGGCGGCGGGCGCGGGCGGCCGGATAATGGCCAGCACCCCGGCCGCGCCCGCGGCGCCGACTACGAGACCGCCGCCGGCGCCGACGAGGAATTGCCGCCGCGAGACTTTGAGCTGTGCTTCGGACGGTTCCTGTTCTGACGACTCTTCCGCGGGGTCGTCACGGACAGGCTCTTGACGAGCATCTTCATCGGCCATCAGTGAATCTCCTCGAAGCGGGTGGCAAGCGGCTCGGACACGCCCAAGCGCCTCGCGCGCGAGCACCTGCTCCTCCAAAAGAATTGGGATATGCAATCAAAGACAAGGCATGGAGGCGCACGCATTGGCAATGGTTCATCCTCCTTTCCCAGACCCGGAACCGGAAGCGTCGAGATGGTCGTGGCCGATACTTGCAGAGCGCAGGGATCGGCGCGGTTCACACGGGTCGTCGACAGAGACTGACTCTTGAGAGGAAATTACGTCGGCCACGGCAGCCTTGCATTCGTTCAAGGCTTGCCATAACTCGGCCAGCTCTCCTGTGTGCAACTTTTCATAAGCTTTCAGTTGTTGCTCCACCTTCAGGAGGCGGCAGGCGAGATCATGAGTTTTCATGGATTATCACCGCCTGTTCTTTCGAGAACTCACCGCAGAGCATGGAACTAGCAGTGCATACCATTCTAAGGCAAGGAGGGGCAGAAATGAAGAACCAGCGGGGCCAAATCTTGACACGAACG
Source organism: Chloroflexota bacterium (assembly GCA_023380675.1). Next base: position 106,532 of record JAMCRS010000438.1, read on the forward strand.
TGCCAGTGGGAAGAAAAGTTCGGACGAGAGTGAAACCGGTGAGGAATCGTTTTTTGACCCGCAGGGGGTAGACTATTGGGGGGGAAAGGCCGCGGGAGTCCTTTTGCCCAAACATCATGAAGGCCGTGCAAGCCTTCTGACCCTTTGAGGTCGGAAGGCTTTTTATTTGCTCGCACAGGAGGTCAAGATGCCCAGATTCGCCGTCGTCCTATCGGCCATGCTGCTCATCCTCGTCGCCTTGACGGGCCTGGTGCGAGTGCCAGTGCCGCAAAACACGCAGATCAGCCCTTCCGCAACCCCGAGCGCTATCACCCGTCTCACCCTTGACTCGGCGACGGATTTGCGACCAGTTTGGAGCCCTGATAACCGCTGGGTAGCCTTCGAGTCCGACCGTGACGGCGGCACCTTCCATATCTATGTCATGCGGCCGGATGGAAGCGAGCTGCGTGCAGTGACGAGAGGCGAGAGCGACGACCGGCGTCCGGTTTGGACGCCCGACGGCCGGGCCATCCTGTATGATTCATCCGATGGAACACAGGAACAGATCTGGTCGGTCAATATGACAAGCGGCCGCCGGACGCAGCTCACGCACGTCACTGGACTGGCTAGCTTTGCCAGTCTCAGCCCGGACGGCCGGTACATCGCTTTTTACCTCTACAAGGACGGGGCGCTGGATCTATGGACAGCCCGCGCGGACGGCAGCGACGCGCATGCCTTGACCCACACGCTGGCGAGCGCGGAGAACGGCCAATGCAATTTCGCCTGTCACCAAGCGGCGTGGAGTCCGGACGGTCAACATCTGGCGTACATGGGGGGTGATGGGAAATCGATCTGGACGATGCGCGCAGACGGCACGGATGCGCAGTCGGTGATCGACGACGGGGAGACGAATCACTTCCCCTGGTTTCTGGCAGATGGGCGCCTGGCTTTTATTACCGAGTACGTGCCGCCGAACTATGGCGGCGCCTGGACGAACGCCTGGGCCTATGATCTCGAGACGGGAAAGCGGACCCTGTTGCAAGAGTTCATGTCGATGCAGGGCCCCATCGATTGGAGCGCCGATGGCACGCAGGTGCTGTTCCACTCACCGCGCGCAGGCAACTTTGACGCCTTTCTGATCAATCTCAATGCGCCGGGAGGCTTGGCGGCGCTGCAAGGGAAATGAGTCTGTCGGCTAGAGCAACCCGAGGCGGAAGGCTTTAGCCACGGCTTGCGCCCGACTGGTCGCGCCCAGTTTCGCGAGGACATCCTTGGTCTTGCGCTTGACGGTGCGGTCGCTCCAATAGAGCGAGCGCGTCATTTCCTCAAGGCTGACGCCGTTCGCGATCAACTCCAACAGTTGGAGTTCCTCGTTCGAGAGGCCGCACTCGGATCGCACCTGAGACTGGCTCAATGTTCGCAATTGCCGGAAGGCCAGGCCGCCGAGAGTCGGGCTCAACCGTTTCTCTCCGGCACGGACCGCCCGGATGGCATCGGCCAGTCCTTCGGCGGAGGCATTCTTGAGCAGATAGCCGTCCACGCCGACCCGCGCCGCTTCCAGCATATAGTGCTCGTCGTCGTACGAGGTCAGAATGATGATTCGCGCCGGCGATTGCATCCGCTTGAGCTGGCGTGCAATATCCAGGCCGCTCGCATCGTCGAGTCGAATATCGAGGAGGATGACATCCGGCCGCAGCGCAGTGGCTTGTTCCAGAGCAGCGGCAGCTCGATCCGCCTGCGCGATCACATGGATGTCCGGGTACTGGGAGAGCAGACTGACCAGTCCCTGGCGCACGACGGGATGGTCGTCCACCAGCAGAACAGAGATTCTGTCCATGCTCAGATTTCTCCCCATTCGCTCGATTCGACGGCGACTTGCGTCGGCTCGTCCGAGAGAGGCACCTGGAGGCTGATGCGCGTCCCTCGCCCCGGGATGGACTCGATCTGTATCTGACCGCCAATGCTCTCGGCGCGTTCTCTCATCCCGATCAATCCCACCCGGCCGCGATCGGCCGCACGGACCTGTGCGTGGTCAAAGCCCATTCCGTCGTCCTCGACGACTACACGCAGCGCGGCGCCAAATTCGACGCGAATCTGCACGTGCTCGGCCCGGGCGTGCGTCGAGATGTTATTCAACGTCTCTTGGACGATGCGATAGATCGCCGTTTCGGTCTCCGGAGCGAGCCGCAGCACTTGTCCGCTAACCTGGACCGTGCAGACGATCCGGCACTGCTCCTGGAAATTGCCCGCCTGCCATTTGATCGCGGGCACGAGACCTTGCGCGTCGAGGATGGGCGGGCGGAGGCCGAGAATGATGCGCCGGTTTTCCGCATCAATCCTGCGAAGGAGCATCTTGACGGTGTCCAATTTCTGGACGGCGGTGTCGGTGCGCTCTCCGCGCAGACTCTCGTGCGCGGCATGGAGTTCGTAGACGGCCCCCGTGATCAGCTGGTTGGAGCCGTCGTGCAAATCCTGGGCGATGCGGGCGCGCTCCTCTTCCTGAATACGGACGGTCGCCGTCAAGAGTTGCCGCAATTGCGCCGCCTTGTGCGCCAATTCCTCACGCGCACCCGTCAGTTCCCGCGTTCGCACTTCCACTTTGTGTTCCAATTCCTGGCTGAGATCGACGACCTGCGCGTACAACTCGGAATTTTTCAAGGCAATGCTCGCCAAATCGGCAAAAAGAGCGAGCACCTGGGCGTCCGCTTGAACAAAAGGCCGGCGGTCCGAGCGATCGGTGACGCTGAGCGCACCAAAAACTTGGTTCTGCCAGCGCAAGGGAACACTGACAATGGCATCATGGGGCGATAGGTTAAAGAGCGGGCTGCGTCCTTCCCAATTTCGATAGTCGTTCACGAGCATGGGCTCGCCGGTCCGCACGACCTGACCGGCGATGCATTCGGGCAGCCGCATCGTCAGGCCCTCATAGCGCGAAGGAAGGTTGTGCACGGCAATGTTGCGGACGATATCGGCAGCGGGATCATACACGGCGAGGCAGCTGCCCTCGGCCTTGAGCAGATGGGCCGCCTGCTCGAGGATCCCCGTGAGCACCCGCCCTTGGTCCAAATGAGAGGTCAGGTCGAGTGAGACATCGTGCAGAACCTGCATGACCTGCTGGGCCTCGGCTTCGGCGATCGCGGCCCGGGTTGCCCAGGTGAGTGTCTGCCAGGCAAAGACCGGGCCGGCCAGTCCGAAGAACAAAAGGCCGGAAAGCGCATAGAGGCCCGAGAATGTGTGTTTGCCGAGAAAGGTCTCGTCAAACAGCATATAGCCGCCGCCGACAAGCGCGACGGCAACCGGAATCACCCAGCGCAATAGAGTCAGGCGCTTGACCAAGCGCCGATTGTCCCCAAGCATTGTTTTTTACCCGGCGCAAAAGGCAAGAGGAGATCGGAGTGGCGCGCTAGCTTTCGTCCTTTGATTTGGCCGATACTTCTTTGCGAAACTCGAAAATCGCTTTGCCCATCCCGCGGACGAGGGAGGGAAGACGCGAGGGGGCAAGGATAAGGAGAGCGATCAGAACGATGACCACGATGTGACCTGGCTGTAATCCAATCATACGCGGACTCTCCACGAGTGAGGATAAGGACGCAAACCCGTAAGCAGGCAAAAAGCAAGAGGCAAACGCCTGCAAGGGTTTGCCTCTTTCCGCCGTCAAGCTGTGCAGTTGTAGGAAATCGGGATGACATGCCGCGCGTACCGCCCAAGGAGTGCATCCAGGGCACGCGCGTAGCCGGTGGCCACGCCGCGGGTGCGCCGCATGGTCGCCAGCCCAGAGAACGCCAGGCACTCGGACCGCCATCCGAGGTCACGCTGCATCGTGTTCCTCTTACCGCTTTCGTCGCGGCTGCCAACGTCCGGCATCAAAGAATGCCGCCTTCGTGACGGCTCTAACACATGCTCTGAAAAGTGTACGACGTTTCTCGGCTGGCGTCTACTACCTGGACGGGTAGTTGTAGAAGAGGTTTGAGCTTGTGCGAATATGTACGAATGACGCGGGCGGCTTGTGATTTATCGGCGCTCGTCGTATAATCCGAGCGTCGGGAGGTAGACATGGAGGTTCCCACCGGCGCCGGAACCGGACGGATTACGCGTCAGACCCGCGGTTTGCTGTTCCTCATCGGCATAGACCGCCCGGCCAAGCGCAATGCATTTGACTGGGCGATGTTGAACGACCTGGCGCGGGCATTCACCGAGTATGAAAAGGACAGCTCCGCTCGCTGCGCGGTGTTATATGCAGAGGGAGAACATTTCACGGGGGGGCTAGACCTGGCGGAGGTGAGCTCCCATTTTCGACAGGGCCAAATGCCGATCCCGGCCGGCTGCATTGACCCGTTCGGCGTCCACGGCCCGAGCCGGACCAAGCCGCTCGTGTGCGCGGTGCAGGGTTATTGCTTGACGTTGGGCATAGAGCTCGCGCTCGCGGCCGATGTCGTCGTCGCCGCCTCCGATACTCGCTTTGCCCAGATTGAGGTCCGCCGAGGTATTTTCCCCTTTGGCGGCGCGACGTTACGGTTCGTCCAGGCCGCCGGATGGGGCAACGCGATGCGCTACCTGTTGACGGGTGACGAGTTTGACGCAGACGAGGCGCGGCGCATCGGGATCGTCCAAGAGGTCGTCGCACCAGGCATGCAGTTGGCGCGCGCGGTCGAGTTGGCAGATACCATTGCGGCTCAAGCACCTCTTGGCGTCCGCGCGACCCTCGCATCGGCACGCCTGGCGATCGACGAGGGGTTTCAGGCCGCCGGAACGGATCTCAAACGCCGGGCGGCCGAGCTGATGAATTCGGAGGACGCGCACGAGGGTCTGCTCTCTTTTAGAGAGCGCCGACCGGGACAGTACAAGGGCAAGTAGCTGAAACCAATTTTCCGGAGGCCTATGCAATGTTGCCGTCGATTGAGAACGGAAAGAACGTCTTGGCCGGCCTGGAACAGCGCATTTCCGAAGCGCAGGCGGCATGCACTGCCTTTATCAGCTCGCTCCAAGTGGATCCGGGCGGACTGGTCTCGCGCTTGCCCTCGGGCCAAGAATTGCTGAAAGGAGCACTCGAATCCACGATTGCCCTTTCCGATTATTACCGCAAGAACCACAGCCTGCTCGCCGAATCCCTTTCGGGCAACGTCGAACAACTTGTCGGCAAGACGAAAGAAATCTGGGTCCAGATCGGAGCAGCGCAGAGGCTCATTGGAATCGACGCGATCACGAACGAGCAGCGCGAGCAGGCCTGGGACGCCGCACAGAACATTCTCTTTAAAGAGATGCCCGCGCTCTACGAGCAGATCCGATCGCAAATACAGGAGGCGGTCGGAGCTTCCGGCCCCCCGGAATCCGATGCATGCTAGTGGAGTACTACAAACTCCTCCTCGTGATGGCGAGGAGGAGTTTGTTTTTGTATTCAGTTTAGGCGTTCGTGCGTTCGCCGGTCGGCGCGGCCTTGGGCTGCGTGGCGCGACTCATTTCCGCCGCGAGAACGCCGAGGATGACCAGGATGAGACCGACGATGAGCGAGACCGGCTCAGGGAGCGAAAAGCCGAGCGCGGCATCCAACGAATACAAGCCGGGGCCGGTCAGTGCGAGCGCGAGGGCCGCGGCGATATTGACGAGCGGAAACTCGAATCCGCCGCTGGAATTCCAGAACCCTTTGGTCCAGTGAACCCGGATGATAGCGATGGTCATCGAGGCCATGATGCCGAGCGAACCGATAGGGTTCAGGAAACCGAGCAAGAGAAGCAGCCCGCCGCCAAATTCGCTGAGGGCGGCGACGATTGCCCAGAGCGAAGCGGGGCGAATCCCCAGCGCGTTCATCATGCCCGCCGTGCCCTTTAGGCCGCCGCCGCCGAACCAACCAAAGAGCTTTTGCGACCCGTGAGCGACAAAGCCGAGTCCGAGGACGAGTCTGAGAATGAATAGTCCGAGATCAAGTAACTGCATGGGTTACCTCCTTCTGAATAGGTAATGGTCTAGGTGTATCAGCTATCCAGGTAGCTGCTCAATTGATTCTTGTCCGAGTGACGGAGATTCCGCAGCGCTTTGACTTCGATCTGCCGAATCCGCTCCCGCGTGAGCCCCACTATATTGCCGACCTCTTCGAGCGTTCGAGTGTGCCCATCCTTTAACCCAAAGCGCAATTGCAGAATGCGCTCTTCCTGAGGCGTGAGCGACTCGAGAGCAGCCCGCATCTCCTCTCTCAGGATCCTGCGAACGGCACTCGCGTCCGGCTCGGGCGCCAAGTCATCGGCGATCAGATCGCCCAAGCTGGCATCTCCCTCTTCGCCGACGGGCTTGTCGAGCGACACGGTCTTGCGCGCCGCCTTGATCATGCGCCGGACCTGGCGGGGAGTCATCCCGAGTACTTTCGCAATTTCGTCCGGTGTGGGCGGCCGGCCCAATTCTTGCATCAGTTGCTGCGAGACGCGACTCATCGTATTCACCTTATCGTACATGTGGACGGGCAGGCGAATCGTCCGCGCCTGGTCGGCAACAGCCCGCGTCATGGCCTGACGAATCCACCAGGTGGCATAGGTGGAGAATTTAAAGCCACGCTTGTAGTCGAATTTGTCTGCCGCGTGGATCAGGCCAATGTTCCCCTCCTGGATCAAGTCCCCGAAGGGAATACCCCGCTCGCGATATTTCTTGGCGAGAGAAATGACCAAGCGGTAATTGGCTTGAACCAATCTTGTCCGGGCCTCTTCGCCCACGTGCACCACCTTGCTGAGGCGCTTGCGTTCCGCCGGGCTCACCTGGCGGTGGTGCAAGCGCGCCCGGGCGCGGCGCCCTCCATCCATCGCCTTGCCTAATTCTGCCTCCTCAGCGGCCGTGAGTAATCGATTATTCGAAATCGCTCGATTGTACAGACCGAGAAAATCATCTTGACCGACCAACTCGTTTTTCATTCCAACCCATTGCTTCCATCCGGTTCTGTCCATGTACTCTTCACGCGTGCACATTACAGCCATGAACCATATAACCAAAAAAAATAACGCCTAAACAAACCTCTGAAGCATTGCCACGAGCTGCTCTCGTTCCTCCGGCGACCAAGTGGCAAGCAACTCGCGCTCGACGGTTGCCTCTGCCTGTTTCCCTAATTCATAACGACGTTGCCCCTCCGGTGTAATCGCGGCCCGCAGGCTGCGACGATCGTCGTGGTCCGGCACACGGCGGACGAGTCCATCGGCCTCGAGGCGGTCGATGAGCTGCGTGACGTTCGATTTGACGCAGGCAAGGCGCTCGGCCACCTGTCCGAGTGGGAGAGGCTCTCCCGCTTGAACGAGGACACGCAGAACCCCCAGTTTGGCGATCGAAAGACCCCCTGTCTCGAGTGCCGCATCCATCCGACTTTCGACCAGGCGTTCTGCCCGCCCAAGAGAATTGAGGAGATCCGCCGGTTTCTGTCGGTGTCCATTGTTTTTGTTCATACATGTATTATACGCCAATTAACTAATTTGTCAAGAGGTTGAGTGAAATAGTACGTGCGCTCACTTGCGCGGGATCGGTTAGCATGCTATAATACGCCTCGACTTTCGACTCCTTGCCTCTCTGGTTGGCACGACGCGGAGGCGACAATACCCGAAGTGAGGCTGCTCGGGCAGTCCTGGGTGCGACGACATGGCATCCCCTATCGCAATACCTTCGCGCAACGCGCAGTTTCTCCTCGCTTGTCCGGTCCTCAGGTCCCGTTCACATCGTCGCGTGTCCGCCAGGCGTCGAGCATGTCCCCAGATCCCGTTGTTTCAGTGACTTGAGGTTACTCTATGCCCACCGACTCCTCGCCCGCGCCTGCCATGGCCTCCCGGCCGCGCCACAGCAATCTGCCGGTTCCGCTCACTCGCTTTATCGGTCGTGAGCGCGAGGGTGGCGAGGTCAAGCGGCTGCTCTCCACCACGCGCCTCTTGACCCTCACCGGTTCGGGGGGCTGCGGCAAGACACGGCTAGGGCAGCAGGTCGCGCAGGATCTGGTACAAGAGTTTCCGGACGGCGTCTGGTTGATCGATCTGGTGCCGATCGCAGATCCCACGCTGGTCCCCCAGGCCGTCGCCTCCGTCTTTGATCTGCACGAGAATGCCAGTACACCCCTCGCCCAGGTCCTCGAGGATTACTTTCGTACCAAGCGGATGCTCTGGGTACTCGACAACTGCGAGCATGTCATCCAAGCAGGCGCCGAGTTGTGCCATACGCTCCTGCGGGCTTGTCCGGATCTGGTGATCCTCGCGACCAGCCGCGAAGCCCTGAATATCGCGGGCGAGACTTGCTATCGGGTCCCTTCGCTGGAACTCCCCGACCTCTACCCTATGCCCTCGCTCCAGACACTCGGCAAATGTGAATCGGTTCAACTCTTTGTCGAGCGCGCCGGGGCGGCTCAAACAGACTTTGAGCTGAACGGTTCGAACGCGCTTGCCATCGGTCAGATCTGCCAGCGTCTGGATGGGATACCCCTCGCCATCGAGCTCGCGGCCGCGCGCGTGAATGCGCTCTCTGCGGAAGAGATTGCGGCGCGCCTGAATGATCGTTTTCGCTTGCTCACCTCCGGCAGTCGCACGAGCTTGCCGCGCCACCAGACCCTGCGGGCTTCCATTGATTGGAGCTACAATCTGCTGTCCGCGGACGAACAGGTCCTCTTGCAGCGGCTGTCGGTCTTTGCCGGGGGGTTTGGGCTGCGGGCCGTCGAGTCCATTTGCGGCGAAGGTCTCCAAGACGACACGCTCGCAATTCTCTCGCGCCTGGTTCAAAAGTCGTTGGTCGTGGTCAAGCTCGACGATGAGCCGCGCTACCGCTTGCTGGAAACCATTCGACAGTATGGGCTCGAAAAACTGGCGCGGACGGCCGAAGACTCGGCGGTCCGAGACCGCCATCTTGGATATTACCTGTCGATTGCCGAAACCGTTGCCCCGCGGCTCCACGGTCCCGAGCAGATGCAGGCGCTCGGCGCTCTGGATCGCGAACTGGGCAATGTGCGCGCCGCGCTCGAGTGGTCGCTCGACGACGGACGGGTTGAGCGAGGAATGCAGCTCGCGTCGGCCTTGATGTGGTACTGGGAACGGCGCGGATATTTCAGCGAGGGACGGGAGCATCTGGATCGATTGCTCAATCGACCGGAGGCGTCGCCCCGGACCCTAATCCGCGCACAGGCTCTGGTGGCCATCGGTCTCTTGACCAATTCGCTCGCCGCGGTCTGGGTGGGAGGAAGCAAAGCCGCGCGTCCCTACCTCGAAGAGGCGCTCGCCATCGCGCAAGAGCATGGGCCAGCGGGCAAACGGCTGTGGGTCTTGGCCCTGACCTTCTTGAGCAACAGCGTCTATCCCGAGAATCGTGACCTGGGGGAATCCCAATACGCAGAGGCGTGGGCCATGGTTCAGGAGCTGAACGAGCCCTGGATCAGGGCGTTGATGCTACACCAAAGAGCGCATTGGCTCGAAGAACGGGCCGATGTTGAACAAGCGGAAAATGCTTTTGAGGAATGCATGCAGCTGTTCGGCACGGTGGGAGACCAGCGCTGGAAGTCCATCCTGGAGAACGACATTGCCATGTCTGTCTTCTTTAGGAAAGGGAACAATGCTGAGGCCCGCCAATTGCTCGAAGAAAACGTGTCCTACTTTCGCGAGACGAGAGACCGGATGCATTTGTGCTTTGCCTTGGGGCACTTGGCACGCGTATTGCGCGTCGAGGGGGATCATGAACGTGGCAAAGAGTGCTGTCTGGAAGAACTGGGAATCGCGCGTGAGCTCGGAAGCAAACTGTTGCTGGTGGACCCTACCCATAATCTCGGATTCTGCGCGCTGCAGGACGGCGACTTGCCGTCCGCGCGGTCCTTTCTGGTGGAGAGTCTTGAGTTGGGGCAAGCGATGGATGATCAGACCCAGACCTACGCGCCGCTGGTCGGCCTGGGATGCCTCGCCGTCGCCAAAAGTCAGCTCCAGAGCGGGGTTCGGATTTTCGGGACCGTGCACCAGTTGCTTGGCGGCATGCCCTTTGGAATCGAGCCCGGTATGCCTGCCGGGAGTCAACCGAATGCCACGATCTATGAACGGTTTTTGCTCAAGGCGCGCCGCCAATTAGGGGAATCCGCATTCCAGACCGCCTGGAATGAGGGACGCGCCCTGGGCGTGGAGCAGGCGATCTCGCTTGCGCTGGAAGCATCAATGAAACCGGAGCCGGTAATCGGTCTGACGGAAAAATCCAATAGAGAAACGGTGGGTGGATTGACCGCGCGGGAACGCGAGGTAGCCGTCTTGATCGCACAGGGCAAATCGAACTCTGAAATTGCAGAAACTCTGGTCGTGAGCGAACGGACGGTCAGCACGCACGTCACGCACATCCTCTCCAAGCTTGGATTTACCTCAAGAACGCAGATCGCCTCGTGGGCGACAGCCCAGCACCTGGCCTAATCCCCTGAACCAAGACCTGACCGGTGGAGTTCTAGCCGGCCAGGTCTTTAAATTTCCCCGAAATACGTATGTCCGTTCCCGAATATCGTAAACTCTTACGATGGCAGGAGGGCGACGAGGTGATATTATGAGTTCAATTCTACCGAGGAGGTCCCCATGAAAACGCTGCACTGTAAAGACGCCGGCTTTGACTGCCCCGAGGTCATGCGCGCAGAAACCGAAGAAGAGGTCATGCAAAAGGCCGCCGAGCACGCACGCACGGTCCACGGGCTGAACGAGATCTCGAGGGAAGCGGTTGAAAAGATCCGAGGCCTCATCCGCGAGGAATAGCCGAGCCGACGCGCGGAACGGTTAGCGAGAGCAAATATACGCTGGAGACGACGAAGGACAAGCGGCAAGTGTGATTCCGGTTCGCAACCTCACCAAGACCCGTGGTTTCCACAGGTCTTTTCATTTCCCGGTTATTTCCCGATGCTCTGTTATGCTTGCAATCGAATCCTCAAGGGCTCCGCAGCGCAACTTACCGCGAACGTGATCGCACATTGCGTGTATCCCTTGACGCGCCGCGTGCCAAAGACCAGTGTACCGGTTCTGTTCCTGCTATTGTTGCAGAAAAACACAGGCACACGCCTTTGGTTCAACATAAAAGGAGGCGGCAAAACGATCAGGTGGGAGGGAAACATGAAAGCAAAACGTTGGATGCCACTCTTGTGCGTCGGCGTGCTCATTCTTCTCGGATTGGGTCTGCCGGGTGCAGCACGCGCGGAGGGCGGGACGCGTTCTTCCGGCGAAGAGGTCAGCCAGTCTTGGGTGCCCGAAAGAATCAGCGCGGGAGCCGTGCACACCTGCGGGATCAAGACAGACGGCACCGTCGCCTGCTGGGGATACAACGGGGACGGCCAAGTCTCACCTATCCCGAGCGGCACCTTCGTCCAGGTGAGCGCGGGACAGTATCACACCTGCGCCATCCAGACGGACGGCACGGTCCACTGCTGGGGACTTGATTACTATGGTCAGGCAGCGTCTCCCTCCGGCACCTTCACGCAGGTGAGCGCGGGAGCCGACCACACCTGCGGAATCAAGACGGATGGCACCGTCGCCTGCTGGGGCGACAACACCTATGGTCAAGCTCCTACCACGGTCAGCGGTAGCTTCGTCCAGGTGAGCACGGGACAGGTTCACAGCTGCGGAATCAAGACGGATGGGAGTGTCGCCTGCTGGGGAGATAACTACTACGGTCAGGCGCCTGCCACGGTGAGCGGTCCCTTTATCCAGGTGAGCGCGGGACTCTATCACACCTGCGCCCTCGAGCCGAATGGGACCGTGGTCTGCTGGGGGGCGGGGACGACCAATACGGGGGTTGAGCCGAACCTTGGTCAGGCAATGCAGCCCTCCGGCACCTTTACTCAGGTGAGCGCGGGAGACTATCTCACCTGCGGAATCAAGACAGACGGCAACGTCGCCTGCTGGGGCGACAACAGCTATGGTCAAGCTCCTACCACGGTCAGCGGCACCTTTACTCAGGTGAGCGCGGGACTCTATCACACCTGCGGAATCAAGACAGATGGCACCGTCGCCTGCTGGGGAGCAGGGACGACCAATACGGGGGTTGCGCCGAACTATGGTCAGGCGATGCAGCCCTCCGGCACCTTTAACCTACGGCGCGTGACCAGCGGCGGGTATCATGCGTGTGAGCTCAATCCCACCGGCGGTGTCGCCTGCTGGGGAGCGGGGACGACCAATACGGGGACGTCCCTCAACTACGGTCAGGCGATGCCGCCTTCGGGCCCATTTATTCAGGCGAGCGCAGGCGGCTATCACACCTGCGCCCTCGAGCCGAATGGGACCGTGGTCTGCTGGGGGGCGGGGACCCGGAATACGGGGGTTGAGCCGAACTATGGTCAGGCGATGCAACCCTCCGGCACCTTCACCCAGGTGAGCGCCGGACAGTATCACACCTGCGGGATCAGCATCGGTGGAACGGTCGAATGCTGGGGATGGAATAACAAGAACCAGGCTCCTGCCAAGTTGAGCGGCCCTTTCATTCAGGTGAGTGCGGGAGGCCTTCACACCTGTGGGATCAAGGCGGATGGGAGTGTCGCCTGCTGGGGAGATAACACCTATGGTCAAGCTCCCCCAGACTGCACTGGAAAGGGATGCGCCGGTACGTTCGTCCAGCTGAGCGCGGGACAGTATCACACGTGCGGGATCAGAACAGATGGGACGGTCGCCTGCTGGGGAGACAACACCGACGGCCAAGCTCCGCCCGATTGCACCGGGCTCGCGTGCGCCGGCACCTTCGTCCAGGTGAGCGCGGGTGGCTATCACACCTGTGGGATCAAGACGGATGGGAGTGTCGCCTGCTGGGGATGGAATTACTATGGCCAAGCGGCACAGCCCTCCGGCACCTTCAGCCAGGTGAGCGCGGGACAGTATCACACCTGCGGCATTAAGACGGATGGGGCTGTCGCCTGCTGGGGACGGAATAACTACGGCCAAGCGCCCGCCGTATCGCTCAGTCCCACCTCCCTGCCTTCTGGCGTCCCCGGGGAGGCGTACAGCCAGACGATTTCCGCAAGTGGCGGCACGGCTCCCTATGTCTTTACCCTCACAAGCGGGAGTGTCCCGGGCTTGAGCTTGAGCTCCACGGGAGTGTTGAGTGGCACTCCGACGACTTACGGGACGTTCCCCCTCACCGTCCAGGCGGTCGACCAGCATGCCATCCCAGGCGAGCAGGCTTATTCGGTCGTCATTGCTCATGCCACGGTGACCCTCCTCCAGGTCGCGCCGAATCCCTCGACCTTCGGACAGACAGTGACCTTGACGGCTGCCGTGATCTCTGCAGGAGGAGTGCCCACCGGTCCGGTGACCTTCAAGGATGGGGGCACGACTCTCGGGACCGGGACACTGACGAACGGGGTGGCGAGCCTCGGCACCGCCGCGTTGCCGGTCGGGAGCGACACGCTCACGGCCGATTACGGCGGAGATACGAATTTCGCTCCGAGCGCGTCTGCGGCAGTAATCCAGACAGTCACGACGGCAGCGACGCAGACCTCCCTCCAATCCTCGCCGAACCCGTCGTCCATTGGACAGACGGTGAACTTGACGGCTGCGGTCAGTTCCGGAAGTGGAACGCCTTCCGGCAGCGTCACCTTCAAGGATGGGAGCACGACTCTGGGGACCGCCAACCTGGTCAATGGCAAGGCGACCTGGAACACCGCGGCGTTGCCGGTCGGGAGTGACACGCTCACCGCCGATTACGGCGGGAATACGGATTTCGATGCGAGCAATTCCAGCGGGGTGACAGAGACGGTGACGGCCCAGCCACCTGCCCAGCGGCGGCTCTATCTCCCCCTGCTCGTGCGGTAAGCGTGTTACGGGCTGTCTTTGCCATTGTGAGTGCGAGTCCCGCCATGGCCGCTCTGCTTGCGGCTAATGAGATGGCGGCGACCTGCGAGTCAAACTAGAGAAGGAGTGACGACATGCTCTTTCATTTACCAAGGCCGCTGTACTGGCTTGCTCGTCTTCTCGCGTTGTCGGCGCTTGGCATCTTGGTCGCCTTTCGACTGCCGCCGGGTACGGCCCAGGCAGCGCAGCACCCCGCGGCGCGGCCCGACTTGCCTCCCGCGGCGCAAGCGCTGGTCTCTGCCACGCTGGGGCGCGCGGAGGCGCGGTATCACTTTCAACCGACTGCGGATGGGTTTCGGGCGACGGATGGGGCCAACACCTGGCACGCCGAATTCACGGCGGCGGGCTTGCGGTGGTCCTCCGGCGAGGGGCAGTGGACGATGGCTTTGCACGACGTTGGGGTCGATGCGGGGCGGGAACCGGTCACCCCGGTGGCGCCCGCAGCCGCGGCGAATAGCCTGGAATACCGACACCCGGCATTTGTCGAGTGGTATGTGAACGGACCTGCAGGTTTGGAACAGGGATGGACGCTAAATGCGCGACCCGCGGGCACGGGGAGCCGCGTGACGTTGAGCCTGAGCCTGGAAGGCGCGGCGCGTGAGCGTGCGGGCAGCAAGGCGATCGAACTGTTAGGTGAGGATGGCCGGCCGGCATTCCGCTACACGGGCCTGGTCGCCTACGATGCCACGGGACGCGAACTGCGGACGCAGCTTGCCTATTCTCGCTTGCCCTCCGCCGCGGAGCGGGGCGAGGTCCAAATCCAGGTGGACGACCGCGGCGCTCGTTATCCCCTGACGATTGACCCGTATGTGGTCGTCGCCACGCTCACGAATGTTAATGGGGTGACGGGCAACTGGCTGGGCTATACGCTCGCGATGAGTGCGGACGGTTCGACGATCGCGGCCGGTGCACCCAAAGGCACAAGTACCACTGGTGCGATCTATGTGTTTACCCGAGGAGCGGGGAGCTGGGCCACAACAGACAGCCCGGCCGCGAAGCTGACCAATGCAGCCGGGAAGACGCACTCTGTGGGGAATTCGGTTGCGATCAGTGCAGACGGATCGACGATCGTGGCCGGTGATTTTATCGCTGGCGGATTCGGTCTCAGTCCGGGTGCGGTGTACGTGTTCGCCCGAGGATCCAGCGGCTGGGCGACGATGAACGCCCCCACCGCGACGCTCACCAACCTGAGTGGGGCCGACTATGACCAGCTGGGCTATTCGGTCGCGATCAGTGGGGACGGTTCGACGATCGCGGCCGGTGCGACCGGAGTCAGTGATGCCAATGGTTCGGGCGCGGTATACGTTTTTGCTCGGGGAACGGGCGCCTGGGCGACAACCAGCACCCCGACCGCGCAATTGACCGATGCAAGCGAGACCTCGATTACCAATCTGGGCTATTCGGTCGCTATCAATGCGGACGGATCGACGATCGCGGCCGGTGCGACTATCGACAGTACCGGCTACGGTGCCGCCTACGTGTTCGTCCGGGGCGCGGGGAGTTGGTTGACGACGGGCGCTCCCGTCGCGAAGCTGAGGAATGCCAGCGGGGCGGTACTTGACTGGCGAACCGCTTCGCTCGCGATCAGCGGGGACGGTTCGACGATTGTGGTCGGTGCGGATACCGTCAATAGTGGCAACGGGGCGGCCTACGTGTTCACCCGGAGCGCGGGGTTATGGGTGACGACGAACAGCCCGACCGCCACGCTGACCCATGCAGGCGGGGTCGGCGAGTTTCTGGGCATTTCGGTTGCGATCAATGGGGATGGATCGACGATCGTGGCCGGTGCGCCTGATGCCATTGTCTACAAAGGTGCGGCCTATGTGTTTACCCGGGGAGCAAGCGCATGGGCGACGACGGGCACCCCGACCGCAACGCTGACCAATCCGAGCGGGGCGAAGTGGGACTATCTGGGCTATGGGGTTGGGGTGAGTACCGATGGTTCGATCGCGGCCGGTGCGCCTGGAGTCAGTAGTAGCAAAGGTGCGGCATATGTGTTCGCGTTTCCTCTCGCTCACACGACGGCGACTACCCTCCAGGTCGCACCCGATCCGTCGACCTTCGGACAGACGGTGAACTTGACGGCTACGGTCAGCTCCGGAAGTGGAACGCCTTCCGGCAACGTCACCTTCAAGGATGGGAGCACGACTCTGGGGACCGCCAGCCTGACGAACGGGGTGGCCAGTGTGAGCACCGCCGCGTTGAGTGTGGGCAGCCACACCCTCACCGCCGTGTACGGCGGGAATACGGATTTCGGTGCGAGCACATCCGGCGTGGTAACAGAGACAGTGACCGCGCTGCCACCTCCCCAGCGGCGGCTCTATCTCCCCCTGCTCGTGCGCTGAGCGTGTTACGGGCTGTCTTTGCCATTGTGAGTGCGAGTGCCGCCACGGCCGCTCTGCTGGCGGCTAGTGAGATGGCGGCAATTCACGGCACAGGTTTGATGGACGCGAGCATGCCGTAAAACACGTTCGCATCCTCTCCCTTGCGGGCGCTCGTGGACAGAGTCAAGAGTTCGCTCGGAGAGCCGG
>JAMCRS010000439.1 GCA_023380675.1 Chloroflexota bacterium
CAAAAAGAGCCAGACGGCAAACACCAGGCCCAGGAACAGCGCAAAGATCCCAAGAGCCCCGAACAACACCGTCGTGCCCCAGATCACGGCGATGAGAATTCCGCCGACGACGAGACCGACCAGCATCCCGCCGACGACCAACTCGCGTTCGATCTGTCCTTGATAGGTTCTCGAATTGAACGGTTTCTCAGGCTTGTGGCTCATGGCACTGTCCTCGGCATTGTAGCCGAAAAGCGCAAATAGAACAACGCGGAGCGCCTTAACGCAAAACGAGTGGGGTCGATGCCCCACCCGTTTTTTGTCCGATGGCGGTGCCTTCGCATCGTCGGACGCCGGTTAAGGTACCACGTAAATCGTTCCGGTCATCGCGGCGCCGTGAATACGGCAGTAGTATGGGTACGTCGCGGCCGCGTTGAACGTGAACTGATAGCTCTGCCCCGGGTTGAGCGTCCCAGACTCAAAGGTGCCCGAAGGCGCACCCGGCGTTCCGCTTGTGACCGTGTGCTGCATCGTATCGTTGTTGATCCAGACGACCGTCGTCCCCACATGGACCGTGAGCGAATTGGGATAGTACGCCATGTTCATCAGCGAGACCTGGACTGTCGTCGCCGTGCTCGGGGGTGGGACCGACGAATAAGGGCCGGGCGTAGGGTAGTAGATTTGCGGCGGATAACCAGAGGGTGTCGGGTAATAGGTTGTCGACGGATAGCCACTGGCCGGCGGCGCGTAAGCGTACGAGGCGGCCGGCAGCACCAGCCGCATGCCGGCAAAGATCAAGTTTGGATTGGCGATGCCGTTGGCCACCTGGAGTGCGTAGACCGTAGTGCCAAAGCGAAGCGCGATTCGGGACAGAGTGTCCCCGGCTTGAACGACGTACGTTTGCCCAGTCGCATACGTCTGGGACGGATAGTACGTCGTCTTGGGAACATACATCCGCATTCGTGGATGCAGATAGGAGGGATTGTACAGGTGATTCGCGGATATCAGGCGGTCGACCGGAACGCCGTATCGCCGCGAGATTCCCGCGAGCGTGTCGCCGGACTGCACCTGATAAACGAAATACGTGTTGCTTTGCGTTGTCGGGGAATAGGCCGCCGCGCTCGCAGGATACCCATACGGCATCTGGAGCGCGCGTCCGACGTCGGGACGACCGGCGGCGAGGCCGTTCGCGCGCGCGATCGCCTGGGCCGATACGCCAAATCGCGCGGCGATCGAATCGAGCGTGTCGCCGTATTGGACGACGTACATGAATCCCCCGGAAGGGGGTCCGTCCGCGTGTACCGCCGCCGGCGCAACCGAGGCGGCGATCGCCAATGCAAACGCCGCGATCAGAGCACGCGGCGCCCAGAATAACCTGCCTCTCATCACGTCATTCTCCTCTTTAGTCTTCAATCAGGACCGCGCGTGCAGGGCCCCCATCGCCATTCTTTATCTTCAAAGGCAGGCAGGCCAGCGTGTAGCTGCCAGGCGAGACGTCCTTCAAGTTGATGCCCTCGACGATGATGACACCTGCCCCAAGCAGCGTTCTGTGCGACCTTGGCTCGCTGGCGCCGTACACCTCTGCGCTCAGATAGTCGATTCCGACCAGTTTGGCGCCGTGGTCCACCAGCCATTGCGCGGCGTCCCAACCGAATGCGACAAAATCGGGTTGAAATCCCAAACGGTCCCACAACAGCGAATTGCGTGTCTTAAAGAGTATACGCACGGAACCGTCCGGAAGTTTCGCGCGTTCCAGGTCCTCCGCCGAAATTGCCTTTTCGACCGTGGTCATGTCGAGGACGAGCGCGGGACCATAAAGAACGCTCAGATCCAGTTGATCCACCGTCTTGCCGCCGGGAACAAAGTGGACCGGCGGATCGAGGTGCGTGCCCGTATGGTCGCCGAGCGACAGGCGCGACACGTTGGCTGCATCTCCTTTCGCGATCTGCAGCACCGGCTCGATGCTGACCGGCGGGTCTCCGGGATAGGTCGGCATCGAGGAAGAAATCGGGACCGAAATGTCATGGATTTTCATGCTGAATCCCCGCGCGGGCACTGGACGGCGCGCTTTTAGAGTACTTGCTTGACTGCCTCTTCGATCTCCGCCGCGTCTCCGATGGGAGCGAGGCATTTTGTTCCGACGCAGATGTACGCGAGGGAAGGGTTGTCCGCGGGATAACCGAGTTGCGCAAGCCGGGCCGCGTCGCGCATGGGGTCGATCAGCTGCACGATCTTGCCGGGCGTATATGCTTGCAGCGCGGCGCGATGGAGCGCCCGCGTCGCCGGATTCCCGGCGGTCCCGACGATGTGAACGACTACTGGCTCATTCAAGAAATGGTCCACCGCGAGCGCGTACTCTGCGGCCATGAATCCGTAGCGAACATAGTCGTTTGCAAAGAACGCCAGCGTTTTTTCCGCGGCCGCGCGGAACCGCTGGTCCCCGGTCAGGCGATAGAGACGGGTGAGGGCCTCTGCCATTGCCGCATTTTCGTTCAATGACTTGTCCGGCAGCCTCAACAATCCCAACGTTTCACGTCCGCTTGATTCGCTCCAAAAGGCGCCTGCGTCGCCGTCGTAGAGCGCTGTCAGCGCCTCGTCCGCCAATGCCTGCGCTCTCTCTAGGTGGACCGGCTCTCCCGTGGTCTGATAGGCGTCGAGAAACGCCTGCGACGCCCGCGCCAGATCGGAGAGCTGGCCCGGCAATTGAGGACCCTCGCCATCTCGGATAAAGTGGTGCAGCCCAATCCCGGGACGATAAGCGTCGTTCCACAACCGGTCCAGGGTCTTGATCGCGAATTGCACCTCGCGGCTCGAGTGCCCAGCTTCGTTTTCGGCCTCTGGGACGCGCGGAAGAGCCAAGGTCGCCACGGCGAAGAACGCCGTTACCATCAACGCGTTCCAATCGGTGTACAACGTTCGATCGACATAGGGGGCCGGCAGCCTGGAACGCTCCTCGAGCGGGAGCGAATAGTAGTTCTCGTCCGCGTCCTGCGAACCGAAGAATCCGCCGCGAGCAGAATCGCTCAGCGTGGAATTGATGTAACTGGTCAACGAGTGGATAACTTTGCCCAAGTCCTCATTATGCATGGCCGGGTGGGTGCGCGCGAGCAATGCGAGCAGTTTGGCGTTGTCTTCGAGCATTTTTTCATAGTGCGGAATGCTCCAGTCGCGATTGGTCGAGTAACGAAAGAATCCTCCGGCGACCTGGTCGTACGTACCGCCGTTGGTCATATTCGTCAGCGTGACCATCACGACGCGCTGCCAGGCGGCATAACCGCTACGGAAGTAGCGCTCCAGCGAGAGATCTAACGCATCCGGGTGCGGGAACTTTGGTTCGTCGCCAAACCCGCCGTGGACCGGGTCGAAATTGTCCATGACCTCGCGCAGCACCGTGTCGACGATCTGAGGCGACAGTTGCCCCTCTGACTGAGGCGGCCGATGCTCGCGCTCTGCCTTCACCTGTGCGATCTTGTGCTCCAGGTCGGATTTCGATTGCTGGTAGACACCGCTGACCTGGGCCAAAAGTGGACGCATCTGCTCCGGGGGAAGATAGGTGCCGCCGGTCAGCAGCTCGCCCTCGGGCGTCAGGAAGGCTGTGGTAGGCCAGCCGCCCAGGTTATAGCGGCGGTTGACGTCGGGCCGCTGGTCGTTGTCGACCCGGATGGGCACAAAGCGCTCGTTGATTAGGCCGATCACGGTGGGATCGGAATACGAAGTCTCGTCCATGACGTGACACCAGTGGCACCACACGGCGGAGATGCCGAGCAGGATCGGTTTGTCCTCGGCCCGTGCCAGGGCGAACGCGGCATCACCCCATTCGTGCCAATGGATCTCATTTGCGCGGTTCGGCCGCGGCGAAAAATGAAAGCTGGACATGTTATACGCTTGCGTCACGTAGAACGCGTGTCAGCAGATTTTGCGAGCGCGCAGCGCTCGTTCTTTGATCGGGGTCATTATACCCTCACGAGGCCGGGTCGGCAATCGCCCCCCAAGTGGAAATTGAGTTCTTTTGATTGACACGCCGCGCATTGTATGGTACATTTTCACTCACCGTCGCGTGCGGGCAGAAATGGCCCGGCCGCGGGTCGCGTCGTGTGCGAGATCGCGTTCTGCCGAGTCGAACGGCGCTGCCCAGGTGTCCGCGCGGTGAATAGGACTAGAGTCGATGGAAGACGCCATCACGGACGTCGACGGCATTCTGGTCGGTCACTATACGGACGAGGAGAACGCGACCGGCTGCACTGTGATTCTCTGTCCGGCCGAAGGTGCGGTCGGTGGGGTCGACGTGCGGGGGCCGGCGCCGGCGACCCGCGAGACCGACCTCCTTCGACCCGGGCATCTGGTGGAGCGCGTAAACGCGGTGTTGTTGGCCGGCGGAAGCGCTTTCGGGCTGGACGCCGCGGCCGGAGTGATGGCCTATCTGGAAGACAAGGGCATTGGCTATGCGACCGGCGCCGGGCGCGTCCCCATTGTGCCGGCGGCCGCGATCTACGATCTGGGTGTCGGAAGCGCCAGGGTTCGTCCGAACGCCGATGCCGGCTACAGCGCCTGCGCGGCAGCGCGCGGTGGAGCGGTCGCGCAAGGACGCGTGGGCGCCGGCACCGGCGCGTCCGTCGGGCACATGCTCGGCCCCGATTTTTCCTCGCCGGGCGGCGTCGGTACGGCGAGCCAGCAGATCGGCAAGGGGATCGTCGTCGGCGCGATCGTCGTCGTCAATTCGCTTGGGGATGTCGTGGACCCGCGCACGGGCGAGATCCTCGCCGGCGCACGCCGGCCGGTCGTCGGCGGCTGGGCGGATTCGGCGAGCGTGATCAAAAGCGGCTTGGCCCAATCGGCGCTCTCCCGGGCGCACACGACGATCGGAGTGATCGCGACCGACGCCGCCCTGAGCAAAGAGCAGGCGAATGTCGTCGCCATGATGGCGCACGACGGGTTGGCGCGCGCGATCCGTCCCTCACACACCCTATTCGACGGCGACGCGCTGTTCGTGTTGAGCGTCGGCAAGAAGCAAGGGGACGTCAGCGCGATCGGTCACGCCGCTTCCGAAGTCGTCGCAGACGCGATCGTGCGCGCGGTGAAGCGAGTTGGAGCCTGATTTGTCCACCATTCTCCTATTCGATATTGGGAACACGCATATCACGGTCGGACTCTCACGCGGCGAGGAATTCGCTTCGACCTGGAGCGTGACGACGCGGGTCGACGGCACGCCAGACGAATACGCCGTGTTGCTTCGGTCCCTCCTGAGGCAAAAAGGCGAGGACGGCCAACTCCTGGATGGGTGCGCCATTGCGTCGTCTGTCCCTCCGCTCCTCGCCACCTTTGACGAGCTTTGCCGGCGCTATCTTGGACTCAAGCCGGTTATCGTCGGACCGGGCATCAAGACCGGCTTGAACGTCCGCACCGATTCGCCGCGTGAGGTCGGCGCGGACCGCATCGCGAACGCCGTCGCCGCCAAGCGGTTGTACGGCGTGCCCGCGATCGTGCTGGAACTGGATGCGACGGCGACGATATTCGACGCCCTCAACGCGGACGGCGACTATGTAGGAACCGCGATCGCACCCGGACTGACGATCGCGGCAGATGCCCTGTTCTCGCACGCGGCCCAGCTGCCGCGCATAGAGTTGGTGCCACCGGCGTCCAAAAGCCCGATCGGTAAGAATACGGTCAACTCGGTCCAGGCGGGCTTGATCTATGGCTACGTGGGACTGGTCGAAGGCATGATCGCGCGGGTGAAGCAGGAATTGGGCGCTCGCGCGCGCGTCGTCGGGACCGGCGAGATGGTCGAGCTGATCGCGCCCGAAACCAAGGCGATCGACGTCGTCGACGACTGCCTGACCCTCAAGGGGCTGCGAATGATATATGAGATGAACGCTCAAGATCGGGGCAGCGACTGATATGCGTTACAAATTGCTCGGTCGAACGGGATTGCGGGTCTCCGAGCTGTGTCTCGGCACGATGACGTTCGGAGAGGATTGGGGTCCTTCAAACCGATTACGTCGACCTCTACATCGTCCACATGTGGGATTTCCTGTCGCCGGTGGAGGAGGTCATGCGCGCGCTGGACGACGTCGTCCGCGCCGGCAAGGTGCTCTACGTCGGAATTTCCGACTCGCCCGCGTGGATCGTGTCGCAGGCGAACACGATGGCAGACCTGATGGGCTGGTCACGCTTTGCCGCCCTGCAGATCCCCTACGCGCTGAGCTGGCGCGATGTCGAGCGGGACCTGTTGCCGATGGCGCGCGCGTTCGATATGACCGTGATGGCGTGGTCCATACTGGGTGCAGGCTTGCTCACTGGGAAATTCAATCGGCCGGGTGGCGATCCGACCCGCATCGACCGGAGCACAGTATCGGGAGAGCAGTTGGCGCTTGCGGACGTTGTCTCCGGCGTCGCCGACGCGATCGGACGCCCGCCGTCACAGGTCGCGATCAACTGGGTCAGGCAGCAGCAGCGCGTCAGCATTATCCCGATCATTGGAGCGAGAAACGAGCAGCAGTTGAAGGACAACTTGGCCTGTCTCGAGTTCGACTTGAACGACGCGCAGCTGAGCCAGCTGGAGTCGGCCAGCGAGATCAAGCTGGGTTTCCCGCACGACTTTGGCGGAAGGCAGTATCTCTTCGGCGGGACCGAGCACCTCGTCGATAGTCACCGGCGATGATCGCATGGCCGTCTGGCAACGCCGCCACGCACGCTGACGGAGCCTGTGTGAAAGCGATGCGGCTGTGCCCCGGCGCGAGACGAAGCGAGTCCCGATGAGAGGGGATGACGACTCTGTAGGATTCCGATGGCTGACGAGGTCGAGACGTAGCCCAGCGCTTGGGCGGTCGCGGCCTCTCCCGCCTGCCTCGTGGGCGGCCCTTGCCGTTTTTGTCTTCGCGGTCGCGTTCGTGTCGGTGCGGCAACCTCTGGCACAAGCAGTGGCCGGCGGCCGGTCAAACGCGGCCGCGCACGTTCGGTTTGCTGTGATCGGAGACTATGGGCAGGCGAGCCAAGCCGAACTCGACGTTGCCAATCAGGTTAAGGGCTGGACGCCTGATCTCATCATCACAACTGGCGACAATAACTATCCGAGCGGCGCAAGCTCCACGATTGATCAGAACATCGGTCAGTACTATCACGACTATATCTATCCCTATAGCGGCGGCTATGGTCAAGCCGCGGTCGAGAATCGATTCTTGCCTGCTTTGGGCAATCACGATTGGTACAGCGCCGGCGCGGCCCCGTATTTGGACTATTTTGCGCTCCCTGGGAATGAACGATACTATGGTTTTATGCGCTGGCCGGTTCAGTTTTTCGCAGTCGACAGCGACGCAAGCGAGCCCGACGGCAACACCGTGGCGTCGCGTCAAGCGGAGTGGCTCCACAGCCGTTTGAACACTTCGTGCGCGCCGTGGAAGATCGTGTATATGCATCACGCACCTTATTCCTCCGGCGCTGTCCACGGATCCACGGCGGCGCTACAGTGGCCGTATGCGGCGTGGTCGGCCACAGCCGTACTGGCGGGTCACGAGCATACGTACGAACGGATCGTGAGCGACGGCATCCCGTATTTTGTAAATGGATTGGGCGGCTCGAGTATCTACTCCTTCACAACGACGCCCGTGGCCGGAAGCCAAGTGCGCTACAATTCCGACTATGGAGCGATGCTCGTCGACGCGGACCTGACGAGCATCACATTCCAATTCATCTCGCGGGCAGGCGTCGTCGTGGACACGCTGACACTTCTTGCAGACGCCCCGGTGGAGTGCCGTTTTCATTTGCCTTTCATCGCCAAGTAAGCCCTCCGGCCGCGATTCATTGGTTTTTCATTTCACGAGAGGTTACGTTATTGGCGAGAGATAATGGTAAACGAGTCATACTGCTTACGGGAGCGACCGGTCTTCTCGGAAACGAAATCTTGCGCGGCTACTTGCGCACCCCCGGCGGCCCGCAAATCAAGGTTCTGGTCCGGGGCGCACCAGCCGAACGGAAGGTAAAGTCCGCAAGGCTAGTCACCGGCGTCGACGAGGAGACGCGAGATGCGTTCGCTGCCCGGGTCGAGCTCATCTGGGGAGACGTAGCGCAACCCCATCTTGGCTTGGACGATTCTGCTTATCGTGTGTTGTCCGAGTCTGTGACCGACATCATACATTCGGCTGCCTCGATCGACTTTGCCATGTCCCTGAGCGCCGCGCGCGCGGTGAACTATCAAGGGACCGTGAACCTCGTCGACTTCGCCCGCAGTTGCGTCGCGCCGTGTGCCTTCGCTTACATTAGCACGGCGCACGTGGCAGGTAAACGGACCGGACGGATCGCCGAAGACGAATTGGATCACGCGGCTGGCTTTGTCAACGCGTACGAGCAGTCCAAGTACGAAACCGAGCAGTTCCTGCGCACTCGGATGGGAGAGCTGCCGGTCGCCGTCTATCGTTCTACGACATTGATCGGGGATTCACGCAGCGGTGTTGTGCGCCAGTTCAACTTCTTCCACAACGCCATGCGGTTTGCGTATCACGGTCTCGTACCCGCCCTGCCGGGCGACCCGCGCGGCCACGTCGATCTGATCCCGGTGGACTATGCGGCGCGCGCGATTCAGCACCTGGTCGACCACAACTTTCGACCGGGCACGACTTATCACGTCTGCGCCGAGCCCCGGTTGTCTTTTTGTCTCGAGGAGTTGGTCGACAAGACCTTCGCCGCGCTCGTCGCCAGCCCTTTTTCGATAAGACGCCGATTGCACAAGTTTCCGATCTTGGAGCCCGCAGCATTCAATCGGCTCGTGCAGGACGCGCGGGACGAAGGGCACGCGCGCTTGCTTCAAGCGCTCGTGCCGTTGACGTACTTTATGCCGCATCTTGCGCTCCCCAAAGTGTTCGATTCGGGGAATACGCGGCGTGACTTGCAGGGCAGCGGACTGACGCTTCCCGACATTCGCACTTACTATGACAGAATCGTAGACTACTGCCTGCAAACGGACTGGGGACGCAGGCCTGAGAGTCGTGACAACCATTCCGCCGACTAACGGCGATCATCATAGAGGTAAGAAACCATGGTTACCAACGAACAGATATCCAACGTCCTTGGGACGGTCGAGTTAGGCACGGAGCGCCACCAGAACCTGACGCGTCTCGCCGCGTCGACCCTGGCGGGCCACTGGCACGTGAACGACCTGCCGTGGGATACCATGCCGCTCCTGCCTATTCCGGAAAAGCTTTCGGACCGCCGTCTCAAGTCCTTCGTCGAGTTCGGCAAGCATGCGATCAAGGTCCAACTCGCGGCCGAGCACGTCGCGACTACGGCGGCCCGTGCGCTGCTGCTCCAGGCCGAGAAGGAGAACCTCGATTACTCCGTGCGCAGGGCGATCGCGGCGGTGCTGAACGACGAATCTTCCCACGTCGCCGTCATGACGGAGATGGACGCGCGCGCCGAGATGCAGTATCGCGAATTTCCGTTGGATTTCAGCCCGAGCCCGCTTTTCACCCCTTTCATGGACGCCATTCCTACCCTCCACCCGGGCTTGACGGCCGCATTCATGGGCGCCTACGAAGCGATGATAGCGATCCGCGGCTATGCGGAGCAGGCGAGCTATGGACGTCCATCGATTCTCGGCGAAATGGCCGGCCGTGCAGCGGAGGACGATGGGAGGCACGCCAAGGTCATGCGCCTCGCTGCGCACGAATGGCTGGACCGCTATCGCGCTCTATATCCGGACGCAGCCGAGCGGGAGTCGCAAATTCGCCAGGCGATCGTCGATCCGTCCGGGCACTTTTGGCAACTCCTCTTACAGCACGAATTCTATCTGCTCCACTTTGACCCGCGGAACCACGCCGAGTGGCTCAAGCGTTCGATGGGGGATCTCGCGCTGGCGGAACGAATCCTGCAGCTGCTCGGCCTCACCCCGGAGGAGCTTCAGGCCGCCGACCTGAAGGGTCTGACGGAGGAGGCGAGTCAACGGCTGGCGGGGTAGCCGCGACGGCAGAATGAAAGCCCGGATCGTACTCAAGCCCGGCAAAGACAAGCCGGTTCTCGCGCGCCATCCCTGGATCTTTTCGGGCGCGATCGCGCGTGTCGAAGACGCGTCCGACGGCGATACCGTCGACATTTTTGATTCGACGGAGCGCTGGATCGCGCGCGGTTATTTCAATGCGCGCTCGCAGATCGCGGCGCGGGTGTGGACTTGGAACGACGAGCCGGTCGACCGCGCCTTTCTGTGCGCGCGCCTCGAGCGCGCATTCGACGCCCGCCGAGCGATCGCGGCCGGAGGGTTGACCAACGGCTACCGTCTGGTCAACGCCGAGAGTGACCTGCTTCCCGGCCTGATCGTCGATCGATATGCGGATTTCGTCGTCCTGCAGTTCTTGACCCTCGGGGTCGAGAAGAGGAAAGCGGAAATTGCCGCGCTCGTGACCGAATTGGCGCAGCCCCGTGGAATTTACGAGCGCAGCGACGTGGACGTGCGATTGAAAGAGGGCCTGGCGACCTCAGTCGGAGTTGTCTTCGGCGCGACGCCGCCGGACCGGCTCGAGATTCGCGAGAACGGGATGCGCTTTTGGGTCGACGTCCAGCACGGTCACAAGACCGGTTTCTATCTGGACCAGCGAGAAAATCGCGCCCGCGTCGCACGGCTTCTCGCGGACTATTCCCCGGCGGTCTCCGCCGGTTCTGGCGAAACGCTGAATGTCTTTTCCTTCACCGGCGCTTTTGCCGTGTACCTGTGCGCGGCGAACCCGAACGAGCGCGTGATCAACCTGGATGCGTCTCGTGAAGCGCTGACGTTGGCACAGGAGAATATGGCGCTGAATGGATTGCCGGCGCGCGCGGAATTTGTCGAGGGTGACGCGTTCCAGATGCTGCGCCGCTATCGAGACGCGGGGAGGTCTTTCGATGCGATCATCCTCGATCCACCCAAGTTCGTGCATTCGCAAGCGCAGATGC
>JAMCRS010000440.1 GCA_023380675.1 Chloroflexota bacterium
CGCGGAAAAGCAGGGGATCATCGTCACCAGCCAGAACACGCCGCTGCCCAAGGCTCAAGCTGCGTATGCCGCTAACGGCTTTGGCTATGTGGGCGCGCAGTTGTACCAGGCCGGCCACGATCTGGGCGCGGAAGCGTTCAAACGCTCGGGGCTCAAGAAAGGCGATCGTGCGATGGTCTGGGGTCTGTTGTCCCAGCCGACGCGTGGCGAGCGAACCAAGGGTGTGGAAGACGCCTTGAAAGAAGCGGGGATGGTGGTAGACTATATCGAGATCGACTCGGCGACGAATGCGGACCCGGTTGCGGGGACGCCGACGTTCGCCGGGTACGTCACCTCGCACCCGGACGTCAAGCTGGTCGTGACGGATCACGGTGGACTGACGGCGACGGCGCAGACGTATCTGTCGGCGGCGGGAAAAAAGCCGGGAGACATTTATCTCGCGGGCTTTGACCTTTCGCCGGCGACGGTTGCGGCGATCCAGGGAGGGTGGACGAGCCTGGTGATCGATCAGCAAGAGTGGCTCCAGGGTTATCTGCCCATCCTGCAAATCTGCCTGACCAAAGTGTACGGCTTTTCGGGACTGGATATCAACACCGGGGCGGGCTTTGTTGACAAGAGCAACGTTGCCTTCATCGCGCCCCTTGCCGAAAAGAACATCCGGTAGTTGACCGTCTCATCCGATGAGTTCGCCTCGCAGCGAAGCTGCGAGGCGAACTCCTGGGACAGGCCAACACACAGGAGAGACGTCCATGGCGCATGTACTTGAATTGAAGAACGTTTCGAAAACATTCGGCGAGGTCGCCGCAGTTCGAGACATAAACTTTGAGGTGGGTGACAACGAGATCGTCGGCCTGCTCGGCGACAACGGCGCTGGCAAGTCCACCCTCGTCAAGATCATCACGGGTTATCATCATCCGGATCCGGGTGGAGAGATCTACTGGAGAGGCCAGAAGGTCGAGCACCTCACGGTAGCCAAGGCGCGAGACCTGGGGATCGAAGTCGTGTACCAAGAGCGTGCGCTGGCCGATCAGCAGTCGCTGTGGCGCAACATCTTTATGGGTCGCGAGCTGTCGAATCGGTTTGGTATTCTCGACGTCAAGGCGATGCAGAGCGAAACGGCAAAGTTGATGAACACGGCCATGGGCTTCACCTCCGCGGCCGTTTCGCCCGAGTCGACGGTCAAGACTTTCTCGGGCGGCGAGCGCCAGGGGGTGGCGATCACCCGTGCGCTCTATTTCAAGGCGGAGCTCATCATTCTGGACGAGCCGACGATGGGGCTCTCCCTGTCCGAGACGAGAAAATGCCTCGATTTCGTTTCAGGGATCAAGGCTGCCGGTAAATCCGCCATCTTCATCGATCACAACATCTTTCACGTTCACCCCGTTGCCGACCGAATCGTCGTGGTCGATCGCGGTATGATCGCCGGCCAATTCACGAAAGACCAGATCACGCTTGACGAATTGATCGACCGGCTGCAGCGTGTCGCGCAGACCGGAGTACTGGATACCTCGCCCGGTCGGGCCAAGTAGCATCGGAGGAAATCGAAATGAGTGCAACGACGCAAGTGGAAAGACCCATTTCGGCCCCGGCCGGTCGAGGGGGAGTGGCGAGTTGGGCGCGCCGCAACGTCCTGCAGATTGGCATCGTCTTCGTCGCGCTCTTCATCTGGGTGCTGTTCCTGATCGGCGCTCCCAATACCTTCACGCGCTTTGACATCTACAACGCGCTCCTGATCACGACGCCGTACTTTGCGATGGTGGCCATCCCGCTGACCCTGGTGATTATCACGGCCGAGATCGATCTCTCGTTCGGATCGATCATGGCCTGGGGGATGACCGGCTATGACGTAGTGTACCTGGCCACGCACAACTTTGTACTGGGATTCGTCGCGTGTCTGCTTTTTGGGCTCTTTGCCGGGCTCATCAACGGCCTCATCGTCGTCAAGATCGGCATCCCTTCGCTTGTCGCGACGATCGGCACTCAATTCTTTTGGGCGGGGGCGGTCATCTTGGTGACCAACGCGCAGGGATTGGGAATGACGGTGGTCAAAGACTCGCTCCTCTATACCGCGGTGGTCGGCCGTATCCAGGGCGTGCTGCCGATGCAGTTCATCTGGATGATCCTGATCGCCGTCGCGATCTGGTTCCTCTTGAATCGCACCAAGTTCGGCGCGCACGTCTACCTTACCGGCGACAACGTCGAGAGCGCCCGCCTGATGGGTGTTGACGTCGACCGCATCAAGATCGTATCGTTCGCGCTCGTCGGTTTGGCCGCCGGCTTTGCCGGTTTCGTGCAGAGCGCCGACTTGCTGTTCTTCTGGCCCACCATGGGCCAGGGCAACTTTTTGAACACCTTGGCGGCGGTGTTTCTCGGCGGCACGTCGGTCTTTGGCGGCGCCGGCACGATTTTCGGTACCTTCGTGGCGGCGTTCATCATCAACGCGATCAACCCGGGCATCGTCGCAGTCGGCTTGACCGGCTACTGGACGCAAGTAATATACGGTTTTATCATCGTCGTCTCCGTCGGCCTCCAGGCCCTCTTGCAGCGAAGGCTAAAGTAGCACCGCGGCGCCGTCGAATGAATTCACGCGACAGGGTCCTGCAGACGCTCAATCACAAAGAGCCCGACCGCGTCCCGATCGATCTAGGCGCGACCATCGTCTCGTCCATCACGCGCAGGAGCTACGTCGCTCTCATGCGCTATCTCGACTTGCCGGTCGAAGAGATCGAGATGCTCGACTACGTGCAGCAGCTTCCGTACGTGGACGAGCGCCTGCTGGATCGATTTGGGGTCGATTTTCGGTTGGTCCAGCTTCCCTCCGCGACCGCGCCGGGCCTCGACGTGTTTCAGGAGGGTGAGTATTACGCCTTCTTCGACCGTTGGGGTTCCAAGCTCCACATGCCTAAAGAAAGCGGATTGTACTTCGACTGGGTCGACTTTCCGATCAAAGCGCCGACCATGCAAGCGCTCGACGAGTACCAGTGGCCCCGCCCCGACCCCAAGGAATTGAACGCCCAACTCGGCGCACAGGCGCGCAACTTGTTCGAAAACACCGGCTATGCGTTGGTCGGCTCCGGCGTGATCGGCGGAGGCATATTCGAACAGCCGGCGCGCACGATGGGCCTCGAGAACTTTTTGATGGCGCTCGTCACTGAGCCAAAATTCGCCGACCGGATGATGGAAACGATCACCGATATCTACGTCGAGTCGTGCAACGAGTATTTGGACCAGGTCGGACCGTACATCCAGGTATTCACCTATTGGGACGACGTGAACACCCAAACGGGTTGGCTGATCCGGCCTGAGCTCTATCGCAGAATGATCAAGCCGAAGCAGAAAAGGCTGGTCGACGCGATCAAGAAAAAGACTCAAGCCAAGATCTTTATCCACGTCTGCGGAGCCGTTTACGATCTGATCCCTGATCTGATCGACGTTGGATTCGATATCTTGAATCCCGTGCAAGTGTCGGCGCAGGGAATGGATACGATCAAGCTCAAGCGAGAATTCGGCAAGGACATTGTCTTTTGGGGCGGCGGCGTGGACACGCAGCACGTTCTTCCTTTCGGCTCGCCGGCGCAGGTGGCCGACGAAGTCAAGCGGCGCATAGACGACCTGGCGCCGGGCGGCGGCTTTGTCTTTGCGGCCGTGCACAATATCCAGGCCTTTGTTCCTCCCGAGAACATCGTCGCCGCGTTCGATACCGCGCTCGAATGCGGACGGTATCCGCGCTAGCGCGAATGGGGATCGACCGTACCGATATGAAACACCGCGACCGAGTTCAAGCAGCCCTCAATCATCTAGCCCCAGACCGCTGCCCGATGCAGATCAGCTTTACGCCGGAATTCGCCCGGCGGCTGACCGCGGACCTCGAGCTTCTAGAGCCCGGGCTGCACAATCCCCATGGCGGCGGCAACAGCTACGAGCTCGAACGCGCCCTTGACGAAGACATGTTGCTGACGTCGGTCGGTTGGGTCAACGGCTATTACGCGCCCGGCTACCAAGAGGTCGACCACTATACGGATGAGTGGGGCGTGAC
The DNA here is from genome assembly GCA_023380675.1 of Chloroflexota bacterium. The sequence continues at coordinate 4,037 of JAMCRS010000440.1, forward strand.
CTGGAAGTGCGTCGAGTACGGGACGCGGTTCGGGACGGGGAAATATACCGAGCCGTTCGGACATCCCCTCGCGGACGACGCAGCGGTCGGCCCGTACCGTTCACCCGACCCGTGCCGAGCGGAGCTGTACCAAGAAGCCGAACGCGTCGTTCGCGAATACAAAGACGAGTATTGGGTCGTCGGCGTGGTGCCCACGACCATTTTCGAGTGCGCCTGGGCGCTGCGGGGCTACGAGCGCCTCATGACCGATCTGATGTTGCGACCGGACTTGGCGGACACCGTCTTGGATTTCCCCTACGCCTATCACACGCAGGTGACCCGGCGTTTGGTCGAGACTGGCGTAGACATGATATGGCTGGGCGACGACGTCGGGGCTCAGAACGGCATGCTCATCTCTCCGGCGGCGTGGAGGCGCTTTCTCAAGCCGCGAATGGCTGAGCTCATCGCGTCCCTGAGAAAAATAAACCCCGAGATCAAGATCGCGTACCACTCGGACGGTGCGATCTATCCGATCGTTCCCGAACTGATCGAGATCGGCATTGACGTTCTCAACCCGATCCAACCGGGTGCCATCGATCCGCTCAGGCTCAAAGCGGAATTTGGCGACCACCTGTGCTTTTGGGGCTCGATCGATCTTCAGCATACGCTGCCGTACGGAACGCCGGCGGAGGTCGCGACCGAAGTGACCACCCGCATCGGCACGTTGGGTCGGAGCGGCGGTCTCATCGTGGGGCCCACCCACAACGTTCAGCTCGATACGCCGCTGGAGAATTTCTGGGCGATGGTGAAAGCGATTCACGAAACGTCGTGCGTCGAGGCGTGACTGTTCCATATTCCAGGAGGACCCATGTTAAAAGAACCTATGTTGGGAGTCATCGTCGGCAATCGCGGTTTTTTCCCGGATCATCTCGCCGAGCAGGGCCGCAAGACGATTCTCAAGGTGCTCGCAGAGGAAGGGATCCGGGCGGTCGCGCTGACTCCCGAGGACAGCAAATTTGGCAGCGTCGAATCGAATGCCGACGCGCACAAGCTGGCGGACCTGTTCAAAGAACATCGCGGCGAGATCGACGGCGTCGTCATCACCCTCCCCAATTTCGGCGAGGAGCGCCCGATCGCGAACACGCTGCGCTGGGCGGGTCTGAACGTGCCGGTCCTCGTGCAGGCCACGCCGGACGACGCGTCGCT
>JAMCRS010000441.1 GCA_023380675.1 Chloroflexota bacterium
TCTTAAAGTACTGATCTATCAACGATTTGTGCATGAGAGGTCATGGCGGTCGCAAGCACTCTCGCTCCCAATGTCAAAGTGTTGAAAAATCCTGGTTTACAGGTGTGCTCGCCGGGGTTCTTGCGCAGAGCTGCGGCCTGAATGCGCAGTAGATCGGTCCATCCGGAGACTTGGCCATGGCCAGCAACCAAAATGACCCCCGACTCAGCCCCCAGAGTGCATCCAACGAGGACGACTACGAGCACCTGATCGAGGACTACGGTCATTTTGCGCCGCCGGCCGAGGGAGAGGTCTTGGAAGGCCGGGTCCTGAAGGTCACCGACAAGGAAGTCATCGTAGATTTCGGTTACAAGTCGGAAGGTCTAGTCCCAATCGAGCAACTCCTTCAGCACGACGGCACCGTCCTGGTTCACCCCGGCGATGTCATCGACGTAATGGTAGACCGCCACGGTCCGGAACCGGAAGGCTATATCCTTCTGTCGCACGAGAAGGCCAGCCGGATCCGCGCGTGGGACAACCTGGAAAAGGCCCACCGCGAGCAATTGCTCGTTTCCGGCCGCGTCCTGGGCCGCATCAAAGGCGGCCTTTCCGTTGATGTCGGCGTCAAGGCATTCATGCCCAGCTCCCAGGTCGATGTGCGTCCCGTACACAATCTGGACTCCTTCATCGGACAGGACATTCCCGTCAAGATCGTCAAGCTGAATCGCCGCCGCGGCAACGTTGTGGTTTCCCGCAAGCTGGCGATCGAGGACGAACAGACTTCGCGCAAGACCGCGACCCTGGAAATGCTGCAGGAGGGCGCGATCGTCACGGGAGTCGTCAAGAACCTGACGGAATACGGCGCCTTCGTGGATTTGGGCGGCATCGATGGCCTGCTCCACGTCAGCGACATGTCCTATGGCCGTGTAAACCACCCTTCCGAAATCGTCAATGTCGGCGACGAGATCACGGTAAAGGTGCTGAAGTTCGACCGCGAGAAGGAGCGCGTGTCGCTTGGCCTCAAAGAGCTTGCGCCCGACCCCTGGGAAACGGTCGCGGAACGCTACCCGGTCAACAGCCGTGTGCTCGGCAGGGTCGTGAGCGTCACCGACTATGGCGCGTTCATCGAACTCGAGCCGGGAGTGGAGGCGCTGATCCACATCTCTGAAATGACGTGGTCGCGCCGGATGAAACACCCGTCCAAGGTCGTCAAACCCGGCGACCAGGTGGAAGCCGTCGTCCTCGCCGTCCAGCCGAAAGAACGCCGCATTTCGCTGGGCATCAAACAGCTCGAGCCGGATCCCTGGACTACTGTGGAGTCACGGTACAGCGTGGGATCGGTCGTCGAAGGCCGCGTCCGCAAGCTGACCGATTTCGGCGCTTTCGTCGAGATCGAAGAAGGGATCGACGGCCTCGTTCACGTCTCGGATATTTCCTGGACCAAGCGCGTCAAGCACCCCTCCGAACTGTTGAAGAAGGGTCAGCTCGTACAGGCTGTCGTGCTTCACATCAACGCCGCCGCGCGCAGGCTCTCGCTGGGCATCAAGCAATTGCAGCCGGACGCCTGGGAGCAGTTCTTCCGTTCCCACCAAGTCGGGGATGTCATACGCGGCAAGGTTTGCCGGACGGCGAATTTTGGCGCGTTCGTCGAACTCGCCGAGGGCGTGGAAGGCCTCTGCCACAATTCGGAGATCCCGGGATTTGCCGAACGCAAGAAGGACGAGCCGCCGCTCGAAATCGGCCACGAGTACGAATTCAAGATCATCAAAATGAGCGAGGCGGAAAAGAAAATCGGTTTGAGTATACGCGCGCTTGGGGACGACGAGGAGCGGACGCGCCTGGAGGAATACCAGCGCCGCGCCGCCGCTGCCACGCTGACTATCGAAGAAGTGATGAACCTTAAAGGACAGGGGGAGGCCTGACTCCAGAGCCGAACCGCCCGAGAGCAGGACATTTTATCCGTGCCATGACCGGGTTCAATACACAAGGAGAAAAGAAAATGACGAAGGCCGAACTGATTGAAGAGGTCTCACGGGTTGTCGAAATGAGCCGCAAGGACTCCGAAGTGATTGTCGAAACAATATTCGACAGCATTGTGCGGGCGTTGCGCACCGGAGAGAAGATCGAGATCCGCGGCTTCGGCAGCTTTCGGACCCGCCAGCGGCAGCCCCGAATCGGCCGCAATCCCAAAACGGGGACCCGCGTCGAAGTGCCTGCGAAGCGCATTCCGTTTTTCAAGCCAAGCAAGGAACTAAAGGACCTGGTGAACGGCGCTCCCGAGGCCCAGGCCGCTGCGACGGAACCCGGATCTTCCGTGCCGCCGGTGACCGCGCCTCCGACTGAGTATCCGCCCGCCTTTTGAGAGATCCCGGACCGGAATGGATTATTTGTGGAGTCCCTGGCGCTACCGGTACGTCAGCAAGGCAGCCCCGACGGACGAGTGCATTTTCTGCGTAAAAGCTGCCGAGCATAAGGACGCCGAGAATTTCGTCGTCTATCGCGCACAGCGCAATTTCATCCTCCTCAACCTGTACCCGTATACGACCGGCCACCTCATGATCGCGCCCTACGAGCACGTGGCAACTCCGGAGGACGCATCCGAAGAAACGACGGCCGAGATGATGGACCTGACCCGCCTGGCGCTGAAGCACCTCCGCGCAATCTACAAACCCGACGGCTTCAACTTCGGGATGAATGTCGGCGCGTGTGCGGGCGCCGGCGTGGCGGGCCATATCCATATGCACGTGCTCCCGCGGTGGAACGCCGACGCGAACTTCATGACGACCATCGGCGAAACGCGTGTGCTGCCCGAGGACCTTCCCACCACGTACGAAAAACTCCGGCGCGCGTTCAGCCAGCGGTAGACAGCCCCGGATTTCAGACGCATTACCACAATTTCGACCGCTTTGGTGTTGGCCGGATTGACCTATGAAGTATCATAAAAAAATGGGAAGTGCATCGCCATCTCAGGCCGGCAAGACCGTCGCTCAAACGGTCATGGGCCTGGAAAGTGAATATTTACTTCAGAACTACAGCCGGTACCCGCTCGTACTGAGACGGGGAAAAGGCTGCTACTTGTACGACGTCGAAGGGAAACGCTATCTGGACCTGATCAGCGGCATCGGCGTCAACGCGCTCGGGCACGCGCATCCGCGGATTTTGAAGGTGCTGCGCGAGCAGGCTGCTCTTCTCATCCATAGCTCGAACCTCTACTATCACGAGTACCAGGGGCCGCTGGCGAAGAAGCTCGCCGAAATCAGCGGGCTCAATCGCAGTTTCTTCTGCAACTCCGGCACGGAAGCCATGGAAGGCGCGCTGAAGATGATCCGCTCGCACGGCGGCAAAATCGGCGCGGAGAAACACCACATCATTTCACTCGAGAATTCGTTCCACGGCCGCACCCTGGGTTCGATCTCCGTAACGGGCCAGGAAAAATACCGCAGGGATTTTGAGCCGCTGCTGGCGGGCGCGCGGTTCGTTCCGCCGAACAACCTCTCCGCGCTCGAACACGCAGTCACCGACCGCACGGCCGGAATCATTCTGGAGTGGATTCAGGGCGAGGGCGGCATCTATCCGCTCGAGCAGAACTACGTCCGCAGGGCCCGCGAACTGGCCGACCGCCACAACGCGCTGCTCGTGTTCGATGAAATCCAGTGCGGAGTCGGACGCCCGGGCCGCTACTTTGCCTACCAGTTGGCCGACCCGGTCATTCTGCCCGACATCATGGTCGCGGCAAAGCCGCTCGCGTGCGGACTCCCGCTGGGCGTGATCGTCTCGAATGAAAAAGCAGCCGCCACGATCGCCCCTGGCATGCACGGGACCACCTTTGGCGGCGGCCCGCTGGCGTGCCGTGTGGCGCTGGAATTCCTCAATATTCTTGACGAACTGCTGCCGTCGATTTACCGCCTTGGCGGCGAATTCCGGATGCAGCTCTCTCAGCTCTCCCGCCACTTCGGGTTCATCAAGGAAGTTCGCGGCTACGGGCTGATGATCGGCATGGAACTCGATGTCCCCGGCAAGCAGATCGTGCTCGACGCCATGGCCGAAGGGCTCCTCATCAACTGCACGCACGACACCGTCCTGCGCTTCCTGCCCCCGTACATCATCACAGACCAGGACATCGACCGTGCGGTGAAGGACCTTACGAGAGTTCTCAAGAACGTG
>JAMCRS010000442.1 GCA_023380675.1 Chloroflexota bacterium
GGCAAGGTGCTCACGCCGTACTTGAGCACGTACCTCATCCCGGGAATTCTCGACGTGCCCGAGCGCGTCGATTCGGTCATCCTGGAATTTCCGGACGACAACGGACCGTGGGGCGCGCGCGGCATGGCAGAGATGCCGTTCATTCCGCTCGCGCCGGCGATCATCGCGGCGGTGCACGACGCGGCCGGCGCGTGGATCGACGAGTTTCCGCTGACGCCGTGGCGCGTCCTCGAAGCACTGAAGAAGAAATGATATTGGACGCGGATAAACGCAGATGAACGCAGATAAAAACAAGATCCGCGTCAATCCGCGTCCAATTGCTTGAGGCATTCAATGGTTGTCACACACGAACTACACTTGCGCACGCGCGGCGGGTACGACGTGCAGGATATCACCGCGGGGGTGGCGCGCGCGGTCAAAGAATCGAAACTTGCCACCGGCATCGCGACGATTTTCTGTCCCGGCTCGACCGGCGGCTTGACGACGATTGAATTCGAAGACGGCGTGATTCACGATTTGCAGCAGGTGCTCGACGAGATTACGCCGCCCGACCGCGAATATCGCCATCATTTGCGCTGGCACGACGACAACGGGCATTCGCACATCCGCGCCGCGTTGATGGGGCCGTCGCTCACGGTCCCGTTTGTGGACGGCGCACTGACGCTCGGTACCTGGCAGCAGATCGTCTTTTGCGATTTCGATACCAGCCCGCGCGCGCGGACACTGGTGGTGCAGATCATTGGAGAAAAAGGTAGTTAGGTTGTTTGGTCGTTTGGTAGTTCGATGATTGCCCACCGCTTTGACCACCTAACCACCCAACCACCCAACTTTCCAATGTTTATTTTTCCAAACACTCTTATTCTCTTGAAAGGCGCCGGCGACCTCGGCACCGGGGTCGCCTGGCGCTTGCATAAAGCCGGCTTTCCGGTTATCATCACGGAACTCGCGCAGCCGCTCGTCGTCCGGCGGACGGTCGCATTTGCGAGCGCGGTGTACGACGGACAGATCGCGGTCGAAGGCATCATGGCATGGCGCGCGGAATCGTTCGACGAAGCGCGCGGCTTGCTAAACGACGGCATCGTTCCGGTGCTCGTCGATCCAGAAACGCGCGCACGTGAGTTTTTCGCGCCGCTGGTTTTGATCGACGCCGTGATGGCAAAGCGGAACACCGGCACGCGCCTCGCCGACGCGCCGCTCGTCCTCGCGCTCGGTCCCGGCTTTACGCCGGGCGTCGATTGCCACGCGGTGATCGAGACGCAGCGCGGGCACAACCTGGGTCGCGTATTGTGGGATCGCGCCGCGGAGCCGAACAGCGGCACGCCCGGCGAAATCGGCGGCAAGAGCGCCGAGCGCGTGCTGCGCGCACCGTGCCAGGGAGAGATTAAAGCGATTAGGAGAATTGGCGATTCAGTGTTTGCGGGCGAGGTGATCGCGCGTGTCGCCAATCGCCAGGTTCGCGCGTCGATCGACGGCATTCTGCGCGGCTTGGTGCACGATGAACTAGTCGTGCAAGCCGGCGCGAAGATCGGCGATGTAGACCCGCGCGCGAAACGCGAGAATTGTTTTACGATCAGCGACAAGTCGCTGGCGATCGGCGGCGGCGCGCTAGAAGCGATTCTATCGTGGATGAGTACGCATTCACAAGGAGACCCATGACCTACCTCGATCGCGCAGAAGCGATGAAAGACAAGTTGATCGCGATCCGTCGCGATTTGCACGCGCACCCGGAACTTTCGTTCCAAGAGGTTCGCACCGCGCAGCGCGTGGCGGAAACCCTGCACGATCTGCACATTGAGTACGAGACCGGCGTCGCGCGCACCGGCGTCGTGGCGTATCTCGGCGAAGGCGCGCCGCGGCTCGCGCTGCGCGCGGACATGGACGCGCTGCCGATCGTCGAAGCCACCGGTCTGGAATTCAAATCGCAGAATGCCGGCGTGATGCACGCGTGCGGTCACGACGCGCACACCGCGTGCCTACTCGGCGCGGCGACGATGCTCAGCGAAGATTTCGCAGCGGGCAAGTTGAAGGGAACGGTGAAATTGCTATTCCAGCCCGCCGAGGAAAACTTCGGACCGGATGGCAAGAGCGGCGGCGAGTTGATGGTCGAGGAGGGCGCGCTGAACGATGTGGACGCGGTGGTCGGCTTGCACGTCATCAGTACGCTGCCGGCGAATGAGGTGTACGTGCGCCCCGGTCCCTTCATGGCAGCGGTCGACACGTTCGAGGGCGACGTGATCGGACGCGGCGGGCACGGCGCATATCCGCACGAAGCGCTCGATCCGGTCTGGCTCGCCGCGCAGGTCATCAACGCGATTCACGGGATCGTGTCGCGGCGCATCAATCCTACGAAACAAGGCGTGATTTCGGTGACGATGATTCACGCCGGCACCGCATCGAACATTATTCCGGAATCGGTGCATCTCGTCGGCACGATTCGCAGTTTCGAGATTGAGGTGCGCGACCAACTCCACGCCGATTTGGAGCGAGCGTTCGCGATGGTGCGCGCTTTCGGCGGTGATTACAAATTGTCGATTCTGCGCGGCTATCCGACGACGGTGAACGATCCCAGGATGGCAGAGTTCGTCCGCGTGATAGCAAGCGATTTAGTCGGCGCGGAACATGTGCGAGAAGCGGACATGCACATGGGCGCGGAGGATTTCAGTTTCATGGCGCGCACCAAGCCAGGCGTCTTTTTCAACGTCGGCGCGAAGAAAGACGACCTGCACCGTCCGCACCATAATCCGAATTTCGACATCGACGAATCGGCGATCCCAACTGGCGCGGCGCTGCTTGCAGAAGCGGCGCGAAGATATTTGATCGAGAATGCCAAGTAGATATCGCTTTGACCCGGCGCGCGATTCGCGATAGAATAAAATCAATGAGCCAATCCCAGCTTCGCAACTTGCCATCCGTTGACGCGCTGCTCCAAGACCACACGTTGCGCGACCTGGAGCATCGCTACGGTCACACCATCCTCGTCGACGCCTGCCGCGACGCGCTGGACGCCGCGCGCACGAGCATCCTTGCCGGCGCGGACGCGCCGATGCCCGCGCTGCTGATCGACGACATCCGCGTGCGCG
>JAMCRS010000443.1:0-2195 GCA_023380675.1 Chloroflexota bacterium
CCTGGCGCTGTCACATCGACACGTCGCAGCCGGAGCCGTCGGTCTGGGAATTTCTGCGGCTGGCGATCCAGGAGTACGACGCCGCCGTCTTTACGATGAAACAGTTCGAGCCGCCCGGCCTCGCCGGCCCGCGCTCGGTGTTCATTCCGCCGGCGATCGACCCTTTTTCGCCGAAAAACCGTCCCCTGCCAAAGTACCTTTATCGGGAAGAGGTGGCCGAGTTCGGAGTCGACCTCGCACGTCCCCTGATCGTCCAGGTCTCACGATTCGATCCCTGGAAGGACCCGCAGGGTGTCATCGACACGTACCGATTGATGAAGAAGGAACTGCCGCAAACACAGCTCGCACTCATCGGGGCGATGGCGGAAGACGATCCGCAAGGCTGGGAGATCTACAAAAAGATCCGCGCGGAGGCCGAAAAGGACCGCGACATTTATGTCTTTACCAACCTGACCGGGGTCAACGCGCACGAGGTCAACGCCTTTCAGCGCGCGGCGGACGTGGTCATGCAGAAATCGTTGCGAGAGGGTTTCGGCCTCGTGGTGAGCGAGGCGTTGTGGAAAGGCACGCCGGTCGTCGCCGGAAACACCGGCGGCATCCGTCTCCAGATGGAAAACGGGATCGGCGGCTATCTGGTGGATTCGATACAGCAGGCCGCCGATCGCGCGCTCTATCTCTTGATGCATTCGGCCGCTGCGGAGACGATCGCGCGTCGAGGGTGGGAACGGGTCCACGAGCGCTTTTTGATGCCGCGGCTGCTGCTCGACGAGCTCAAGTTGATCGAATCGCTGTTGGATCGCCCCAAGCCGAGTTAGGCCCGCATCGCCCTCGCCACTGCAAACGGGTCTGCGGAAACAACGCTCCCTGCATACAGCTCGACCGCCCCAAAGTCGCACGTGCTGCTCGTGAGATCGCCGCGATCGACCAGGTGGACCAGGACCGGGAAGTCAGCCCAGCCGTCGAGCGGATCGAGCGGCGGGAGGTAGACCGCGACGTTGAAGCTGGCGACTCCCAGTTTGGAAACGTAGGTGCGCAGTACGTGGTAGATGGCATTCGCGAGCGTTTCGTGAAAGCCGTCCGCGAGAATGAGGACTTCACGTTCCTTGATGGGTGTGAGCGAGGCAAACGCTCGAACGCCAGCGGCGGGCCAGACCAGTCCGAGCTCGGCGTGAACGCGGTACAGGTCGTCGAAATAGTTCGCCCGATATTGGGCAGCGTATTGCGCCGCGACGCGGCGAAGCCGCTCGATCTTGCCGTAGGGCAGGTCGCGCGCGAGTGTCGTCTGGGCGTGCCCGTGCACCACGCTCGAGCCGCTGCGCCATAGGCAGTTCCAAATGAAGAGCGGATAGACGGCGGCCGGGTCGGCCGCGTGGGCGCGGGCGTACCATTGGCGCGCGGTCTCCAGCGCATCCGCCAGCGATTCGGGCGTGAACGCCAGGGGGTCGTGCTCGCGAAACACGACGAGCCCGTGCCAGGCGTCGTATTTGGCGATGTTGGCGCCGGTCACGCTAAAGCGGCCGCTCACTCTTCCAAACGAGTCGGCCGGTACATGATCGAGCGGCGCGCAGAACGGGTCGCCCTGGCTCGAGCGGATCTGGTCCTGGACCTCTTTGGCGTCGCGTGACTTGACTGGGCGGCTCGCCCGCAGCGGATTGAAGATCGTGGTCTCCCAGGTGAGAATATTCGTCGTCCGCACGATGGACTGATCGGAGACCGCGGCGACCGAGCCAAAGTGCGCCTCGATCCATTCGTGCATCGGTTCGGGCGGCACGAGCTGGCCGTGACTCGTGCTCACACTGAAAATGCGATCAAAAAGCTCACGCTCGCCGTCCGCCAGTTGGTCGAGCGACCCGGCGAGCTGGACGATGCTCTCGCACAACATCTGCACCTCCGCAATTCGCATTCAGTATAGCACAAACCGGTGCAGGCCGGCCGAGACGAGCATGGGCCTCGGGAAAACCAGGAGGATGATCATGTTCAGGCCAGAACCCCTAGACTTGGTGCTCATCGCGATCGCCGCCATGCTCCTTTTTGGAGCGAACCGATTACCAGAGTCCATGCGCGCCATCGGCAAAGCGATCCGGGAATTTCGCCGCGCGGTGACCGAGGACGAGCCGGCGGACCCAACCCGTCCGGGCCCGGATCGAGAATCACACGACAAGTAGGAGGGCTCGACCCGCGGCTTGGCCGGCATC
>JAMCRS010000443.1:2205-4133 GCA_023380675.1 Chloroflexota bacterium
AGGCACGACAAAAGGTGATACAGCATGCCAACCGACAAACCGCGCGTTCTCGTCGTTGGCTCATCCAGCGCGGAAATCGAGTCGCTCGTCCCGTTTGCGCGCTCCATCGCGGGCGACTCCCCAACCGGTCTCGTGCTGCTTGGGCTGGTGGCCGTACCGGCGAGGGCCTCGCTCAGCACCGGCGCGCTCGAGACGCGCCGGCTGCGCGAGGCGCTGGAACGCCGCACGCGCCGGTTCGACGCGCGCGTCATCGCTCGGGTCGGCCACGACATTTGGCGTGAGGCGGAGAAGACGGTCGAGGACGAAGGCTGTGCGTTGATGCTGCTGCACGCGTCGAACCTGCCGCCGCAAGAGTGGCTGCGGCGGCAGCGGTGCGACCTCGCGCTCGCCAAGCCGCCGTTTCCCTCCCGAGGCTGCCGTATTCTGCTGCCCATTCGAGGCGGCCGCTACGCCGCGCTCGCGCTGCGTCTGGCGCTCGCGATCGCAGAGACGCAGCGAGGCGAAATCACGGTGCTCCATGCCGTCGCCCCGGTGCAAAAGCGAGACGAGGCCTACGGGGCGCTGCTGGCCCGGCTGCACGCGCTGCGGCAGGTCACGCGCTGGCAAAACGTACGCGGCAGCGCTCTGCGGGCGATCCTTCGAGCGAGCCGGAGCCACGACTTGGTCGTGATGGGCACGATCACGGTGCCGCGGCCAGGGGATCCGGCGCTCGGGCCCACCGCCGCGGCGATACTCAAAAAGGCGGACACGCCGGTGCTGGTTGTGCGATCCGCCCCGGAGCGGACGACGTTGCCGGCGCCGGAAGCGGCCGCCGAGCCAGTCGACTTTACCATATCCGTCATCGTCGACAAGTGGTTTGCGGAAAACACGTTCGACGCTCGCGAGTTTCGGGACCTCAAGCAGCTCGTACGGCTCAAGGAGAAACAGGGCCTGACGATCAGCCTCGGGCTGCCGGCGCTGAACGAAGAAAAGACCATCGGCAAGATCGTCGAGATGGTGCGGACGAGATTCATGGAGCGCGATCCGCTGATCGACGAGATCGTCGTCATCGACTCGAACTCGACCGACCGCACCGTGGAGATCGCGACGCGGTTGGGCGTACCGGTGGTGAAACACCCCGAGGTGCTGCGGCAGTACGACACGTGGGTGGGCAAAGGCGAGGCGCTGTGGAACAGCCTGTACGTCTTGCGCGGCGACCTGATCGCGTGGATTGACACCGACATCGTCAACATCCACCCGCGATTCGTCTACGGAATCCTGGGTCCCCTGATCCGCGAGCCGCGGCTCAAGTACGTCAAGGGCTTTTACCAACGTCCGCTGCGCGTCGGCAAACAGCTCCAGGCGCGCGGGGGCGGACGGGTGACCGAGCTGGTGGCGCGGCCGCTGTTGAACCTGTTCTATCCGGAGCTGTCCGGCCTCGTCCAGCCGCTCGCCGGCGAATATGCCGGCCGGCGGGACGCACTGGAATCCGTTCCCTTTTTCGCCGGCTACGGCGTCGAGATCGGGTTGCTGATCGACCTGCTTTCGCGCTACGGGCTGAGCGCCATCGGCCAGGTGGACCTGGAAGAGCGCGTCCACCGCAATCAGTCTCTATTGGCGCTCAGCAAAATGGCGTTCGAGATCATCCAGGTCGTCATGTTGCGCGTGGGTTCGGCGCACGAGACCGAGCTGGTCAACGAATTGAACAAGAGCATGAAAATGATCCGTTACGATCGAGCAGAGTTTCAATTGGAAGTGGCGGACATTCGCGCACGCGAGCGGCCGCCGATGATCCAGATACCAGAGTACCGGCGCGAACGCGGTTTGCCGGTTTGATTATCGAATTAAACCACTGCCTCTGGCAGTGAGTAGAGTGAAAAGGTTCTACCGTGGCGAGTAATTAAAATGTGGGTATGATGAGCCTCCCTGGAAGGTGTGCAACAATCCAA
>JAMCRS010000444.1:0-1076 GCA_023380675.1 Chloroflexota bacterium
CAAAGCGGCGGCCGATTCGCAGGCGCTCCCGCTGTATCGATACATCGGAGGCGTTCACGGTAAGGTGCTGCCTGTGCCCATGCTGAACATATTGAACGGCGGGACGCACACCAGCTGGCAGTCGACCGACATCCAGGAGTTCATGATCGCGCCGGCCGGCGCATCGAATTTCGTCGAAGCGCTGCGCTGGGGAGCTGAGATCTACCAAGCGCTGAAGAAGGTGCTCAAGGACAAGGGCTACAGCACGAACGTCGGAGACGAGGGCGGTTTTGCGCCCGCACTCAAGTCGAATGCCGAAGCGATCGAAGTGATCCTTCAGGCCATCGACCAGGCCGGGTTCAAGGCCGGTCAGCAGATCTACATCTGTCTGGACCCTGCGGCCTCCGAGCTGTACGAGAACGGCAAGTACAACCTGCGCAAGGAAGGCCGCATGCTCAGCGGTCCCGAGATGGTAGACTTTTACGCGAGCTGGTGCGACAAGTACCCGATCCTCTCCATCGAAGACGGCTTGGCGGAGGACGATTGGGACACCTGGGCGCTGCTCAATCAGCGACTGGGGAGCAAGATCCAGCTCGTAGGCGACGACCTCTTCGTCACCAACGTAGAGCGCTTGAAAAAGGGAATCGAAAGCCGGGTGGCGAACTCGGTCCTCATCAAGCTGAATCAGATCGGCAGCCTGAGCGAGACGTTGAGCGCCATCGAAATGGCGCACCGGGCGGGCTGGACAGCCGTGGTATCGCACCGATCCGGCGAGACGGAAGACACGACGATCTCCGACCTCGTGGTCGCGACGAACGTGGGGCAGATCAAGACCGGCGCCCCGGCGCGAACCGAGCGGGTGGCCAAGTACAACCAGCTCCTGCGGATCGAGGAGGAACTGGGAGACGCGGCGGAGTACGCCGGGCTGAGCGCGTTCAAGAAATAGTCGATCGGCGCAGAGCCGCGGGCGGGTGCGTTCTCGTGCCGGCTCGAACGGCCGGCCGACGCCGGCGCGCTCTGCGCTCTAGATGGACCGAATCCGGGGGTAGGATGACGAACGAATACCGTCCGCGTGGGATGTACTTTGAGGAATTCAA
>JAMCRS010000444.1:1086-3459 GCA_023380675.1 Chloroflexota bacterium
GAAACGCAGGTCGTAACGGCTGGCCGCACCATCACCGAGGCGGACATTGTGAATTTCGCCGGCCTCTCGGGCGACTATACCACGATCCACACGGATGCCGAGTACGCCAAAAGCACGCCCTTCGGCGAGCGGATCGCGCACGGGATGCTCGGTCTGTCCGCCGCGACCGGCCTCACGGCGCAACTCGGCTTCATCGAAGGCACGGTGATCGCATTCACCGGCCTGGACTGGAAATTCAAGGGGCCCATCAAGATCGGCGACACGATCCACGTCAGCGCCCAAGTCAAGCAGACCAAGGCCATGCGCGCGGCCGGCGGCGGGATGGTCGTCTTCGACGTTCGCGTGATCAATCAACGCGGCGAGACCGTCCAGCAGGGCGAGTGGAGCATGTTGGTCAAGAGCAAAGGATAACGACGCAGACGCGTGTCGGGGCTTGTGTCCGGACCGGTCCGACGGAACACGCGACGGCGAGCCAAGAGACAGACGACTTGAACGCGATGGTGCTAGTGCGCGCGCGGCGCGCCGAGGAGAGTCCACTCGAAAGGGTCGAGGTCGAGACCCCGACGCCGGCCGGAAGCCAGATCCGCATCGCGGTGCACGCGTGCGGTGTGTGCCACACCGATCTGCACACCGTGGAGGGAGAGATCGCACTCCCCAAGCTGCCGGTGATCCCGGGCCACGAGATCGTGGGCGTCGTGGACCAGGTCGGCGCGAGCGTGACGCGTTTCAAGGTTGGCGACCGCGTGGGAGTTCCGTGGCTCAACTGGACCGACGGAACGTGCGATTACTGCAAGCGCGGGCAGGAAAATCTTTGCGAGCACGCTCGTTTTACCGGGCAGCACGTCGACGGCGGATACGCCGAGTACACGCTGGTGGACGAAAACTTTGCGTATCGGATTCCCGACGTCTTCAACGACGTGCAGGCCGCGCCCCTTTTGTGCGCGGGCGCCGTGGGATACCGTGCGCTCCGTCTGAGCGATCTCGCCAAGGGCGAACGGCTCGGCCTCTACGGCTTTGGCGCGAGCGGTCACGTCGTTATGCAGGTCGCGCGGCATTGGGGCTGCCCCGTCTACGTGTTCACGCGTGGGGAGGCACATCGGCGGTTGGCGCGGGAGCTGGGCGCAGTTTGGACCGGCGGTGCGGAAGAGACACCGCCAGAGCCGATCGAGCGAGCGATCATATTTGCGCCGGTCGGCGGGCTGGTGCGCGAGGCGCTGCGGGTGATGCGCCGAGGGGGCACCGTCGCGCACGCCGGCATCTACAGCACCCCGATTCCACAGATCGACTACGACCTGCTCTACCACGAGAGGACGATACGCAGCGTCGCGAACAGCACGCGTAGGGACGTGGAGGAGTTTCTGCAGATCGCGGCCGAAATTCCAATTCGCAGCGAGGTCGAGACGTTCGCGCTCGACGACGCGAACCGCGCGCTGCAAATGATGAAGGCGAGCCGGCTTCGCGGGGCGGGTGTGCTGAAAATCACTCCCGATTGAGCCGATCTGTAATCCCTAGCCCTGCCCTTTTCTATTCTAATTGACGAACCCGAGCTTGCTTTATCCTTTTGCAACCCCATAGCTTGCACGCAAGACATCGACCACCGCCAGAGGCGGTGGCTCGTTATGTGTGAGCCACTCACACGTCGCAAGATTGGCATTGACCGCGTTCTTGTCCGGCTGACGCCGGCGATCGATCCAAATACTTTTGCGCTTGTCCGTTCGCAATGAACTGGCGTATTGGAGGTAAGGCATGACCTCACCGCGGACCTACACCTCGGTCGTGTTGGTCAAGCAAGTGCCCGACACACGCAACATCAGCGGCGATGTGATGAAAGAGGACGGCACCATCAACCGCTCGGCGCTGCCGGCCATTTTCAATCCGGAAGACTTGAACGCGCTGGAAATGGCTCTGCAAATTCGGGAACGGTACGGGGGCACCGTCACGGTGGTGACGATGGGACCGGCCACGGCGGCCGAGGTGTTACGCGAATCGCTCTATCGCGGCGCGGATCGAGTCCTGTTGCTCAGCGACAGGCGATTCGCCGGGGCGGACACGCTGGCGACCTCGTACACGCTCAAGTGCACCATCGAAAAACTGGCGCCGGTCGACCTTGTCTTTTGCGGCCGCCAGGCGATTGACGGCGATACGGCGCAGGTGGGCCCACAAACCGCGGAAAAGCTTGGCATCCCGCAAATCACGTACGCCGAATCCATCGTCACTCTGGAAGGGGACGAGATCGTCGTGCAAAGAGCGTTTCCGCTGGGCAGAGAGTGGGTCAAGGCTTCGCTCCCGTGTCTGTTGACCGTCACCGGTTCCGCCAATCACCCGCGCCCGGCTTCGGTCCGCAAGCGGATCGAATACAAACTGGCGCATCAC